>JAYTMG010000550.1:0-10780 GCA_043728745.1 Verrucomicrobiaceae bacterium
GACATCGCTAAGTCCGCCGCTGCACTCGCCGCAAAAGTTTCAATCCGCGCCCCCGGCTTTCACCGGGGGCGACCAATAGGCGCACTCGTAAGTCGTGCCTTCCTCCAAGTTTCAATCCGCGCCCCCGGCTTTCACCGGGGGCGACTGCGGCCATCCCAATTGGCACAACCGCAAAGTGTTGTACTGCCGTTTCCGCGAACTCGTGTTTTCGCGCCGGGCAGTTCGATTTTCAAATGTCAAAGAACGGTCGCCTTTCCTGCCACCATCGACTCGGAGCGGCAATCGCGAATCCTCCCTGTATCGCACGGCACTTGGGGTTCGCGGATGCCACTTCACAAAATCAACGGTTCGCATAGGTCGATGGGCTTTCCCGCTCCGTGATGCTCGGTTTTTTGCACTGCAGTTTCATCCAGAAAGTAAAAGCGCAGTGAGTCCAGCCCGCGGTCGGCTTCGTCGAGCAGGCGGGCGCGGAGTTGCGCCCATTCCTTTTGCCCGACCTGGCACTCGAAGACGGATTTTTGCACCCGCGTCCCATAGTCCGAACACGCTCGGGCGACGCGGCGGAGTCGGCGGCGGCCGGCGGGCTCGATGGTGGATACGTCGTATGTGATGAGGATGAGCATCGGGTCATTTCGGAATCAACGGAAGGTAGTCCACCAGATCGCCGCGCAAGGTGCGAGCAAGAACACGCGCCTGTATAAAAGGCATCTGGCCGATGCGTAGGTTCTGGTCGAGCAGCGGATGCTGGATAGTCTCTTTTTTCCGCTCTTGATAAGCGGTGATGACGGCCCGCCGCCCGGCGTCGGTAAACTCCACAGCACCACCCTCACGTTCGCGAAAGTGCTCGGGCCCGATTTGCCGCCGATTGATCAACGTGATGGCAATGCGGTCGGCAATCCACGCGCGGAATTCTTCCATCAAATCAAGCGCCAGAGCGGGGCGGTTCGGCCTTTCGACGTGGAGAAAGCCGACAAACGGATCGAGCCCCACGGTGGTGAGCGCGGCGATGCAATCGTTGCGCACGAGCGCGTAGAGGAAGCTGAGCAGGCAATTCACCCGGTCGCGCGGCGGGCGTCGCGTGCGGGCGGTGAAAGCGAACGTCTCCCGCTGCTGTTTGAGGCAAAATGTGAAGACGCTAAAGTATTGCTGCGCTGCCAGCCCTTCGGTCCCACGGAGCGCATCGAGCGCGCCTTCGCGGGCGAGGTCGGCGGCGGTGAGGCTGCCGAGATTGTGCAGTTGACGGGCGAGCGTATCGGTAACGGCGGTGAGGCTGGCTTGCTCTTGCGCATCGTCCGTTTCGCGGGCCGCGCGAAGTAGCGAGTTGCGGCTATTTTGCAGCTTCCCGGCGATGAGCTGCCTCGCGATGGATGCGCATTTTTCCCGCATATCTGCGACGCGAAAATGCGCCCGCCGCAGCGTCACGCTCGTATCCGCGACGCCCGTGAGCCGCGCTTGGAGGTACCCGTTTTCGCTGAGGTAATTTACCGACACGCCGTGCTCCCAGCAAAGGTCGAGCACCGGCGCTGTGAGGGTGATTCGCGGGCCAAAAATGCAGACGGATTCGAGGTGATGCACGGGGATGGAAAGCTTCTTCCAGTCGGTCGCATTCTCGCGCTTGCGGTCTGCGGGCGCGAGGTCGGGCGGGAACACGGGCACCTCCACTTGCAGGGTGAGATGGTCGCGATTTACGAACGTGGCCTGAGTGGTGAGGTAGAGTGTATTTTGGATGACTTCGGGCATGGGTTTTATCCACAGACTTTAATGCAGTGGGTGGTCCACGGAAGGCACGGAAGTACACGGAAAAGCTGCGCATTTTTGACCGCTAAAGGCGCTAAAAACGCGAAAGGAATCTTCTGTGCGACTTTCGCGCATTTCGCGCTTTTCGCGGTCAAAACTTGCATTGGATTCCCTGCGCTTCCGCGCTGTCCGTGGATAAAAAAAGCAGCGGATCTTCATGCCTGAAAAAGCGAAGCCGCCGCACGCTGCAACTTCGCTGGATGGCTCGTAATCTCCGGCAAACACACTTCGTAAAGCGAACACTCCGAGCACTGCGGCTTGAGCACCGCCGCTGGCACCGTGCCGCTGGCAAAAAGCGAATGCACAGCCTCCGCCGTCTGCACCGTGAGGGCGCGAAGCTCCGGCGTGAACTCCAACTCGCGCCGCCGCTTGCTCGCCGCATGAAAGACCGCCCCACGAAGCACGGGGCGCGCGAACATTTCCTCCAAACAAATCGCCTGCGCACAGAGCTGCACATCATCATTTTCAAACTGCCGCCGCTTACTCTTTTTGTATTCCACCGGCACGAGCGCCCCATCCGCGTGTTGCTCGACGATGTCGCATTTCCCCGAAACCCCAAGCAGCCCCGACCACACCGGCAGCGCCCGCAGCAAGGTGACGCCCTTGGCGAGTTCAAAGCCCGGAAGGTCCGCATGTTCATGGGCCAAATCGCCGATGACCGTATGGACATTCGCCCGCCGCAACCCCTCGACAACCTTGAGCCCCGCCCGCCGTGGGCAGAAGAGGTAGTCGTTCAGCAGCGAGAGTGGGAGCGGCTCCCGGTCAGGCAGTGTTGGCGGTTCAGAGTTCATTCACTCGCGGGTTGAGATTCGCAGAACGCCCTTGGGCAATTGAGAGTTTGTTGGCGCTTCGCGTGTCGAAGGCGGCACCCGAAGGGCTCTGGCCCTTGGGTGCCGATCCCATGCGTCACAGCACGTCGAGCACTTCCACGCCTGCGGGTAATCCCGATTTATCCACGGCAACGTCGTAGTCGGAAAAGGCGCGGGCGACCTCGACTCCGGCTTTGCGCTTGGCGGTGACGCGCTCGAAGAGTTTGTGCGCGGGTGCATTGCCGAGCATGGATTGGTGCTTGAAGACGACGAGTTTCTGCGGGGCCATGGTGCCGCGTGCGGCGGAGCGGTCGTGGTCGAACATTTGGGCGAGCGATTGCCACAAGAGGGCGAGGTCGTCTTCGCTGAAACCCGTCTCGCGGGCGAGGTGTGCGCTGATGAAGCCGTGGCAGCGGTAGAGGCCGTAGGGGATGAGGTTTTTGCGGCCCATGGTTTGATTTGGGGAGTCGGCTTCTTTTGCCTCGGTGACGGCCATGCGTGTGATGCTGACATCGAGCGGGAGAATCGCATCGACGGAGCGACTGAAACTCAGTTGCACCGGGCCGCGGACTTGTCCGGCATTGGCTCCGGTGGACATGACTGCGCCAAAGGTGCGGACGTCGAAGAAGCGTTTGCACATTTCTGCACGGGCATCGCTCACCTGCGCACGCGACGCTTTCTTTTTGTCGGACTTTGGGTCGATGTCATGGCCGAGGTCTTTGTGGGCTTTGGCGATGGTTTCGTTCAGCACGCTGCCTTGCTGAACGAAGATGTTGTAGCCGGGTGCGGATTCTTTCGCGAGCAGGGCGAAGTTGCGGATTTTGCGTTTGAGGCAAACGTCGGAGACAAGGCCGTGCATGTCCTGCGGGTCGATGCGCGGGGAGTTTGCGGCATCGGGGTCGCCGTTTGGGTTGCCGTCTTTGCAGTCGAAGAGATAAACGAAGTCGTAGCGATGGTTCATTTTAGTTGAGTGTTGTTAGTTGAGTGTTGAGAGAATTATTTCGCGGCAAGCTCGGCTTGTTGTTCTTTGCGCTCCGCTGTGCGGCGGCGGTAGTCGGCTTTTTGGTGGTAGTAGCCGAGGGCAAAACGACCTTGGCTTTCGAGGTCGAGAGTGGCTGGAAATTTGTCACCGAGCGCACAGGTGATGGCCTCGAAATCCTTTGCTGTATTAGTGGCGACGCCGCCGTCTGCCTTGGCGAGATGGAATTGCGCGTTGCGGAAAAGTCGGCCCATGACGAGCGCGGGCGTCACGCTTGCACTGGCGTAGTAGCGCTCGACAACGCCAGCGTTGACGCCGCCGAGCGCGAGGTATTGGAGACGGTCAAAGACCGCGAAGAGGCGACCACACAGATAGGCGGAGTCGCGAGATTCAGGATTGAGGCATTCAGTCATAATTTCAGTGGATAGTTGATGGTTGAGAGTTGAGAGATTTGGTGAGCGGAGAAGGCAGGCTTTGATGAGGGCGATGCGGGCTGGATTGAGCTTGTTGTCTTGGTCGAGCTGTTGCCGACGGATTGCGGCAGCAAGTGCGGATTGCGGCAGCGGGAACTTGCGCCCTCCCAGTGCTCCGTGGAGCAATTGCGTCGGTAAAACCGGCGATATTTCCGACAAGTCGGCGCGCACCATTCCGTAAAGAAGAGCGCCGAATTTGAAGTCGCGCTTCACCCCGCTTCCGTCCGGTTCGGCGATGGAGAGGTCGGCAAACCAATCTGCAATATTCTGCTCCACTTCGGGCACGGTGCTCTCCAGCCAGTCGCGGACGACGATGCGGGCTCCGTTTCCAGATAGGCTCATGGCGTAGTAGGCATTTGCGTCGAGCCCGATGTGGCGGCGACCTTCCTTTACAGATTTCAACAGCGCAGCGACGGCTTCTGGCTCGGCGGTGGCGAGCAGATCGATTGGGTCTTTTTCTTCCGGATCGCGGGTCCAGTGGAGGTGGATGGTGTCGTTGAAGACCAAGCCTTGGCTGCGGCTTTTTTCGACGAGATTATTAAGCGCGGCGCGGATGTTCAGCTCAGCAGTCGCCGAAAGCGCGGCGTTTTGCGCCTGCTCCAAGCCAAACGAGCAAAATGAGTCTTTGTCGAAGCTGATGAGATTGGTCCCAGTCGCCAGTCCGCCGGGGATGCCTTTGATTTTTTCTGTGGTATCGAGCGTCTCGGCTAGCTCGCCAGTCGCGATGCAAATGCGCTGTTCGCGGGTCGCCGCCGCCGCTGATTGCCCCCGCCGCCGTTCGCGCCAGAACTCGCGCAATGATGGTAAATCCAGCAAGTTCACGCCATCGACGGCAAATGTCACGTTGTCGGTAGGCTTGGCTTTTGCGGTTGTGAGCAATGCGTGGAGTGTTGCCATCGCTACCTCGTCGCGGAGATAGTTCACGATGCCATTGAGTCGCCCGGCTTCCTCCGGTTTCGCACGCGCCGCCTCTTCCATGAGGGATTGGAAGTAGCCGTGCTGCGTGCGTCTTCCCTCGGCTTTTTCGGGAAACTTTGGATCAAGAAATAGCGCAGCTCGCTCCAGCGTATCGCACAGAAAGTGCGCCTTCGTTCCTTGGTTCAGCTCGTTCGGAGAAGTGAATGGGCGCGACATCGCTTTCGGGCGCAGTTTCCTTTCGCTCGGGTTTTCCGCGAGTGGAATGGGGCCGTCGCCAGCAAGTTGCCCGTTGCGGTCGAGCGAGATGAGCCAGCGGACGCCGACGCTTTCAAAATCAGCATCGCCAAGGCCATCGCGCTTTGCGAAAGCGATGAGGGCTTGGAGCATCATAGCGGACCTCCGAGTTGTGTTTTCACTTCGCTCCAGTCGGGCACATTCACAATCCCATCGCGCAACGAGGCGGGGAAAAATGTCACCCGAGGTCGCGGCTTTTCGACTTTTCCTGGCGCTTGGGTTTTCAACACATCGAGGTGGAAGACATCGTAAAGCATCAGCCCGAGGTCGGTGTTGCGATTGATCTCCGGCGCGACGCGCATGGCGCTTTCATCGCTCAGTTCAAAGTGGGCGGGGAACTCACGGCAGCCGAAGCACGGCTGCGCGAAACACTGCCCTTTTTCCGCACGGCGCTGAAACATGGCGAGATACTTCACGGGTGAATCCTCGCCATGATCCTCGTCGTCCTCCGGCCTGCGGCGTGGGAGGCCAGCGAGCGGGGTGAGGTGCATGGATGCTTCGATGACGTATTCCACATCGCGCAGGGCGAGCGTATTACGCTGCGTGCGATCCTCATCCGCCAGCAGCGGCACGGGATTGCGAGTGGATAGCCGCGATTTCACTTCGTTGCGGCGGAAGGCGAGAAACTGGATGGGGCGCTTCACCGCGATTCGGCGGATGCGCCAGCGGAACTGCGGCTTGTAGAGAATCGCCTCCAATAAGCCCCGCGCGGCACTGGGGGTGATGACGGGATAGCTAACGCGCTCGACTTTCATTTCGGGCCGGGTGAAGCAGGCGAGGTCGCCCCAAGTGCGGAGGTGGATGGTCATAGGTGTTATTTTTTGCGAATCGCTCTCACTTTGCGCTCGGGAAGTTCGTTGAAGTTCGACTGCGTGGAAACTTTGGTGCCGCTTTGCCCTTCGAGTTCGCGACGGGCGTTGCCAGCGATGGTTCCTCCGGCCTTCGCTGCGTTTTTGTTTTCTGGAAATCCCTGTGTGTTTTGCTTTTTGGCGATCTCGGTTGTGGAGGCTTCGCCCAGCATGGTGAAGATAAGTTCCAAGTCCGTCATATGATCCCGCAGGTTTTCCTTCGGGTTGGCGAGGGCTTTGAATTCCTTGTATTCGGTGGGCGTCATGCCGAAGGTCGCTTTGCTGAGTTCGGCGGTGAGAATCGCGAATTCTTTTTGTTCCTTTACGCCGCGCTTTTTCCATTCGTCGGTGAGTTCATCCCGGACGGCGATGCCACGCATCCGCTTTTCGATCCACTCTTCGGAGTATCCCTTTTGCTCGTAGATTTCACGGGTTCTTTTGGCGGCAAGTTCGGGATTTTCAATCTCTTCAAGGCGCTCGAACCCGACGCGAGCGAGCCAGAGTTTGAACGGTTCGGCTTTGGGCGATGGAACTGACTGGATGAGCCGCAAAAGCTGCTCCGTATTCGCGACATCGGTCATCCGCTGCTTGCCATCAGCGGCGGTCATTTTCAAACCGTTACAATTTGTAACGGTTTGATTTCCTTCTCCGATAAGGCGTTTTTTCATCACCCGCCAATACACTTGCGGGTTTGGGCTCCCGGTGAGCACGGAGATGACATCGACGATGGCGAAATACCATTTCTCTTCGTCGCGATTCCATGCACGGCGGACTTGGTTTTCTTCAAATAGGATAATGGACCTCATGAGGTTTCAATGATTTCAAATTTTTATAACTGGCAATTCAATGGCGCATAAAATATCCCTTTTGCCGTCGCCGTCAACAATATATTTTTGGATTTCGCCAATTGGCGTGGATTGAAACATTGATTTGCCCGTTATCGGCAGAACGAAGGGGCCGATCGAGTTGCACTCGGTCGGCCTTTGTTTTAGTCAGCATACCCGATCCTCCAAATGTCCCAATCCGAGGTCCGGATCGTAGTCCGAGTTCCATACCCAGAAATCCCAATCTTTCGCAGGCTGGTAAACGTAGCCCTTCGCTTGCGCGTCGGCGAATTGGCTCTGGTAAAGATTCACAGAGAATCGCTGCGCTTCACGGCACTCTGCGGCGGTGAGATGTTGTTGCAGTTTGAGCTTTTCCGCGAGTGCTTCGCCGCGCTCCCACTTCACAAGAACGGCGCGGGTTTCGTCGCCGATGAGGCTGCATTCATCCGCTGCTTTCGGGAAATCGAGGGCTTCGCTTGCCACGAAAACTGCGTCCTTCTTTACCGACTGCGGGCCGAGCAAGCCGTAGAGTTCTCGGAAATATGCAGCGTAAAATTCCGGCAAATGAAGCCGCTCCGTAGCGTCGGGATTGCGGTCCAAAAACTCGACCGTTTTTGCTGTGGCGATGCGGTATGCGCCGGGTGGCGTCTTGCCTTCTTCCGGGCGAAAAATGATGACCGGGCGTGGCTCCGCAGATTTCCCTTCTCGGTTGCAGCGCCCGGCGGTTTGGATGATGGAATCGAGCGGCCCCATCGCGCGGAAAGCGATGGGGAAATCGACATCGACTCCGGCCTCGATCAATTGTGTAGAGACGAGTCGGCACGGCAATCCATCGCGCAATCGCTGGCGAATCTCTTCCAGTTTTTCACGTCGATGCTGAGGGCAGAGTCGGGACGACAAGTGGAACACTCCACCAGTCGAACGAGCGCACAGAAGCGTGAACAAGAGGCGTGCGTCCTCAGTAGTATTCACCACGCACAGCGCCTGCGGCTCTTGCGCCAGCCGGTCGGCAATCGCACCCCATGTGCGCGTCTCACCTTTTGGAGGAAGCTGGATTTGCGTCCTGCGCAATGCTTCGGCGAGGGCAGATTCATCTGAAGCGATGGGCGTGGGATTCCAGCCATACGGAAGCGCAGTCGATGGGATGTCCGAAAATGCAGGCTGTGTGGCAGTCATGAAAACTGCGCTCACTCCATAATCACGCGTGAGTAATTTCACCGCAGAAAGCAGCGAAGGAACAAGATCGGGAGGCAGCGTCTGCACTTCATCAAAGAGCACGACGGAGCGCCCGATATTGTGGAGCTTGCGGCAGGCGGATGGGCGGTTGCTGAACAGGCTCTCGAAAAACTGGACGCTTGTCGTGACGACGATTGGCGACTCCCAATTTTCCGACGCCAATCGCGCTCGGCGGATACGGGCGTTTTCGGCATCCTTATCGCGATCCTCGGGGCGTTCGCGCGGAGCGACGGCGCTATGATGTTCCAAAACATAATCCTCGCCAAACGCCTGCTCAAACAGACTGCGGTAAACACCCGCCGTTTGCTCAATGACGCTGGTGAACGGAATGACCACTATCACCCGGCGAAATCTCCGCGCATCGTCTTCCGGCAACGCCGCATTGTGATGCGCAACATGTTGCAGCGCAAATGCGAGCGAGCTGAGCGTCTTGCCGCTGCCGGTAGGTGCCGTGAGCGTGAACAGGCCGGGCGGCTGCGTGGCTGCCGCAAGGCAATCGTCGAGCAGCTTGCGGCGGCGCTGGTTGACATCACCAGTCGCAGGCATTTGCGAGAGGTGATTTCGCAGAATATCCAACGCTCGAACCGGCTGTAGCGCCGGAACGTTGCGCAGCGTTTCGATGCTTGGATCAAAGTGCTTTTCTGTATCGCGAAAGTCAGCATCGACGAGGCAGGAGAACACAAGTCGTGTGCGCAGAGCGTCGGCGAAATTGCGACCGATTGGTTTGCCTGCATGTTCAGGGAGCGCCAATCCGTCCGCTGCGAATCGCTGGAGAAGTTGCTCTACCGATTCCGCGCAGCCGGTAAATTCGCGCCGGTCGGCATCCGCTTTGAGATACTCAATGGAACGACGTAATCCGGGGCCGTCAAAAGCAGGAATCCCGGTATGGTGTCCATCCACCGCAAACGCCGGAGCGAGTAGCTTGAGCCCTTGCGC
Organism: Verrucomicrobiaceae bacterium; assembly: GCA_043728745.1. Taxonomy (GTDB): domain Bacteria; phylum Verrucomicrobiota; class Verrucomicrobiia; order Chthoniobacterales; family Chthoniobacteraceae; genus SXWH01. The sequence goes on from JAYTMG010000550.1 coordinate 9,115, forward strand.
CAAATGCGCTGCGCCAGCCGCCCAATGATTGATGCCGTGAATTGACGAATCGCGAAGCCGTAGCTGAAATCGCAACGCGTATTTCCCCAAGTCATGAAGCAGCCCGGCAAGCTCAGCTTCGTCGCGACAGCCCAGCGGTTCGGCGAAGCGTCGGGCGAGAGCCGCCACGTTGCGAAGGTGCTCGTGGAGCGGCTGCCATGCAGACTCCGGCAGGGCTTTGCCGTGCGCGTCGTTGGCGGTATGGGCGTAGTGATTCACGGCGTTGCCCTGCCGAGCAGTCGTGCGAAAAAATTAGGGAAGCTAGGAACTCGCATGGGCTAAATTCTGGTTGTTCATGTGGAAAGGAGTGAGTCAGCGCCGCGGGTCGCGAATGTCAATACCCGCAGGAAAAATGCCTCTGCACGCGGGGGTGATGTCGAATGCCGCGAAGCGGCCGTGTAGGCGAGATTTGTAATCTCGCTTTGGCGACTCACGTTGACTGAGAAAGTGAACGCCCTCTCTGTTTCGCACACGCCCATAGCGAGATTGCAAATCTCGCCTACTTTGGCGTCGGGTGTGACCGCGCTGTGATGGTGCTGCAAACCGTGACAATTCGTCACGGGTTAATGCGAGCGCTTGTGCGAATAGGGTTCGGGAAGCTTGAGACTCGCATGGATGGGGTTTTCCGGCGGACGGTGAAAGTCCGGGTAGCTCCTGTGAACCGTTGAGACGGCTGGTTCCGGCAGCGGGCGTGATTAAACGTAGAAAAGCGCGAAGTCGTGAGTGCGGAAAGTAGCTCTGCTCCACTTTTAGTCACATCGTCCGGCAGTTCTTTCACTTCTGTTACGGGAATACATTGGCGACCTGGTGGGATGCAGAGTTCCTTCGCGCCCGCTCCGCAGGACCCATTCGTCAAGGAACCCGCATGCTCCAAACGTGACGGTTTCAAGACGAAATTGCGGCGCAATAAAGACACCTTTCTTACCCTAAAATGCACCAAATCACCCGACGCTCTTCCGCGTTTACTTCTGCCCTTTTACTCGGCCTGGCTTGTAGTCACGCCATCGCGACCACATTTCAATGGAACAACGTAACTGGACCGTGGAGCAGCCCGGCGAGTTGGCAGGGCGGCGTGGCACCGATCGGTGCGGATTTCACCGACATCCTCTCGTTTGGCGGCGACAGCGGGACGACTGCGGGAAGCCCGCCACATTACACTGCGACGAACGATATTGCGGCGACGCATTTCTTCCTGAATGCACTCTCGCTCAACGCGACCGATGCCGCAGGGCTCCCGACCGATCCGCCGTTGGTATTGTCAGGAAATCCGCTGAGCTTTGGCGGTGTGAATCCCGAGATCCTGCAAAATGGAGCCGGCGCGTTCACCATCAATACGCCGCTGCTCATCTCCAAATCGATGCATTTGGACGGCTCGGGCACTGGTGCGGTGACGTTTAATCGCGGCATCTCCGGACTCGGCACGATTGTGAAGGATGGCAGCAGCGTATTTCGTTTTGGGACGTTCCCTCCGCCCCCGGTCCCTCCGGCCTTGACCTCGAGCGCACCTTCCGAGAACTCGTGGTTCGGTCCGCTCCAAATCAACGGCGGGATCGTGCGCTTTAACAACAACGCCGATTCCGGTCGCACTGCGATCCGTGCAAATCCGGTGGCCCTCGCAGCGGGCGCG
>JAYTMG010000551.1:0-11444 GCA_043728745.1 Verrucomicrobiaceae bacterium
CCGCTCACTCAGTGTGGGCGGCGTGAAGGTTTCAGGATTAATATCGGCTCTGTTGAAATGTCCCGAGAAATTACTAACAAAGTAGAATTAATCACGCCCTCCTTCTACACGCCGAGCGAGGCGACCCGATACTCGCCAGGCGAGAGACCTGTGGCCGCGCGGAACTGTCGGCAAAACGCCGCCTGGTCGTAGAACCCGCACTCAAACGCGATCGCGGAAAGTGGAGAGTCTTTGGACTGGAGCGCCTCGGCGGCGGCCTCGATGCGAGCTTTTGTCAAAAGCTGCCGAGGAGTGAGACCGGTGAGCGCGCTGATTCTCCGCTGAAATTGCCCGGAGGAAAGGCCAGCCTGTTTCGCGAGTGTCTCGATCCGGAGCGGGCCGGAAAATTCGCGATGGATGGTGTCGAGCGCGGCTCCGAGTGGACCAAGCCCGCCGCCCGCCGAAGCGGGAATACTGAGGTCGCGGGAGATGCTGGCGATGGCGATCGTCGTGCCCCCAGCATCATTCACCGGGACTTTTTGCGTGACGAACCAGCCGATGTTTTTTCCGGGTCGCGTGATCATTTCCACGCGGTCGCGAAGGCTGTGCCCTTTGGCGAAAACCTCGTCGTCTTGCTGCTCATATCCGGCGGCAAGAATCGGCGGGAATACTTCCCGAGCGGTGCGACCGAAAAGCTGTGCCCGGTTCGAGAGTCCAGCGCTGCGGATGAATGCTTCGTTTGCGGCGACGTATCGTCGCTGGCGATCTTTTACGCAGAAAATCACGTCATTTAGTGAATTAAAGAGCGTCTCGGCGACTTCCAGCCCCGGCGTGGAACCGAGCACTGCGTGGCGGATGGAATGGATGGCTTTCGCGGTCTTCGTGCTCATTTCCGCAGACAATAGCATGGCGCAGTTTCGGTGTGGATTTGTATTTTTCCGGCATCGCGGCTGCGGAATATCGCCACGACGGAATCGCATCGGCGGCGCATATTGTATCCATGACGGCACTCGCAAACTCGGAACCCGAAACGTCCATCGAGAAGCGCGCAATCGCGCTCGCTGAGCGCCTGCTCGCTGCCGCGAATGCGGAACAAACGGCGCGCGAAAAACGCGACGCGGCGCAGATGTCGCGGATGATGGAGGACACCGAAGGAAAGCAGTTCACCTTCGCAATGGCCGACCAGATATTTCGCAGCAGCAATGCGGGAGTGCGGGCACGGCGTTGGCGCGAGTTGATCTCGGACTACGGTGCGCCGGACTATCTCTCGCTGGTGGACCGCACGCTCATGCGCATCGGTGCGGCAGCCAGCGCGGTCGCTCCGGGAGTCGTGATGGGCGCAGTGGAGCACCGGATGCGCGCGGACTTCGCCCGTGTGATTTTGCCGGGGGAAATCGAACGACTTCACCGCTATCTCGGAGAGCGCGAGGCTGCGGGATTTCGGATCACTCTCAATCACCTCGGCGAAGCCGTGCTCAGCGAGGCGGAGGCGGAGCGTCGCAAGGAAGCGGTGCTCGCTCATTTGCGCGACCCCGCAGTGCGCTACGTCTCCGTGAAGATCTCGTCTATTTTCAGTCAGATCAATCTCGCTGCGTGGAAGCAGACTCTCGCAACGATCAAGGCTCGATTGCGCGAGGTCTATCGCGTTGCTGCGGAGCACGGGAAGTTTGTGAATCTCGACATGGAGGAGTTCCGCGATTTGGAACTGACGATTACTGCATTCCGCGAGTTGCTCGATGAACCGGAGTTCCTCCGACTGCCCGCGGGCATCGTGCTTCAGGCGTATTTGCCGGATTCTTGGGCAGCGCAGCAAAGGCTCACGAAATGGGCGAAAGCGCGTGTCGCGAAAGGCGGCGAGCGCATCAAGGTGCGTGTGGTAAAAGGCGCGAATCTCGCGATGGAGGCGGTCGAGTCCGAGCTCCACGGCTGGAACCCCGCACCATACGCGACGAAGCCGGAGACCGACGCGAATTTCCGGCGCATGGTGGAGTTCGGATGCCGCGCGGAAAATGCCGCAGCGGTGCAGATCGGCGTGGCGAGTCACAATCTCTTCGACGTGGCGCTGGCGCTCACGTTGCGCGAAGAATCCGGCACCACGGACTTGGTAGAAATCGAGATGCTCGAAGGGATGGCGAACCACCAGTCGCGCGCTGTGATGCGAGAGGCTGGCGGTCTTCTCATCTACGCACCGGCGGTTCAGCGGCACGATTTCCTGAGCGCAATGGCGTATCTTTTCCGGCGTCTTGATGAGAATACAGCGCCGGGGAATTTCCTGCGCGACATGTTCGCGATGCGGCCCGACTCGCCCGAGTGGGAGTCGCAGCGCGCCGCGTTTGAAGCAGGCTGGAGGCTGCGCGCGATTGCTCCCTCGGAGTCGCGCCGCAGCACACCGGCCCCGGCAAAAGGCGCGGGCTTTTTCAACGAACCCGACACCGATTGGACGCAGCCGGATGCGAGGGCCGCGATGGACGCTGCAATCGAGCAGCACAAAGACGACGCGCTCCCGCCCGTGCCGGAGCTCGACGCGCTCATGCGCACAGCCGTGCGAGCCCATGCAGAGTGGAGTGCGCGACCGCAGGCGGAGCGCGCCGGGATTCTTCGCGAAGCGGAATCGGTGATGTCTGCGCAGCGTTTTCAAACGATTGCGTGCCTTCGCGATGAGGGGAAAAAGGCGGTCGCCGAAGCGGACGGCGAAGTCTCGGAAGCCGTCGATTTCGCGCGATATTACGCGGAGTCTGCGACGCTTCCGGCGGGCGTTGTCGGCACACCTGTCGGGGTGACGCTCGTTACGCCGCCGTGGAATTTCCCATACGCCATCCCGTGCGGCGGAGTGCTTGCAGCCTTAGTCGCAGGAAATGCGGTAGTTTTGAAGCCCGCACCGGAGACGCGCCAAATCGCATGGCTGCTCGCCCGCCAACTTTGGCAGGCGGGCGTGCCGCGCGGCGTGCTTCAGTTTTTCCCGTGCGACGACGGAGACACCGGGCGGGCGCTCGTGTGTCACCCGGATGTCGCCTGCGTCGTGCTGACGGGTGGCTGGGAAACAGCGCGGCTCTTTCAGCGATGGAATCCGTCGATGCGACTGCTTGCGGAGACGAGCGGGAAAAATGCGATCGTCATCACCGCACAAGCGGACCGCGAACTCGCGATCAAAGACCTCGTTCGTTCGGCATTCGGGCACAGCGGACAGAAATGTTCCGCTGCAAGTCTCGCGATTGTGGAGGCCGAAGTTTACGACGATCCCGGTTTCCAACGCCAACTCCGCGAGGCCACGGAGAGTCTGCATGTCGGGCCGTCGAGCGATGCGCGCTCGGTGATTACGCCGCTCATTCGCGAGCCGTCCGAGATGCTCCGCCGAGCGCTGACGCAGCTTGAATCGGGCGAGGAATGGCTGCTGAAGCCCGCAGCTTCCAGCGATGATCCTTGCTCCTGGTCGCCGGGCATTCGCCTCGGAGTGAAGCCCGGCTCGTGGTTTCATCGCACGGAATGTTTTGACCCTGTGCTCGGGTTGATGCGCGCGGAATCGGTCGCGCAAGCCGTCGAGTGGCAGAACGCCGTTTCGTTTGGACTCACAGCCGGGATTCATTCGCTGGATTCTGCGGAGCTCGAATTCTGGCAGCAGCGCGTGCAAGCCGGGAACCTTTACATCAACCGCCCGATCACCGGCGCAATCGTGCAGCGCCAGCCATTCGGAGGGTGGAAGCGCTCGTGCATCGGACCGGGCGCAAAAGCGGGCGGCCCCAACTACGTGTGGAGTTTCCTGAATATCGCCGAAGCGCCGGGCGCTGCGGGCTTTGAAGAAAGCTACCGCGCCGCTTGGCAGACGCACTTCTCCATCGAGCACGATCCCTCCGCACTGCGCGCGGAGAGCAATGTGTTCCGCTATCGTCGGGCTCGCGGTGTCATCCTCCGTCTTCCATCTACGAATGAAGAAATCATCCGCCGCGCACGCCTCGCAGCCGAGCTCACCGGCACACCGCTCACCGTGAGCATCGCGTCGGAAATTCCCGATGCCGAGTTTGCTCTCTCGCTTGCCACGATGGAAAATCACGCGGAGTTCCTGCGAATCGTCGAGCCGTGCGAAGACTCGATTTTCATGGCCGCGCAAACCTCCGGGCTGAACGTGATCTCCGCACCGCTCACCGCGAATGGCCGCGTGGAACTTCGCCACTGGCTGCGCGAGCAATCCGTCTCCCGCACGCTGCACCGCTACGGACAAATGCCCGCCGCGCCCGCACAGACTTGATCGCAGCATGTGGAAAATCGTCGGCAAGATGTGTGCTTGCGGCGCTTCCCGCTGACTCCGTGAGCGTGCGAGAGTTGGGAAATGAAACGCGTCAAACACATCGCCTTTTTCCAATTCAAAGACACCTGCACGGCCGACGACATCGCAGACGTGTGGCGCATCATGGAAGACTTGCCGCGCAAAATCCCCGGCATCATCGGGCTGACGTGGGGCGTGAATACGAGCACCGAAGGATTGAGCGAAGGCTTCACTCATAGCTTCGTGATGCTCTTTGAAAGCGCCGCTGCGCGCGACGCGTATCTGCCGCACCCTGCGCATCAAGAAGCGGTCGGACTCGTCGTACCGAGGCTCGCGCGAGTCGTGGTATGCGACCACGAATGCGAAGGCTGAAATCGACCGAGCGAGCTGCGATTAATACACGTCGCGGCGGTAGCGCTTCTCGGTTTTCATCAGGCCCTCTTCGATGAATGCTTTCGCTTCTTCTTCGCTCTTGCCGCCGTGTTTTTGGGCGATGGCGATGAGCTCGGCGTGGACGTCCGAGGCCATGCGGTTTTTGTCGCCGCAGACGTAGAAATACGCGCCTTCGTTGAGCCACTTCCAGAGCTCAGCGCCTTGTTCGCGCATCCGGTTTTGGACGTAGATTTTCTCGGCTTGGTCGCGGGAGAATGCGAGGTCGAGCCGGGAGAGAAGTCCATTTTTCACCCAGCCTTCAAATTGGTCGCGGTAGAAGAAGTCCTGCTCGCGGCGCTGGTCGCCGAAGAAGAGCCAGTTCGCGCCTTTTGCGCCTGAGGCTTGGCGGTCTTCCAGAAATGCGCGGAACGGTGCGACGCCGGTGCCGGGGCCAACCATGATGACGGGCGTGTTCGGGTCGTCCGGCAAGCGGAAATGTTTCTGAGTCTGGCCGAAGACGCCAGCAGTGACATCCCCGCCCCATCGCTCGGCGAGAAAAGTCGAGCACACGCCGCCGCGCTTGCGCCCGTGGGCCTGCCAGCGAACGGTGGCCACGGTGAGATGCACGGATTCCGGATGCGCCTTGAGCGACGACGAGATGGAATAAAGCCGGATGGCGAGAACGCGGAGATGGTCACAGAATTCCTGCGCGGTGAACTTCACGTCGGGAAACTCGCGCAGGACATCCACGTAATCACGCGATGCGTTTCGCGCGGATGTGTACTCGGTTAGTGCGGCGGCATTTTCCGGGAGGAGGAGTTCTGCGAGTTTGGCGGCGCCTTTCTCGGCGGCTTTCGCGAGGAATTTCTTTTCGACGAAGTGAATCGTGTAGTCGCTGAAAAGCGCCTGTCGCAGTGGTTTTTCCACTTCTTTGACCTTTACGGTTTCATCGCCCGTGCAGCCGAGCGCTTGGATGGTGTGTTCCACCAACTCGGGATCATTCGTCGATTTTAGTGCGAGCGCGTCGCCGACTTCGTAAATGAGCCCCGAACCTTCGAGCGAGATCTCGTGATGTCGGGTGTCCTTCTCAGAGGCGTCGCCGGTGAGCTTCATGTTGACGGTGTGGCGGGCCTGAAACGGGTTCTTGGCGTTGTAGGGTGATTTGATGGTCGGTTCCGTGGACATACTTTGTGAGCAAATCGGAAAACTCGTTCGAGAAAAAGCACAACTTTTGGAAAGCAAGCGGTTCTTTCGAGTTCTCGTGCGCCTTCGTGGACAAGAAAATTGCACCTTTTTCCGAGTGGAGAAATCCCCCTCATGAATGTTGACTCCCCAATCGCTTGTGTTACATCCGTAAAAACCCGTATAAAACCCACAAGATGTATTGCTCTAAATGCGGAAGCCTCGACGATAAAGTCATTGATTCCCGACTCTCAAAAGATGGTCGGTCGATTCGTCGCCGTCGTGAGTGCATCGGATGCACAAACAGGTTCACGACTTATGAAGAGGTCGAGCGCGCAGTTTTGCGGGTGGGAAAGCGCGACGGACGCAATGAGCCGTTCGATAAAGAGAAGCTTTTGGGTGGAATGTTGAAGGCTTGCGAGAAGCGCCCGGTGAATGCGGAGGCGCTGGAAAAGATTTCGGATGAGATCCAATCGAGCCTAGAGATGGAGTTTCGGCGCGAGGTGCCTAGCCACGTCATCGGCGCGAAGGTGATGAATGCGCTGCACGAGCTCGATGAAGTCGCGTACGTGCGCTACGCTAGTGTTTACCGGCACTTTCAGGACATCGGCGAGTTTATCCACGAGATCCAAAAGCTCGAAAAACGCCCGAAAAAAGGAGGGCCCCAACAGGAGCTTTTTAAATGATCGCATTTCGGGACAACCTGCCGGTCATCACTCTCGCAAACGGCCAGATCGTGGCGTTTGAGCGGGAGTGGCTGTGCCGCGCGCTGGGAGTCGCGGCCCATCGCGCCGGCTACCCGAAATGGTGGCTGGCCGAACACGTCGCGAGAAGCGTGCAGACTTGGCTGGAAATGCTGGGGGAAACCACGACGACGGTGCCCGTGGCTCAATTGACGAGGGCGGTTCGCGGCGCACTCCAGGTGATCGGATACGCAGAAGTGGGCGAGCGATTCGAAGCAGCAGTGCCGTTTGCGCGAATTTCGCTCGTGGAAGTCGCGCAGCAAGCCGGCAATGGATTCGAGCTCGCATTTTTCACCGCACTCACCCGCAGGCTCGAAGGCGTGATGGAGCTGGGCGGAAGCTACTGTGAACTCCACGGAATGGAACACTGCGTGAAGATTCTGCGCAAAAAACGTGCATGGAGCCGCGATTGTTCCGCGCTTCGGGAAGAGATCGTGCTATTCACACGCGAACATACGCGCATCGAATCGGAAAGAGCCCCACGGGAATTCTTCCTCTACGTCGCATAGCCCATGACTATTTTTGAAAAAATCGCCGCTCGCGAGATTCCTGCTTCCATCATATATGAAGAGGCGGATTTCCTCGCGTTTCTCGATATCAACGCGCAGGCCCCGGTGCATGTGCTCATCATCCCCAAGCGATGCATCCCACGCATCGCGCTCGCATCCGCAGATGATGCCGGGCTGCTCGGACGGATGCTGCTCGCCGGGCACGCGATCGCGGAAAAGCTAGGCGTGCTTGAAAGCGGATACCGGTTGGTGATTAATAATGGGCGCGATGCGGGTGAAAGTGTGCCACATTTGCATATCCATCTATTAGCCGGGCGCTCCTTGTCCTGGCCACCCGGATAACTCCAATGAATAACCAAGACCGAAATCGCTTTGAAATGATCCGCCGAGTCGTCGTAACTGGGATCGGCGTGATTGCGCCGAATGGCAATACGCTCGAGACTTTTTGGGACAGTGTCGTCTCCGGCCGAAGTGCTGCCGCTCCCGTGGAGAAATTTGACGTGTCCCAACTCCCCGTGAAGTACGGGGCGGAAGTGCGGAACTTCCGGATGAGCGACTATGTGGATGCCAAGGAAGGGAGATATGACCGGACGATTCAATACGGATTAAGCGCTGCTTCGCAGGCGATGATTCACTCCCGTCTGGACATGAAATCCGTGGACCCTGAGCGCGTCGGCATCGTGGAAGGGACGACGATTAGCGGCTCCGAGAGCGTGATGAAAACGCAGAAGATCTTTCTCGAAACCAAAGATTACCGGAAAGTTCACCCCTACAATGTCGTCGCAGGATACTGCGGGGAAGGCAGCAGCATCATCAGCCAGCATCTGGGAATTCAGGGCGCAGCCATCACCTACTGCTCGGGCTGTGCCTCGGGTAACGACTCCATCGGACACGCATCGAAGTTGATCCGGCACGATGAGTTCGACGTGATGCTGGCGGGCGGTGCCGAGGAGATGCACGAGATGCTTTTTGTGGGCTTTTGCAAACTGCGCTCCATGAGCGAATGGATCGGTGAACCTGGGCGGGCCATGCGTCCTTTTGATCGCTCACGGGATGGATTTGTTCTCGGGGAAGGCGCTGCGTTTTTGGTACTGGAAGAACGCAGTCACGCGCTGGCGCGGGGTGCGACGATTTATGCGGAGATTCTCGGCCATGGACGGACCTCCGAGGCATATCATCCCACATCGCCGCATCCGGAAGGTGTCGGCTACCGGGCTGCGATGGAGCGCTCACTGAAAGATGCGCAAATTACGCCAGACAAAATTTCGCACATCAATTCGCACGGCTCCGCCACGAAGCAAAATGACCCGATCGAAACCAAGGCGATCAAGTCCGTCTTCGGCGACCACGCGCGCAATCTTTCGGTGACCGCCACAAAGCCCATCACCGGGCACCTCATGGGCGCGTCGGGAGCTGTAGAGGCCGTCGTCACGGTGATGACGCTACACAAACAGAGCATCCCGCCGGTCATCAATTTGTCGGACCGCGATAACGGGTGCGATTTGGACTACGTTACCGCTGCACGCCCGTATCCGGTGAAAACGGCGCTTTGTGTAAATGCGGGGTTTGGCGGACGGTATTCGAGCCTCGTATTCGGCGAGGCGGACGTTTCCCCATGAATTTCATCCTGAACGCCGCTCTCGCGGCCGCAATTATCAACGCAGTGCTGGCGGGTTTCGTCCTCTACACGAATCCGCGCTCTACCATTAATCGAGTTTACGCGCTCTGGGGAGGGAGCGTTTCGATTTGGAACTTCGCGGCTTTCTTTAAGAGTTTTGCGTATGTAAACGAATCGCAGGCGACCACATGGGTCGGCATCATCCAAGGCGCGGTCATCTTCCTCCCACTGACACTTGCGCATCTAGGGCAGTTGATCATCCACAATCGGACTCCGCGGTGGATGCTGGCATTTTACGCTCTGCACATAGGGCTGTTTCTGAGTCTTATTTTCACCCCGTATTATATGGAGGGAGTGAGGAAGGTGTCGGTCCTTGGCTGGTGGTCGATAGCCGGCCCCCTGTTCAAGGTCTATCTGGCATCGTACGCCGCGCTGACGCTACCACTTCTTGTCGGGTTGCCCGTCTATGCTTGGCGGGCGGATTCCACACGCCGTTCGCAGTTGCTCATACTCTGGTTCTCTATTGCCACGCTGTGGATCTCCGGCACCAACGACATGCTGCCGATTCTCGGCTACAAGGTGTATCCTGGCACAAGCATCCCGTTTGTTCCGCTGGGTAATTTCGGGGCGATTTTTTACGGTATCGCTGTAGCATACAGCGTTTTGCACCATCAGTTGCTCGACATTTATTACGCATTCAGCCGGGCATCATCCGTGCTCCTGCGGGTCTGTTTCGTCGTTTCCATCAATCTGCTGCTTTTGGTTGTCGGCGCGGCATTTAATCCGGGCAGTTTCGATGCATACGAAATGCGGATCGCGATGCTTGCTGTCGCGCTCAGCACCCTTGTTGCGACTTATCTTTTCCCAAAGCTGCTCGACGGCCAGATCGAGCGCATCGAGCGAGCTCTCATGGGCGATCGCTTCGAGTTGCCGGACCGCGTGCGCAGCTTTATCGAGTCGATGAAATGGCGGCTCGATCTCACTACTGTTCTCGATGAATTGGCGAAGTTTTTGGCAGGCACCTTTCGCCTCCGTGGGTTTTCGGTCGTCCTTCTGGGGGAAACACGGCGCGACTTTTCCGTGGTGCGCTCCTTTCCACCGCGATTGCCACAGGTGCTGCCCAATCTACACAACGACGGCTCGATTTTCACTCCCCCGCCGGACTCCAGCGGCCGGTTCATTATCTTGCAGGATAAGCCCGGCGACGGAGAGCCCGACCCGCAGGCAAAGATCCGCGCCGAGATGCATGGGTTGGAGGGACGGGTCGTGTTCCCTTTCCGCGTGGAAGAGCAGCCGTTGGGCTTCTTGTTAGTAGGCGACAAACAGGGCGGTGCCAAAATCTCTTCCGAGGAGGCACGCCTGTTAAGTGAGATTGCGGTAAATATAAGTCTTGTGGTAAATCAAATATCTCTAAAAAATCAGATCATGCGCGCACAGGAATTGGATCTCATCGGGCGAATGTCCCAAGGGATGGCCCACGACCTCAATAATCTCACAACGCCGATTTCGACCCTTCTCCAATTATTGGAGGAAGGGGTTCCGGCGGATGTACTTCGGGAAGAACTAGTTCCCGTGGCACAGCGCAACATGCAAAAGATGCGCTCCTACATCAGGGAATCCCTTTTCTTCACGGAGAATCTGCGCCTCGACGTCAACCCCATCCGGCTCGACATCCTCATCCAAAACATCGTCAAAGACGCGGAAGCTGCGAAACGCAAAGGGAAATCCATCCACTACGAGACCGCCCTCGCGAACGAAGTGTTTGCATCGCTCGACGCAGTCCTTATCCAACGGCTTCTCTCCAACCTCATTTCAAATGCCGTGGACGCGTCTGATGAAGGTGCAACGGTTCGAGTCACGCTCGAACGCCTGAAAACCGAAAAAGGCCGCGAGTGGGTGCGAATCCAAGTCATCGACAACGGGCCCGGCATCTCGCCAGAGATTCGTTCTCGGATCTTCGAGCCTTATTTCTCTACCAAAAAAACCGGCGACGACGAGCGCGGTTTCGGGCTCGGATTGCCCATCTGCCAAAAAATCGCCGTCCTCCACGGTGGCACTCTCACCCTCACCAGCGAAGTGGGTAAGGGAACCATTTTCTCACTCGATGTCCCCTGCCGCCCAGCACCCAAACCCGCAATCTCCGAATCACCTTCCAAAGTCGCTTAGTCCCAGATGCACACAGTCCTCGTAATCACCTATCAGCCAAATTTCGGAACCGCCATCACGGCGGCCCTCGACCCCGCCCGCTGGCGCGTTCTCATTCACGAGGACGCCGCAAGTGCATCCCCGTTATTCACCCGCCAAGCGGTCGATGTCGTCCTACTGGATGTGGATCTCAACGATGCGCAAATCATCCGCTCCCTCAAAGAAATCCACGAGCGCGCCGGCACTGTGCCGACCATCGTGTTCTCCGTGGACAGCAAGCGTCATTGGGAAGAAGAAGCCTATTTGTTGGGAGTCGCACACATTTTGGAGAAGCCCGTCCGCGCCAAGCTCCTGAATCACCTGCTCGACAAACTCCTCGGCAATACGAGCGAGATGGCCCTCGTGCCACAGCGGCTTCACATGGTGATTCCGCCCACCCAATCCCCGGCGATTGGCGCCTCGCCGCCCGCTCGCCAGCTCGACAACCTCCGCCGCTTCTCATCGCTGCTCATCCACAGTCTGGACGCAAAGTCCCTCCTCCACCACGCGCTCCAGCAACTCCGCGAGGCCCTCGGTGTGAATCGCGCTGCGGTTTTCCTGCGGAGGCCCGACGGGATAAACACCGACGGCGCACC
>JAYTMG010000552.1:0-1525 GCA_043728745.1 Verrucomicrobiaceae bacterium
TTGCTGGATTGGTGGCTGCGGCAAGCGCGAGAAGGCTGGCGGAGAGCGATTCCATCCGGAGTGTGCTGGCGAGCACGTCGCGCCACGACTCTTCGGACTCGGCTGCGCTGGACGGAGTCGTGAGATTTACCTCCGCGAGCGCGCGCAACTCCGCGAGCGGCGTGCGGAGTTCGTGGGCGGCGCTCGCGCTGAATCGACGCTCGCGTGCAAACGATGCTTCGAGCCGCGACAGGAGTTCGTTGAGCCGGTCGGCGACGGGGCGAAGTTCGGCGGGCAGTCCGTCGCCCGGAAGTCGGCGGGCGAGGTCGGCGGCATCAATCGAGGCGACGGCGACGCCGAGTGCATCAAGCGGCGCGAGCCCTGCGCGCACACTCCATCGGATGAGGAAAACGAATGCGGCCAACGCTGCGGCGATGCCGCCTGCGAGCGTGAGTCGGAGAAGGGCGAGTGCGCGATCGAGCCCGGTGCGATCCCGCCCGATCGTGAGGGTCGCTTGGAGGGCGGGCCCGTTTTGCTCGCGCGCTTTCTTCGACATCGCGGGGATGTAGCGGACGCTGGCGCATCGGAGCGAACGTCCGTCATCCAGCTTCGCATCGAAAAACATCGGCGTCTCCAGCGGCCCCGGTTGCGCATCCAGACGCGCGTCGCCGAGTGAACGCGAACGCTGGACTTCGTTTCCTTCGCCGTCGCCGAGCACGAAAACCTCCGAACCGCCGGGCACTTCGAACTGGGGCAGCTTCGCCCCTTCGCTCTCCATTTTGAGGCCGCTTGCCTTGTGTTCTGTGAACTCGCGCAGCGGTAAAAGCGTCGCACTGACTGTGGAATCGAGCTCTCTCGTGAGCGCTACGCTCTGACGCCAAAAGAGCGCGAGCCCCATCGCACCAAGGATGACTACGCTCCCCACGATCACTCGCAGTGTCAGCCGGGCGCGAAGAGATTTCACGCGGACGAGTCCTCCAAAACGTAGCCGAGCCCGCGCCGTGTGTGGATGAGTCCGCTGCCAATTTTTCGACGCAGACCGTAGATCGCCGTGTCCACGACATTGCTCATCGGCTCGACCAGTTCATCGTAAATATGCGCCTCGATTTCGTTCCGTGGGACCACGTCGCCCCGGCGCATGAGGAGATACTCCAACAAGCGCCACTCACGCGCAGTGAGTTCGATTTCCGTCGCGCCACGCCGGAGATGCCTGCCAGCGAGGTCGATGCTCAATCCCGCGATTTCGATTGCGGCAGCTTTCGCGCCGTAGGCCCGCCGGCAGAGCGCGGCGACGCGGGCGAGGAGCTCTTCCATCGCGAAAGGCTTGACGAGATAATCGTCCGCTCCCAACCGCAATCCCTCGACGCGATCTGCGACCGTGTCCCGCGCAGTGAGCAAGAGAACGTGGGTCTTTTTCCCGGTCGCACGAAGCCCGCGGAGGACTGTGAGGCCGTCGATCTTCGGGAGCATGATGTCGAGGACGATGGCGTCGTAGTCATTAACATCCGCGAGCATCGCGCCCTCCTCGCCGTCGCCCGCAGAATCC
>JAYTMG010000553.1:0-4468 GCA_043728745.1 Verrucomicrobiaceae bacterium
GGTTCCGCGATCGCGGTGCCGTCGCCGGCGTGCTCCAGCATCGCTGCCCGACAAACAAGCTCGCGAATCCGTGGGAGTTTCCCGCGTGGGACACGCAGCGCGCGATCAGCACGCTCCGCGCGAAAGCAGCGGACTTCGGCGTGAAGCCCGATCGCATTGGACTGTTCGGATTCTCCGCAGGCGGACAGGTCGCGCTCATCGCCGCAACGAACGATCGCCTCTATCCCCCCGCCGACGACACCGACAAAGCGAGCCTGCGTCCCGATTTCCTCATGCTCTGCTACGCGTGGAAGATTCTCGCCGACAACTCGACCACGGAGTTGCGTCCGCAGATTAAAATCACCCCGCAAACTCCGCCTACATTTCTCGCGCAGGCGTACGACGATCCAGGCTCACTCGCGGAGGGCAGCACGCTTGCATTCCTCGCGCTGCGGAAAGTGAAAGTGCCCGCTGAGCTACATATTTACAGCACCGGCGGTCACGGCTTCGGACTCCGCCCGAACGAAACACAGGCACCCGGCGACTGGACGGGACGCCTCGATTTATGGCTCAAAGCGCGCGGCCTTATCTCAAAATAGCGCGCGTCTTTTCTCAAAGCACAGCACCGCTCGCGAATTCTCTTTTCCAACAACACAACACACACAACCCACATGAACCGCATACACACATCACGTCGTTCGTTCCTCAAAACCGCACTCGCCGCCGGCGCAGCGCCACTCATCCTGCCGTCCCACGTTTGGTCCGCAGAAGTCAGCCCAAACGCAAAACTCAACATCGGCCTCATCGGCATGGGCAAAATGAACAGCGGTCATCTCAATGATTGGCTGCGCCGCAAGGACACGCAAGTCGTCGCCGTGTGCGATGTGGACACCACGCGCCGCGACGCCGCGAAGAAAACAGCGGACGAACATTACGCGAAGAGCGGCGGCGGCGCCGTCACCGCGCACAAGGACTTCCGCGAACTCATCGCCCGCAAAGACATCGACGCCGTCTGCATCGCCACGCCCGACCACTGGCACGCCTACATCGGCATCGCCGCGATGAAAGCAGGCAAAGACGTGTACGGAGAAAAGCCGCTCACCAACACCATCCACGAAGCGTGGGAAATGGTCAAAGTTGCGCGGGAAACCAAACGCGTATTCCAGACCGGCTCGCAGCAGCGCAGTTCGTCCGAGTTTCGCGTCGCCTGCGAACTCGCGCGGAACGGCGTCATCGGAAAAATCTACCACGTCGCAGTCGGCATCGGCGGCCCCGGAAAATCCTGCGACCTTCCCGAAGAGCCGATGGAGCCCGGACTCGATTGGGACATGTGGCTCGGCGGCGCACCGATGCGCCCCTACAACAGCATTCTTGCTCCGCGCGGCGTGCATAATCATTTCCCAAGCTGGCGCGAGTATTGGGAATACGGCGGAGGCATGGTCACGGATTGGGGCGCCCACCATTTTGACATCTGCCAGTGGGGACTCGGCGAAGATGATCGGGGCCCGATCGAGATCATCCCCGCCTCAGAACCCAACGCAAAGAAAGGCGCGAAACTCAAATACACAGGCGGCATTGAAGTTTCGCACATCTCGGAAAACGGCGTCACCTTCCATGGCGACAAAGGCATGATCTTCGTGAACCGCGGTCGCTTCATCCTGAAAGTCGGAGACCGCGAAGTCGCAAACTACAGCACCAGCGAAAGCAAACCCTCGCTCAACGAACAGGTCGCCGCAGCCGAGAAGGAATTCCTCGCCGACGCAAAGGTGAAACTCATCGCCACGACCGGCCACAAAGACAACTTCATGGATTGCATCAAGAGCCGCCAGCGCCCCATCGCCGACGTGGAAATCGGCGCGCGCACCGTGACCACCTGCCATCTCGTGAACCTCGCCTACCGCCATGGACAAAAGATCCAATGGGACCCCGCGAAGCTCGCATTCGCAGGCGGCACCGGCAAAGCCGAGTGGCTCACCCGCGACTACCGCGGCGACTGGAAGGTGTAACGCACCACCGCTGCCGCCGTGATCCGCCTCCTTGCGCTCCTCGCTGTCTTCATTGTCAGCGCGTGCAGTCGTGAGCCCCGCGCGACCACAGGCTACCAGCCGCAGGAGGGCGACTTCCTTTTTCAATCACTCCAGCACAACGACCTCATCGACGCGATCGAGGGCAGCACCGGCTCGCCCTTTTCCCACTGCGGCATCGTCAAAAAAAGCGACACCGCTTGGGTCGTCGTCGAGGCCATCGGCCCGGTAAAAGAAACACCGCTTGCGCTCTGGGTGCTACAAGGTCGCAAGAACGCATACGCAGCCTACCGCCTGCGCGCACCGCTCAACGCGAAAATCCCCGAGATTCTCGCCGCCGCGGAGAAATACAAAGGTCGCCCCTACGACATCCACTACGACCTCGACGAAGCCCGCATCTATTGCAGCGAGCTCCTTTGGAAATCCGTCCGCGACGCCACCGGACAGAAACTCGGCAAGCTCCAAAAGCTCGGCGACCTCGCGTGGCAGCCGTATGAGAAAGTGATCCGCACCATCGAAAATGGAGCCCTCCCGCTCGAAAGAATCATGATCACGCCCAAAGACTTCGCCGAAGCCCCCGAGATGGAACCTGTTTTTCGCAGCGGCTTCTAAAATGACGCAATGGTGAAAAGCACCTCTCGCTATCCTGCGGAAGTAGGGCAATGTGTACCATGATCTACGAGAAATACCCGCAACTTCATTCGCTTTCTGCAGATGAGAAAGCGACGCTTGCGAAAGAACTGCTGCAAGAAGCAGCCAAGACCGAAACCAACGCACAAAAGCCCTTCCTAGGGCGCGATCCATCGCGGTTTCAAAAGCTGGAACCCGACTGGAAGAACAAAATCCGCAACGCGCAACACTAGTGCTGTTGCAGTCGTCGTGTGATGGTATTTCAGCGTGTTTATCGGCTGTGATTTGTGACTGGTGAGAAGTGATTTGTCGCAAGCGGATAACTACCTCCGCACGCTTGCGACCAGTCACTTCTCACCAGTCACGAGTCACCGCCGGATTACTGAAGCAGTTTCCATCGCTTTACGGTCGGCGAGGCACTACTTCGCGTCCACGACCGGTCCTTCGTCCGACACGGGAGCTTTTTTCACCGGCGGCTTTTCGTTTTGGACGAGCATCCGGCTCGGGTTCTTGAGTTTTGCGATTGCGACGTCGTTGTTACTGCCGATGTCGCCCCACGGGCCCTTGGGCACGTCGGTCCATTCCACGAAGCACCAGTCCACGATATCGGTCGTGGAAATCCCCAAGTAGTCGCGCACAGCCGGCGAGACGTCCAAGCCTGCGCCCTGATTCAGGTTCCAGCGCGGCGACTCGGGGCCAAAGACGTATTCCCAATGGTCTGTCCGGAACGGGCCGCAATCGGACCATTGTGCGTAGCAGACGCGTTGTTTTCCGTCCGGTAGTCTTTTGCGAATGGCGATCCAGCGATCCCGGCAAACCGACGCGTCTCCGCGGCGGGAGACTTCAGTTTTGAACCATGGGATGACCTTTTCCGCCTCTGGCTTGAATCCGGTCCGGACCCGGTCGTTGTAAGGCAGGGCAAAATAGAACGGGTTTTCCTTCGGGACGAATGCCTTGGGAATCGAGCCGCCGCCGGGAAGTCCGACGCGTTGATTCGGGTCGTCGTAGCCGCCGTAGCTGCTCTTCCAGTTAATATCCCAACTGCTGCTGAGGTTGTGGACGGGGTTGTTTTGAGCGGCGAGTTCACCGACCCAGAAGACGGTTGTCACGATGTTCACCTTCCACGGGTAGCGGTTCTTCGAACGCTCGGTGGGGATGATGACCTGAGGCTCCAGCTTCAAGAGAGATTTCTCGCGAAGGACCGATGCGAATTTCGCAAAATCCGCACTGCTCCCATACGGGCTCTGGGCAAACGCCGCGCTCGAAAGCCCGGCCAAAATTATGCAAACCGTCGCGTTTTTCATCGAAAGGTTTGACGAGAGTATGGATGAGAGGCCCTCCGGCAAGAGTTATTTCCGGAACCGGCTTGGGAGCAAAGTGACCGGAGTTCTCGACACCGCCTGGGATTGTGGCACATTTCCCAGCCGAACCATGAAGCCAGTTTCTATCCTCAGTGCGTTGATTTTTCCTGCGATTGCGCTCGCGGACGACGGTGCGTTCTTCCGTGACAAGGTGCGGCCGATTCTGGCGGACCATTGCTTCAAGTGTCACAGCCACGAAGCCAGCAAATCCAAGGGCGGGCTGGTCCTGGACTCCCGCGAGGCGCTGCTCGCCGGCGGCGATACGGGCGCGGCGATGGTGCCGGGCAAGCCTGAGGAATCGCTCATCATCAAGGCAATCTCGTATGCTGACAAAGACCTCCAGATGCCGCCGAACAAGGGCGAGTCGAAGAAGCTCGGCGAAGCGCAGATTGCCACGCTGACGGAGTGGGTGAAAATGGGCGCGCCATGGCCGGGCGAGGCGAAAGGCCAGAAGATGACGGCCCGCGCAAAGGG
>JAYTMG010000554.1:0-1773 GCA_043728745.1 Verrucomicrobiaceae bacterium
CCGACGACGACGCACTTGCCAGCACATTTCTCGACCACGCGCAGGGGCGGCAACTCCTCATCAGCACTTGGGACGCCGTGTGCGAAACCCACGGCGACCGCATTCGCCGGGCTCTGGCGATCTGATTCTGCACATCTAACTCAACGTCCCCCTTGCCATCGCGCTGCGGATTCCTATTCTCCGCCGCCTTATGGCAAATCCAACTACCGAGAAACATGAATTCCAGGCTGAGATCGCGCAGCTTCTCGACCTGGTAGTACACTCACTTTACACCGACAAGGAAATCTTCGTCCGCGAGCTCGTCAGCAATGCAGCGGATGCTTCGGAAAAACTGCGGTTTTTGAAAACGAGCGGCGCGACAATCGCCGATGCCGAAGTGGAGCCGAAGATCACCGTGACGACGGACGAAACCGCGAAGACCATTACATTCACCGACGCCGGCATTGGGATGACGCACGATGAATTGATCGAGAATCTCGGCACCATCGCGCACTCGGGCTCGAAGGCGTTTCTTCAGCAATTGAAGGACAAGAGCGCCGACGGAAAAGTCGATGCGACGCTCATCGGGCAATTCGGCGTGGGCTTTTATTCCGCCTTCATGGTGGCGGATAAAGTGGTCGTCTATTCCAAGAGCCACATCCCCGGCGAGCAAGGCTGGATGTGGACGAGCGACGGACGCACCGGCTACGAGATCGAGCCCGCGGAAGACCTCACGCGCGGCACGAAAGTGGTCGTCCATTTGAAAGAAGAGGACTTCGCGACCGAATGGCGCGCGGAGAGCATCATCAAGCGATACTCGAATTTCGTCTCCTTCCCCATCGAACTCAATGGCAAGCCCGTGAACACCCAGCAGGCGATCTGGATGCGCAGCAAAAGCGAGGTGAAGTCCGAGGAATACGAAGAGTTCTACAAGTATCAGTCGCACGACACCGAGGCGCCGCAATACCGCCTGCACTTCGAGGCCGATGCACCGCTCTCGATCCGCGCGCTCCTTTTCGCCCCGGCGAAAAGTACGGAGCTCATGACGATGCGGCGCGACGAGGAGCATCACGTCGATCTTTACTGCAAGAAAGTGCTCATCGCATCGCACGCCAAGGGACTGTTCCCGGACTGGCTGCGCTTCCTGCGCGGCGTGGTGGACAGCGAAGATCTCCCGCTAAACGTATCCCGCGAGACGATGCAGGACAGCGCGCTGCTGGGCAAACTGCGAGAAGTACTCGTGAAGCGCTGGCTGAAGTTCCTCGACGAAGAAGCAAAGGCGGACGCCGACAAATATGCCGCCTTTTTCCGCGAACACGGGCACTGCCTGAAGGAAGGCGCGAGCATCGAGTGGGGCGACAAAAAGGACGCCATCGCGAAGCTCCTGCGTTTTGATTCCAGCGCCGTCGAGGCGGGCAAGCTCACCAGCTTTGCCGACTACGTCACGCGGATGCCCGAGGAGCAAAAAGAGATTTACTACCTCGCCGCCGCGAGCCGCGAATCGGCGGAAGCCTCGGCGCTGTTTGAAGTCTTCCGCGAGAAGAAATGGGAAGTGCTTTTCCTGAGCGACGCCCGCGATGAGTATGTGCTGGAGCACCTTCGCGAGTTCGACGGCAAGAAGTTCGTCTCCGCCGAAAACGCCGATGTGAAGCTCGATAAAGAAGCCACCGGCCTCGACGCCGATACCGCGAAGAGCCTCGCCGAATACGTGAAGACGACGCTCGGCGACCGCGTCGGCGATGTCCGCACGAGCCAGCGCCTCGCCAGCAGCCCCGCCATCGCCAAGAACGGCGA
>JAYTMG010000555.1:0-1194 GCA_043728745.1 Verrucomicrobiaceae bacterium
GTGCGCGTGGAGACGGCGCTGTATTACGCGGCGGCGTTGCAACAGGCGAAGGTGCCGTTCGAGCTGCACATTTATCCGAAGGGCGGTCACGGCTACGGCTTGCGCCGCACGGAGAATCCCGTGACGGCGTGGAACGACCGCGCGGCGGAGTGGATGAAGGGCAGGGGGTTGCTCAAGAAGTAAGGAACATTCGTTTAGCCCCAAGTGGATGCGCTCTCACTCATCGGGAAAGCACAAGTTGCGTAACCCATGATCCCAAAAAGGCCGAAGTGATGAGCCACACAAATGCGACCAAGCATAAAAGCCAACTGACAGCTGTGCTGAATCGTTTGGGCGGTTCTTGGTAGAACCCTAACTTTCTAGGCAGCCAACCGAGCAGTGTTTGCATTGCTAAGAAACAACCGAAGCCGAGTCCGCTCCCCACGACCAAACTGATCCAGACTCCGGAGCCGCCCACCTTTCGGCCCTCGATGAATGCCGACAAGATGGCTGTCACCGCCGCCGAAAGACTCAAAAGCGAAATTAACATTCAGTTGCTGCGCCCGCTCACAAAATCTCTTTCCACTTCCTCTCATCTTTCAGCATCCGTTCGCGCAGGAGCGGGAGCGGGGGCGAGCCGTGGCGCAGGAGTTCGTCGTGGAAATTTTGCAGGGTGAAGCGCGGGCCTTGCTGCGCTTTCCAGTCTTCGCGCAGTTTGAGAATCATCAGCTTGCCCAGCGTGTAATTCAGGTAGCCGGGGTCGTAGGTGCCGCGCACCGCCTCCTGCTGGGCGGTTTTTTCCTCATAGTAACAATTCTCCATGAAGAACTTCGTCGCCTCGTCCACGGTCATGTTCTGCGTGTGCATTTTGATCGAGGCGACGAGGCGGCAGATGCGCAGGAGGGCTTCATCGGATTGCGCGAGGCGATACTTCGCGGCGCGCAATTTTTCTTCCGACGTGCTGGCGGGCGGGAAGCCGGCGTCGAGAAACATCTGCTCTGTGTAATGCGCCCAGCCTTCGACGAACGCGTAGCTGGAAAACATTTTCGCCAGGCGGCTCGCGCCCGACGCTTTGAGCGCAAGGTATTGAACGTAGTGGCCCGGATACGCCTCGTGAATCGAGACGATGTCGGTGGTGTAGTAGTTGAACGCGGTGAGCCATTCGTCCTTCTGTTTCTCCGGCCACTCCGGCTCGGTGGGCGTCACGTAATAGTA
>JAYTMG010000556.1:0-10260 GCA_043728745.1 Verrucomicrobiaceae bacterium
TGTGGCTGATCGTCTCGATCCCGTCCCATCCGGGGGGCATCCGTACATCGACAAAAGCGACTGCATAGGGCATTCCTGCAAGCTCTGCGGCGCGCACCATTTCCAAACCTTCCTGTCCTTGAAACGCGGAATCGATTTGAAAACTGAGCGCGCGGGAGGCGGCGGGTGCATCGCCGAAGAGCGATGCTTCGTCGTCGTCGAGTTCGCCTGCGAGTTGCGATCCGGTGGGGTTTAGAACTTTGCGAAAATCTTCGTGGATCGCGGGATTGTCGTCGATGACGAGGATGCGATGGTTCATCGGAATCGATGGGTCATGGACTGATTTCATAAAGTGGATTTTGTGGATGCTACGGGAAGATTGAGAATGAACACCGCACCGTGTCCGAGGCCGTCGCTGTGGACACTGAGCGAGCCGCCCATTTCCTTGGCGGCGTTGGCCCCGCTGTGCAGGCCGAAGCCATGCCCGTCTTTGCGCGTTGTGAATCCGTGGCCGAAAATGCGCGTGAGGTTTTCCGGCGAAATGCCGACTCCGTTGTCTGCGACGCGTACGCTCACGCTTGAGTCCTCCAATGGTTCGATGGAGATGATGAGCCGCTTGTCGGGCCCGGTCCCGTCATCGAGGGCGTATTTGGAATTGCGGATGAGATTGATGAGGATTTGCAGCACCCGATGGCGATCGACGCGGACGGGCGGTGCCGGCGAGAAGCGCCGTTCGAGGGTGATGCCGTGCCGTTCAAAGGCGCCAACGTTCATCGCGATCGCGTCGTCCACCAGCCTGTCGAGATGCAGGTCCTCGAATACGCCGCTCACTTTTGCGTAGCTTTGCTGCATCGCGACGACCTCTTTGATGTGTTCGATGTTGCGCGAGAGCTGATCGACTTCGGCGAGGAGTTCGGTGTTTTCGGTCACGAGAAAAGTGCCCAGCTTGACGAGGTATCCCGGCAGTTTCTGTCCGTTGGGATCCTGCGTGAGATATTCCGCAAGGTCTCCGTTGCGGGAAATGAGCAAGTCAGCCGCCTTACTGACTTTCGAGGCTTTCGAGCGGCGGAGTTTGTCCAGTACGACACCTGCGGAGACGTTCACGCTGTTGAGCACGTTGCCGACATTGTGCAGCACTCCTGTGGCCACTTCCGCCATGCCGGCCATGCGCGAGGTCTCAAGGAGTTTGGTGTTTAGTTCGCCTAGTCGCGCGCCTGCTGCTTTGGCCTCGGTGATGTCCATCATCACTCCATAAAGAGCGTCGCTCGACTGTTCCGTCGCCGTCACAAAGACCGCCTGATCGCGGAACCAGCGCAGTTCACCGTCCTTCGTAAACATTCGATATTCCGCAGCGAGTCGGCCCGTGCGGCGAGCGATGGCCTCGGCTTCGATCGGTATCGAGCGATCGTCCGGGTGAATGTGCTCAAACCAGAGTCGGTCAGAAGCGAGCCACTCCGCCTGGGTGAAACCAAGCAGCGTGAACACCTGCGGACTGACGTACGTCCAAGTGCAGTTCTCCCCTAGGGCAGCGTGATAAGTGATTGCGGGGAGCTGCTCCACCAGTCCGCGAAATTTAAGTTCCGCCACTCGCAGCGCTTCTTCCGCTACCTTTTGCTCGCTAATGTCGCGCATCACGGTGGAGAGATGCTCAAGCCCACCCGCTACGTTTTTGTGCGCGATGATCACCTGCGAGACCTGCATCTCCGTCCCATCGCGATGCCGGATAGCTGTCTCGCCAGCCCACGAGCCGCTATGAATAGCGGAGGGGATGCCTTCCGTAGAGACGATACGCGCAGCCCAGCCGGGATGCAGATCGGATATCTTCATTGAGGAAATGTCCGCACTTTTCTCCAAACCGATCATGCGACGCGCTGCGGGATTCAGGTAAATCACGCGCCCGAGAGTATCAGCGCTTCCGACAAAGTCCGGCGTGCCTTCGATGATTGCGGTTAGCTGCGCCTGCGCGGCCTCTGCGCGCTGGCGATCCGCGACTTCGCGCCGGACCGTTTTAAGTTTGTCCAGAAGCTCTGATTGAGCGCCTTGCAACGCTTTGTCCTGCTCGTGGATCTGGGCGAGCATTTGGTTAAACGCTGTGGTGAGAACGCCCACTTCATCGTCGCCTGCGGTCGCCGCCCTCACCGAATAATCCTTATCATCTGCAATACGGCGCGCGGTCTCGGTGAGGCGCAGAATCGGCCCAGTCACGAAGCCCTGGAAGCGCCGCGAAAGAAGGAATGCGAGTAATAGCGACGCCGCGAGCACTACCGCGAGAATGCCGCCGTAGAGCTTCAACAGGTCGAAATAGACGGCACCAAAGTCGGCCTTCAAAGTCAAAGTACCCTGCCGCTGTCCGTCGCGTATGATGGGCTGCGTGAGCGTAAATCGATCTCCCACGGCTTGGAAACCGGCATCCGAAGGGTTCACCTTCGCATCGTTGTTGTCGTCTTCGTCGCCGAAATGCGCGAGCCGAGTGCCATCGTTCAAGTCAACACACGCGCAAACGATCTGCGGCATCGCCTTTAGCCCTGCAAGCGTCTGCGCGGCTCGGTCCTCGTCTTTGAACATTACCGCAGCAGCCACGTTGTTTGCGGTGATTTCGCCAGTGACTAGTAGCTGACTTTTAAAAGATTTCCGGATCGACCACGCCTGAAAAATGAAAAGCGAAACGCAGGCAATTACGAGCACTACGCACGAAATCAGCATGATGATCCAAGTGATCTTTTGTTGGATTGAGCGGTTCGTCCGGGATTGCATGATTATTTTACGATTCTCGCCATTTCGAGGATATCGGATGGAATGTTGATGCGCACCTGCCGTGCCGCAGCATTGTTGATTTCAAGTTTCAGTTTCCGCTCCTGCATTACGAAGGCGATGATTCCTCCTTCTCGCGCGGCGTCCTCAGTTTCCGCGACCACGAGCACCGGATGCCCTTGCACTGCGCGCGCCACATTCGCGACCCGCTCGGAAGCATTCACATAGACGAGATGGCAGGTCTGCAAACCCGCAGCATCGCTCGCACCTACTCGCCGGACTTCGATGCTCCGATTCCCAGCCATCTGTCCGCGCAGAATCCCATCGAGCCCACCAAACGGATCGCGCCCTACAACGCCGATGACCAGCGGTGCTTGAGGGTTCGCAAACGCGGAAGCCGGCCACTTCACCATTTTCGCAAAATTATTTAGATAAGCCGCCTTTACAGCATATTCGGACTCTGCGTGAGCCAGCGGCACGAACAGCATCACGAACACGATGAAGATGCGGGACCAACGAGTGTTTCTCAAGGTCGTGGAAGCAGTGGTGCGATGTTCCATGGTTGCAGACTAAAACCGATGCGTCACCTTCACGCGGAAGGATCGTCCATCCTGCTGGATGCTGTCCTGTAAATGCTCTGCGCCGCCCGGAGTGCTGAACTTGCGGTCGAGGACGTTGTAAATCGACGCGGACAACTCAAGCCCCGGCGCGATTTCCTGGCTGTAAAGTGTCGCGTTCAGCAGCCACGCATCGCCGGTGCGCTGATTGCCCAGTGTCACGCGATCGCTCGCATAGAGCAGTTCGATGCTGCCAAAAAGTTTGTCGCGATACAGCGGAGCGCTGACGTGGGCCTTGAACACGTTTTTGGGCGAGTTCGCCAGCCGCTCCCCGGTCAATCCGCTCACAGCATCCTGCCGAGTGTAGCTTGCACGGACTAAAATGCCGTTATCCCATTTACCTTCGATTTCCGCCTCGACGCCGTTGACGCGCGCATCGCCAGAGTTCGCAAAAATAAAATCGCCCCGGACATCTTCCTCGGTGTCGATCAGACCGGCGATTTCATTACGAAAAAGCGAAACGGTGCCGTGCCAGTGCGTGCCGAAACTCTGCTCTGCGACGGCTTCGTAGCTGCGGATTGTTTCTGGCTGAAGCGAGGGATTCGCGCGCTGTCCGGGCCCAGTGTAATCGAGCTGATAGCTGTTCGGTGCGCGGAAAGCTTCGCCGTAAAGCAGCTTCAGCGTGCTACCCTCGCGCGGCTTCCAGACCAGCGAGGCGCGCGGATTCACCGTGCTGCCAAAGCTGTTGTAGTAATCCCCCCGAACTCCTGCGGAAAGACTCAGCGATTTGCTGATCTCCCAGCGTCCGTCGGCATACGTCCCAAACACCAGTTGCTCGCCGTTTGCGTCGAGATAGCTCACAAACGGGCTGGTGTCGTAGTTACGCTGGCGCAACTCCGTGCTCTTTCGGAATTCCGTGCCGAGGCTAATTCGGAATGAATTAAAAAACGTGCGACTCGCCGTCGCCTCCGCACCCCACCAGTGGGCGCGGGCCGAGTCGTCGTTATGCGCGCGACCGGTATCATTATCATACAGGGCTCCGCCGCGGTAGTCGTAGAGATCGTAATGGACTCGCCCCGCGAGAGCCCATCCGTCCGCGGTTTCATGTGCGTAGCGAAGCTCCACATACCCGCGTGAATCTGTCGTGGAGTTCGGCAGATTGAAAACGCTGCCGAACGAACCCGTGGGGATGTCCTTGTTCCGCGTCACGTATCCGCTCTGCAACGTGAAATCCCCGTAGCTCAATTTCCCAAGCATCGACCAATATCGGTCGCCGTCTTGATTCAGCGCAAACCCGCGATTCGTCGCGGGCGAGTTGAACTCCCGATAAAATAGACGGCTTTGCCCTTCGCTCGCGTAGGTCGTAGCGGACAATAAATATTCCACTCCGTTCGACAGCTTCTTTCCTAAAGTGATGCGCCCGCTGTAGCTCTCCTGACTCCCGCCGCTCACCGAACCCTCCACTCCATTTACCGAAGCGCCGCTTCGCGTGATGACATTGATGACGCCAAAAAACGCGTTGCTGCCATAAATCGCCGAGCCAGCACCGCGGATAAGTTCCACGCGCTCGATCAAATCCACATCCAAAAGCCCGTCAGTCCCCACGGTGGCAGTGTCGAAAATCGGTTCGTTCATCCGATGCCCGTCAACTAGCAGCAGCGTGCGCGAGCCATAATCGCCGAGGCTCGTAAAACCGCGCACGCCAACGTAGCTGTAATTCCGGTCATACGTGACATCGAAACTGCGGGCCGAGCGCAAAATATCGGCTAGCGTCCGGTAGCCAAACCGAGAAATCTCCTCGCGGGTAACAAGCGTGACCGAAGACGGCGCATCGCTGAGTTTCTCCGTGACCTTCGACGCACCAAAAACCGTATCGATTTTGACGGAACCCAGCTCCGCAATACTGAGATTCAAAAGCCGCTCCGGCGATTCCGCGCGAATGATGGTCGGGGAAAACACAGACAACATGACAACATGACAACACACGACAGCGCCACGATCAAGCGACGGCGCGGCTGCGTCGAGTTGCCGGTGTCTAATTGGGCTATGAAATCATTTTTCACTCGCTCCTGCGGAAGCACGGCATGTGCCATCGCTCCGTAGCGTCCAACCGAGAGCACCATACGCCGCGGGCCAAATCCCGCACACTTGACAGGAACGCAATTGCCCGGCCTTTTTTTCATCCGATCTACGGCTTGCCCAATGCGTCGATGATCTCGCCCTCGACCTTATCGGTGGTAAGCGCGAAGAGCGACGGTTGCCACGGGTCCAGAGGTACGGTGAACTTCGCGACATGCCCGAGGTAGTTGCCGCTGCGCAGGTCGTAAACGTGGGCCGGTGCGGCCAGTTGGGCTTCAAAAACCACGGGCTTTTCGAGCGCCTCATTTCCGCCAGCCTGCTTCAGGTCTTCCGTCATGGTATAGTTCACGTTTCGCTCAAACGCCACGAGTCGCGCTTTCCCCAATTGATATCGATGCGTCTGCACTCTAGCGCTTTGCGGGACCACGACAGGCGGCGGCGCAGACAATGCCGGAATCGCGCTCGCCGCGACGGTGGTGGTGGCGATCGGCTCGGAGGCTCGGAGCGTTGCGTGCCCGTCGAATAGCCCTGGAGTTCCATCGCACAACAAGGTCCGTCCGGTTTTTTTCCACTCGGTGATAGCTCTTACTTCTCCATCGCTGAGCGCCCAGCTTTGCGGGAGCACGAGAGCGGAGACGTCTTTTAGTCCGCCCTTTTCTATCTGCTCGGTGCTGATGAATTGCGGCGAGTAGCCGAGGTCTTGCAGCCCTTCGATCCACGCGTGCCGCACTTTTGCATGCTTGTTGTGGCTTGCCTCGTAGCTGGAAAATCGCCGCAGCCAGGTCGAGCCATCCTCGGCGCTCTCCATCAACCATGCGGCCTGGATGCTTGCCTGACTGTAGTGAATCGCCACGGAATCAGTCTCGCGTTTTGCCCGTAAAAAGAGGCGCGCGACGGGTGTCGTGAGCTGTTTGTAGATCGGCACCATCGCTTTCGCACGAGGCGTGAGCGGGTAATCGGGCGAGGTCCAATCCACGCAATCCTCGCTCCACCAAACGATGCAGCCTTTGTCCCCCAGCAGGAGCAAATGCCAGAGTTTGCGCTGCGCCTCGCGGGGATTGTCGAGCGAAGTGGTGCTGAGCATTAACTTGCCGGGCATGAACGAGCCGAAGATCTCCCGCGCGTCGGCGATATCGTAAGGCTCCACCCAATCGAGCACTTGCGAGAGCTTCCATAGATCGTAGCCGCCAAACGCGGAAGGCATCTGTGTTCCCTCGATCCCCACGGGCGTCACCGGGTCGCTCGCTCGTGCTGTTTTCCGTAAATCATCGAGCATCCCTGCAAGCGATACGTCCATGTAGGTGCGATGATCCGCCCACGGCGAAAAATTCCAAGCAACCGGCGTTTTGCGCGCGTTTTCGACTGCGAACTTCGTCTGCTGCACCGCCTGCCAGTCCGGCTTGCCGCGCGGGATGGCATCGCCGCTGGCCATCCGGTTCTTAATCTGGTCCGTCGTAAAAGGCTTCACTTCGTCCCATGTCGCGAACTTCGTGTCCCATTGAGCATTGAGCGCGTCGAGGCTCGGATACTGCGTTTGAAGCCATTTGCGAAAACCGGCGAGAGCGAGCGGATGAAAGTCGTAGTCGAAGGGATTCGCCGACATGGTCGTGGAGAGTTCATCGCGGATGTCGTAAAGGAGCGGTTTGTGAGGCGCGTTCTTTTTCACTAGCGAGGACATCTCGCTGCGGGCCCATTCGCGCCACTTCGGATCATCGAATGAGTATTCGCGAACGAGACCGGCTTCGTCGCGTTTGTCCTTCCATGAGGTGACGAATTTATCCCAATCGCGGACATTGCTGCTCCATTTCAGGCACAGCCCTTTGTTCACCATATTTTCAACGTAATATGGCATCCCGGCGTCGAGAAGCGGCTGCACAGGTCCGTCGCCATGCACCATCGCCGCCTGCACTCCCATCTCGCGCATTCGCTGCCAGAAAAGCGGGAGTTTATCCGGTTTTTTGTAGGCAGAATCGCCCACCCACATGATGACGCGATAGTCGTCCCACGACCTCAAGGCGGCGTTTTGGGCAAACGCGGAGTGGACAATAGTTCCGAGAAATAGGGCGAAGAGCGTGCGCATTTTGAAGACGTATCTGGAAAAAAGGCCAGTGTCGCGAAAAAGAAAGACCCCGGCTCCTTTCGAAGCCGGGGTCTGTGAATTCTGTTTCTAGCGTTCCGTCAGACTACTTAGCCGGAGCGGGAGCCGGGGCTGGGGCCGGGGCCGGGGCCGGAGGCGCTGGAGCCGGAGCTGGCGCTGCGTCGGCTGGTGCATTGATGACCTCGTCCGACTCTGGCTTCTTGCCAGCGTCGATCTTCGCTTTTGCGGCGTCTGCACCGGCATCAATCTTCGCATCCGTACCGGCGGCTGCATTTTTCACAGCGTCGCCAGCGGCTGCGCCGCCGACCTTTGTTGCCGCTTCGGCACCTTTTTCGGTAGCCTTGGCTGCCGCGTCTTTCGCGACGGTTGCGGTGGCATCGACTGCCTTCTTTGCGCTGTCCTTGGCGGTGTCTTCTGCTTGTTTTTTGGCGTCGTCACAGGCCGAAAAGCTGAGAGCAAGTGCGGCGGCGACTGCGAAGTGTAGTTTCATATTAGTAGTATTTGGTTATTTCGACCGTGTAACGGTCTCACGACTTTATTGCAGACGTATGAAGGACTCGTCAACCTCTCTTCTTTCTGGCGGAACGTCTTGCCACGGGTGCTCACTCCCTATTTACAGAGCGGCGCATGAATTCGCCTGCAAAACATCCAACGATTACCGTAGGGGAGTTTTACACCCGACACTCCGAGGCCTTACAAATAAAGCCGCTCACGGAACTCGGCTCGGGCTTCGATCGGATCATTCGGGAGCCCACCATCAATCGCCCCGGTCTGGCTCTCTGCGGCTTTTTCTCGTATTTTGCAGATAAGCGGATGCAGATCCTCGGCTCCGCAGAACTCGCGTATCTCAACAGCCTCTCGCCCGAGGAAGTTCACAACCGCGTCAACGCCCTCTGCGAATATCCCATCCCATGTATCATCGTCGCCCGCGAGCTGACTGTGCCGGATGCCCTTGTAGAGGCAGCTCGCACGCACGGTATCGCCGTATTTTTGACTCCGATGGTCACGATGCGATTTATCAACGCGGCGACGCTCGCGCTAGAGTTCGACTTTGCCCCGCGTAAAAGCGAGTACGGCAGCATGGTCGATATTCAGGGAATGGGCCTGCTCATTCGCGGCAGCAGCGGCATCGGCAAAAGTGAAGTGGTGCTCGGCCTTATCGAGCGAGGTTCATCCCTCGTCGCCGACGACATCACGCACTATCGCGTCATGGAAGGCCGCGAACTCATGGGCACATGCTCGGAATTGGGCCGCGGCCACATGGAGATTCGCGGGCTCGGGGTGATCAATGTGACCGCAGTCTTCGGAGTCAGCGCCCTCCGGATCGAAAAGCGGCTCGATCTCGTCGTTACACTAAAGGATTGGCAGGAAATCGAATCCATTGATAGGACGGGGCTTGAGCAGGAATATTACGAGATTCTCGGGTTCTACATCCCGCACGTGACCATCCCCGTGCGGCCGGGACGCGACCTCGCGAGGCTCGTCGAAGTCGCCGCCATGGATCAAAAGCTAAAGAGCCTTGGATACAACAGCGCGGTGGAATTTAACGAACGTCTCATGGCCGCAATGCAGAAAAAGCGAGACCATTAGACAGGAACAAGGCATACTACGAAAAACCGCATGGGACTTTGGAATAAACCGGAAGAGACAAAAATCACGAAGCAAGTCGAGATCATCAACAAACTCGGCATGCACGCACGGCCGTGCTCAAAATTCGTGAAGCTTGCCGGACAGTTCAAATCCGAAGTGTGGGTCGAAAAAGACGGAGAACAAGTAAATGGAAAAAGCATCATGGGCCTCATGATGCTGGCATCCGGCAACGGCTCCATCCTCTCCATCACATGCGATGGCCCGGACGCCTCGCAAACTCTGGCCGCGATCGAGAAACTGATAGCCTCCAAGTTTGATGAAGACTGAGCAGCGCTTCCATGGCGTCGCCGTCTCCCCCGGCATCGTGCGAGGAACCGCATACGTCTATCGTCCGGACGAAGAACTCCCGCCCCGCCGCACCATTTTAGAATCCGAAGTGGAAACGGAAGTCGCGCGATTGCACGAAGCCCTCTTCGTGACCCGGCGGCAAATCATCGAAATCCGCGACAAAGTCAAAACATCCCTCGGGGCCAGCGACGCAGAAATATTCGAGGCGCATCTCATGGTCGTGGAAGATGGCGTCCTCATCGACGAAGTCACCAAAACCATCCACCGCGACCTCTGCAACGCCGAGCACGCATTTCAACTCGTCGCCCAACGCTACGCCAAAACTTTCACGGAACTCGAAGACCCCTACTTCCGCGAGCGCGCCGCAGACATTCACGACATCGCCCGCCGCATCACCCGCAATCTTCTGGGCAAAACCACAGCCGGCCTCGCCGATCTCAAAAGCCCCTACATCGTCCTCTCACACAATCTTTCGCCCAGCGACACCGCCCAGATCGACCGCGAGATCGTCCTCGGCTTCTGCACGGAAGTCGGCGGCAAAACGTCCCACACCGCCATCATGGCGCGGTCGCTCAACATCCCGGCGATCGTCGGTCTCCACTCGATTCTCAGCGTGGAAAATGGGTCGGATGTCCTCATCGACGGCTATAGCGGCATCCTCATCGTCCACCCGAGCGACGCCACACTTTTTCAATACGGAGCGCTTCGAGAAAGCAAAGCGCAGGTCGAGCAAAAGCTCACCGAACTGCGCGAAACGGAGTCCACCACCCGCGATGGAATTCGCATCACACTCTCCGCAAATATCGAGCAACCCGGCGACATCGTCCAGGCCCGCTCCAGCGGAGCAAAAGGCGTCGG
>JAYTMG010000557.1:0-3119 GCA_043728745.1 Verrucomicrobiaceae bacterium
CGTGCCCGTGAAGTTCAGCCCGAGAACCGCTCCAGTGCTGATGTCCAGCGCCCCGCCACCCAGCGAACCCGCGCTCGAAACCGCCACCGTTCCTTGCGCCACTTTCGTCGCGCCCGTGTAAGTATTCGCGCCCGACAGAGTCAGCGTGCCCGTGCCCGTTTTGTAAAAATTGCCCGTCCCCACCGCGCTAGAAATCGAACCCGCGAGCAGCATGTTAAAGCCGTTCGTGTTCACATTCAGATGCGCCCCCGACGCGACATCGAACGCATTCGGCACGCCAGCGGAAAGGTCCGACATCGCGACGATCTGCCCGGTATTTGCCGACAAACGCTCCGAGCGAAAAGGCCCCGTCCCCATCGCGTTGACGTGCGAAATTTGCAACTTGTTGTCCGCATTCGTGAGCTTGATTCCGCCGCTGAAAGTATTGTTGCCCGTCAGCGTCAGCGCCCGCGTGCCGCCTTGCAGCGTGAACCCGCCCGTGCCCGACACCACCTGACTCAGCCAAATATCTTTTCCTCCGCCGAACGGCATATTCATCGTCACATTCCCGATGCCGCTCAAAACAAACGCATTGGGCAACGCGCCCGCCGCCCCGTTGCCCTCGAAATTCGTCTGCTGAAAAGTCGTCCCCGCAGCCAAAGTCAGCGCCCCCGTTCCCAGCCCCGTCTGGCTGCCGAGAAAAAGCGTCCCGCTCACAATCGTCGTCCCGCCCGAGTAAGTATTCGCGCCGCCCAGCGTCAGCGAACTCCCGCTCGACCCACCGCTAAAAGTCACCGAAGAAGCACCCGCGCCATTATTCACCACCGGGGACAAAATGATCACCGATTGCGTGTTCGCCGCGATAACCAATTCCCGATTCGCGCCAACGATGAGATTGCCCGTCCCCGCCAGCGAAATAGCGCCCGTCCCCCCATTCAGCAGCCCGTTCAGCGTGGTGGTGAATCCGCCATTCGCCAGCGTGTTCGAGCCACCCAAATAAAGCAGCGTATTCGCACTGATATTCCCCGTCTGCGTCGCCGCCGCCGCGAGCGAATAATTCACCGCCGGATTGCTCACATTCGCCAAAGAACCCGCCGTCCCCGCCGTCTGCGAAGTGAACGCCGAAACCGCCCCCGCCGCAGTCTTCGCATAATTCAGCGCCGTCCCGCTGCCAGTCACCGCCCAAGTCCCAAGAATGCCCGAAACATCATTACCCAAAGTCCCCAAAACCGCCGTCGCATTAAACCCCGAAAAATCCACCACCGCCCCACCGCGCGTAAAAACCCCCGCCACATCCAGCGTCCGCCCCGCCGCCGCCGACCAGCTCTGCCGCCCCTGAAGCGTAAGACCACACGACAAAGTCAAATTCTGCGTAGCCGTGCTCAAATCAATCCCCGAAGCCCCCAGCGTCAGCGTATTCCCGCCGCCAATCGTCACCAATCCCCCCGGCCCCACAACCTTCACGCCCAACCAACTCACATCCCCACCCAGCACCGTGCTATTCGCCGCCGTAACAGTAGCATCCCACTGCCCTACATCCGCCGCCCCCGGAAGCGCACTCCAGCTCGCTGCGAGATTGAGATTCGTAGAATTATTCTGCTTCACCACCGTAGCCGCAACCCCCGAAACAACCGAAAGCCCAAGCGCAACCACCGCCGCAACTTTGCGCAGGATGCTGGGACGAGAAATCAAATGAGTGTTCATAAATAAGCTAAATCGAAAAGGGAGAGGCACCTTGAACAATACCCCGCACCACCACCCCGTCTTGGCAGGCAATCACACCCCGGCAATAAACTCAGCACAGCCCCGGTAATTCACGCCACACCCGGATTGTCCACGGCGACACCTGCAGCGACCTCGGAGCCAGCCACCAGACAGCTTGGACCGCCCTCATCACCTGCTGCATGAACATGGTCGAAAGGCACGACGCATTCTAGCAGCTTGCCGAACTTCCAAAGAACCGCAAACGAGCGACTCGCGCGAAATCCATTTCTCGAACGCCATCCAGCCCGTGCGCGGATTTCATTGAGCGCGATTCACTATCGCCGCTCGCAAGCGCCACTCAGCGCGAGCGAACAGCGGGGACGGCCTCATTTTTCTCACAGACGCTCTCTTCTGTTCCCCATTTTTATGCCCGCCATCTTTATGCCAAAATGAGCGGCTCCATTTTGGCATAAAGATGGCGGGCATAAAAATGGGGGAAGGGTTCCACTTCCGGCAACTACCAATCTGTCACCGCCGTTCCTTCTACGGCTGGAGCGCTTCGTAATGTAGGCGGGCGACCTGGCCCATGTAGCCGGGGCCGCCGCCTGTATTGGCCTGCTGGGCGAGCGCGACGGCTTCGGCGAGGTGCTTCTTTGCGGCGTCTTTGTTGCCGAGGAGTTGCTCGTACCAGCCGATGTAGTAGTGGGCGAAAAACATGACGAGGGCGTCGTCTTGGAGAGCTTTCTTTTCAAGCTCTGCGAGGACTTCGGCGGGGGTTTTCTTGCCCGCGAGCATGTCATACACGGCGGGGAATGGCTCACGGTCGAATCGCTTGTAGATGAGCATTTCCGCCCGCGCTTTCTCGATGTTTTCGGCGCGCGCTTGGGCAAAGAATTTCCATACGCCGTTCTCGCGATCGTGGTCGTCGTAGGCGTGGTATTTCTCGAACTGTTTTGCGGATTTTGCAAAGTCGCCCGCGAAGTAATACGCGATTCCCAGCCGCCAGTGGGGTGCGTCTTGCGATGGGTCTAAAGCGATCATTTTCTCGAAGTCGGCGACGGACTCCTTTGCTTTGCCGAGAAAGAGCTGGGCGTCCCCCCGGTTAGAATACGCGCGGCCTTGCGTTGCATCGCGGGCGATTTCAGCGTCGGCAGATTTCACCGTCTGCTCGAAGCTCGCGATCATTTTTGCTCGCACGTCGGGCGCGAGAGGTTCGGCGGCGATGGCAGTGATGGCGGCGAGAAGGAAGATGATGTGTTTCATTTTGGAAATCGGAAGAAGCGGTTCACGGCAGTCTCGGTCTCGGCGGCAAATTGTTCCAGCGAAACTCCTCGCAGCCCGGCGATGAATTCCGCGGTGTGCCGGACAAATGCGGGCTCGCAGGGTTTCCCTCGATGCGGGATGGGAGCGAGATACGGGCTGTCGGTCTCGACAAA
>JAYTMG010000558.1:0-2987 GCA_043728745.1 Verrucomicrobiaceae bacterium
GTGGATATTTTGATCGCAGCAGTCGGCACGGGCGGCACGATTACGGGATGCGTTGAGGTGTTAAAGCCGCGCAAACCGAGCTTTCAGGCGATCGCCGTGGAGCCGATGGATTCTCCAGTCATCAATCAGACGCTCGCCGGGGAGCCTGTGAAACCCGGCCCGCACAAGATTCAAGGAACCGGCGCAGGGTTTGTTCCTGGCAATCTTCACTTGAAGGACAGCGCAGGAAATCCGCAGATCGTGGAGTGCGTGAAAGTCTCGAATGACGACGCATTTGCCATGGCCCGCCGCATCGCTAAACATGAAGGCATCCTCGTCGGCATCAGCACCGGTGCCAACGTGTGGGCCGCAATCCAAGTCGCCAAACGTCCGGAGAACAAAGGCAAAACGATCGTCACCATCGCGTGCTCGACCGGTGAACGCTATCTCTCGACAGCGCTTGCAGCCGAAGCCCGCGCTGAAGTCGGCGGTTAGTCGAATCGCGGAAAGTTTTTTCAAAGTCCCGCCAACGTTGCACAGCAGCGTCTGGCGGGATTCTTTTTGCTGCGGGATCAGGCGCGTAGTGCGCGAATTGCGGAGGGCATGTCGGGTGAGCCGAAAACGCTGCTGCCAGCGACGAGCGTGTCGGCTCCGGCGGCGCGGCTTTGTGCGCCGGTGGTGGCGTTGATGCCGCCATCGACTTGGATGCGGTAATTGAGGCCCAGCGAGGCGCGGAGGTCGCGGGCTGCGGTGACTTTTTCCATCTGCGACGCGAGGAACGGCTGGCCGCCGAATCCGGGCTCGACCGTCATGATGAGCACGAGATTGACGTGCGCAAGATGGGGCTCGATTTCGGAGAATGAAGTGCCGGGTTTGAGGGAAATTCCGGCACCGATTCCGGCGGCGCGGATGTCGTGGAGCGTGGCGGTGACATCGCACTCGGATTCGACGTGGATGGTGATGTTGCGGGCGATTTTCGCGAAGCGCGGCCAGTAGTGGTCGGGGCGCGAAATCATGAGATGCACGTCGAGCGGCGTGGTGGCGACTTTCGCGACGCTGTCGCAAAACGCGGGGCCGAAGCTGATGTTATCGACGAGGCGGCCATCCATGACATCGAGGTGGAGCCAGTCTGCTCCCGCGGTTTCGACTTGTCGGATTTGCTCGTGGAGCCGTCCCCAGTCAGCGGCGAGAATGGATGGTGCGATGATGATCGGGTGCATAAAAAATGACGAATGACGAAACGTAAGCGAGTTGGCAAGTAGCACAGTCCGTCCCCGCTGTGGGGCCAGCAAGCGCACCAGCAAGCGTATGGCTTGCTGCATCGGGCGAAATCGGCGCTATTCTACCGCTCCTCCATCAGCACCGAGCCTGTCTCCGCGCCATCGAGGAACAGCCCTGCGCCGAGCGCACGTTCTTGCAGCAGTGCGCCGGACATGGTGCGCGGTTTCTTTGTGCCGGGTTCGGTGAAGCTGCCGGTGAAGAGGCCAGTGCCGAGTTGCAGCGTGAGTTTGAAGTCGTCGCTGGTGGTGATTCGGTTGTTGATGCCGAGGGTGAATTCCCGCACGTCGGGTGTTTGAGCGAGGGTGCCTTGGTCGAGGGTGAGTTTTCCGTTGTCGGGCGTGTTGGCGAAATTGAGCACGCGGATGTCGCGGCCCGGTTTTTGGTAGCGGCTGCCTTCGGCGTTGATGAGGTTTGTGAACCCGGAGGCGTAGGTCGTTCGCGGTTTGCCGGGGAGTTTGAACCAATGCACTTCGCCACGGATTGCGGCGTCGCCGGGCAGGCCGAAAGTCAGCTCGCCGAGCGCGGAGCCGCCGGTTTTATACGGGTGGACGTAGAAGGGCCATGTGCCGTCTTCGGAGATTGTGCCGCTTTGGGTGAGGCGTGTGCCGTCGCCGAGTTTGCCTGCGAGTTTCACGGTGCCTTTGGCGTTCACGTTTGCGCTTCCGAATCCGCTGCCTTGCGGGTCGGTGGGCGAACTGTGTTTTTCTGCGTCGGGCCATAGGGCGAGGGTGTATTTCCCGGCTTGCGGGGCGGGGTTTTGTTTGGTCCACACGGCGCGGTCGGCGACGCTGCTGGCTGCCACGGCGCTGGCTTCGGAAACTGTGGCGGTGAGTTGCTCTGGCCCATCGGTCGCGGGCAGGCGGAGGGTGAGGTCCAGCGCGGGGCGGCCTTTGCGGGTGATGGATTTGGTAAATGCGCCGGTTTCGTCGAACTTGCCTTTTACCGGATGCACCGCATCGGCGAAGCGCAGTTTGCCGGTGAAGCTGCCTTTGCTATTGAGCGTCACATTCAGGAAGCCCGAGGTCGCGTGCTCGATCGTGTCGGCGTGGACGAGGCCGTTGTATTTCCCGGCGATGAGGGCGCGGGTGGCGGTGTTGTGGATGGTCACGGCGACGATGGCGGAGCGGTTGCCTGCGAGGTCCACGCTGCGGGCTTGGAGCACGTTGTCGCCGGGGCTGAGCGCGAGCGCGGCGGTCCAGGCGGTGGTGCCGGTGGCCTTGCGCCAGCGCCCGCCATTTACGCGCACTTCCACGCGCTCCACGGCGAGGTCATCCGCCGCTGTGCCGCTGGCGGTGAGTTGAGAAATGGCCACGGTCGCATCGTGCACCGGGCTGGTGATGCCGATGGTCGGCAGCGCCACATCGCCCGCCACGGAAGTCGTCTGCCCGGAGGCCAGGGTGGAGAAATCTGTATCGTAAACCGTGAACGCCTGGAAGCCCGGCAAGCCCGCGCCTTTCCAGACAAAATTCACGGTGAACAGCCCATCCAGCCCCGCCGAACCCGAAAGCGCCAGCGCATCGAAAAACCCGCGCGAATCCAGCGCCGCATCCGCCTGCACCGCGAGCGCATCCCAGCCCGCGCCCGTCGCCCGCGCCCCGCTCAATTGCCCATACAGCGAAGGCTCAAAAAAGAGGCTGAATCCCTGCCCGGAGAGGAAGTCGAAATTCGACACCCGGTAAGTGTAGCTCCACAAGTCTTCGCCTGCGGTGGTGTCGTGAAGGTTGGTG
>JAYTMG010000559.1:0-2536 GCA_043728745.1 Verrucomicrobiaceae bacterium
GCCTTTGCCGCCGCCGAAGCTCTGGGGTGTGACGAGTTCGCCGGGGTCGGCGAGCTTTTCGAGCACGACGCCGTCGATGGGCGATTTGATGACGGTCCAGTCGAGGAACACTTGCGCGGTGGCGCGGAGACCTTCGAGTTGCGTGAGCTGTGCCTCGGCGCTGGCGACTGCGAGGCGCGTCTCGTCTTCGCGCTCGGCGGTTTCATTTTGCGTTGCGCGGAGTTTGCGCACGCGCTCGTAGCTCATCTTTGCTCGCTCGATGGCGACGCGGGCTACGGCCATTTGGCCTTCGATTTCGGCGACACGGGCTTTTTGCTCGGAGTCGTCGAGCTGCACGACGACTTGATCCTTCTTCACCGTGTCGCCCTTTTTCACGCCGATCCAGCGCACCTGATTCATCACGCGCGGGCTGATTTCGATGCGCTCGCGGTTGACGATGTAGCCGCTCACGGTGAGGAGCACGTCGCCGGGTTTGTCGGCGGCCTTGGGCTTGGGCGCAGGTGCGGTGGCTTCCGTCGCCGCGACCGCAGGAGTCGGCCCCTTTTCCATATCGCGGGAGTCCTTCGCCCACGGATTCGCGAAGTATAACGCCGTGCCCGTCGCGCCGAGCACGATGATGAGAATCCACCAAAACGAGCCGCCCGAGCGTTGGCGTTGTGCGTCCGAAATTTGTATGCTTTGCAGCTTTGCCGCGTCCATGTGTGTCGGATCTTAGCGGGCTTTACGGTTCCTTCAACGCTGCAATCACGGGCATTCGTGCAGCCCTCAGCGCGGGGAGAAGACTGCCGATGACGCCGACGACGGCGGAAAAAATAAGCGCTTGTCCGACGATGTCCCACGTGAGTTTCAACTCGAAGACGGTCTCGCCAAACGTCTGAAAATTAAACGTCCCGGCGCGGTATCCGTTCAGGAGCATCGCGAGTCCGCAGCCAAATATACCGCCGATGGTGGCGAGAAATGCGCCCTCGATAAGGATCGCCGTCACGACCGTCCGGCGGCGAAATCCCAGCACGCGCAGCGTCCCGATTTCCCGCGTCCGCGAGCCGACGCTGGCATACATCGTATTCATCGCGGCGAGCACGGCACCGATGGACATGGCGATGGCGAGCCACTTTGCCGCGAAGCGGATGGGCTCGGCGGTCTTGGTTTGCTCGGCGTAATACGAAGTCTCGGGCACGACGCGGATCGCGAGTCGCTTGTCGGCCTCCAGCCGGTCGGTCAGCTTTTTCCCTGCGGCTTCGTCCACCGGGCGAATGAGGACGCTGCAATAATTGTCGCGGCTGAAAATGGCCCGCGCTTCGTCGGCATCGATCCAAGACTCGGAGTCAAACGCGCTGCCGCTTCCGTCGAATTGCCCGACGACTTTCAACTCCCGCGTGCCGACTTTCACCGTCGAGCCCACGGACATATTGTCGAATCGCGCGGCGAGTTTTCGGCTGACAATGATCTCTCGCTTTCCGCCCTCGAACATCCGGCCCTCGACGAGCTTCACCTGCGGGCGCAGCGCCGGGCCATTCGCCGAAACACCGCGAAAAATCACGTTGGCACCGCCCGCTGCTTTTTCGCCGCTGCGGCGGGGGAGATAGATCACGACGAGCGTGTCTGCGGAAATGAGCGGCTTGCCCGCAGCATCGCGGGCGATTTCCTCGGCGTATTGAAATGTGGCGAAATCTTCCCGCGTGACTTGCGAAGAAGACTCGGAGTCTGCGCCGCGACGGACGACGAGGAGATTGCGCGGGTCGCCCGTTTTTCCGCCGGATGCCTCGATCGCTCCGGCCATCATTTGCAACCCGACATAGACGAGGATTGTGAGCCCGACGCCGACAATCGTCGCGGCTGTGGAGCGCCAGCGGACGATGACATTTGTGAAGCTGTATTTGATCGGCAGTGCCATCTCCCGCGCATCGTGGTCGGGAAACCGGGGATGTCAAATACCTCAGCGGGATTGACCGCGGCATCGCGGCTGCTTTGACTGAGACTCAGTGCCAGCCCAACTCATCTACGAAATCTTCTTTGCGACGTTCGCGTTTCTTCTCGGCGCGTGTGTCGGTTCCTTCCTGAACGTCTGCATCTACCGGCTCCCACTCAATATGTCGGTGGACGAGCCAAAGCGGTCGTTCTGCCCGCTTTGCAAATACCAAATCCCGTGGACTTCGAATCTCCCGCTCATCACGTGGACGGTCCAGCGCGGGAAATGCAAGAACTGCAAAGCGCCGATTCCCTTCCGATATTTCGGCGTCGAATTTCTCACTGCGCTCATGTTTCTCGCTGTGTGGTTTCAGCTTTCCTACCGCTCGGGTGCGCAGTTTCCGGGGCACTGGATTCTCATTTTCCCGATGTTCACTTTTGTGTCGCTGCTCATCGTCGCGACTTTCATCGACTTCGAGCATTTCATCATCCCCGATGGCGTGACGATCGGCGGCACGATCGCGGGGCTCGTCTTCAGCGCGGGGCTGCCGTGGATGCACGGCGAGACGACATTTGGCGTGCAGGAAAACATCCGTTCACTCGCATGGTCGGCGGTCGGAGCGGGCGG
>JAYTMG010000560.1:0-2819 GCA_043728745.1 Verrucomicrobiaceae bacterium
TTCAGTGACGGCGCGTGCCAGCGGAGTGATGCTTTGTGCGTGCGAAGACGCATCTTGGATTTCTTACGCTTTGGGACTCCCATTTTATTTCAGTATTAAAGTTTCAAGTTATCGAGGTCCTTCCAGACATCCCTTATATCGTCGAGTATTTCGACGGCACTTTGGTCAGCGGCAAAACTGGCTTTACAGTCAGTTCCACCATCCCAATCGCAATGCGGATGAGCCGGAAGGTCGAGCAGGATGTCTTCCCTGATGAACTCTGTCAAGTCCACCAATTCACGACCTTCGAGCTCTACGTGGCAGGCAAAATCATCGACCCGAATCGGCAGGACGAAGCGCTTCAGACAGCGAACGCATTCGCAATCGAGATCGACCCCGATCGGCCCATGAGCCCATAGTCCATCCTCGCTGATGCCCACTTCGAGTGAGTACGTGATCGGCGAAACCGGCACGATCCGCGGATCGGTCAGTTCCAAAATTGAGTTCGGTTCCTCGCCCTCGTAGCTCTTCCCCTCGGGCGGAATTTGCAAAACATGCACCTTCATATTTTTCATCTTATCCGCTCCTCAAAAGATTTCCAGCGTTCAAATTTCGGACCCATAAAATGCGGGTGCGAAGTTTCTAAAAACTGCTGCCTTCAATCACCCCGCGACCTCCGGGGCCGACCGTGATCAGTCGCACGGGATTGCCCGTAAACGCGAGCGATGTGTAGTCAACATCGCTCATTAACACTCCGAGCTCGCGCCCGGTCGGAATGTGCCACAGCCGCAGCGTGCGATCTGCGGATGAGGATGCCAGTGTGCGCCCGTCGGGAGTGAATGCGATCGCCTGAACTTTCGCTTTGTGCCCGCGCAGCGTCGCGTAAGTCGCGCCGGTTTCCATCGCGTAAATCGAGATCAAATTATCGTCGCCTGAACTCGCTATAAATCGCGAATCCGGCGAGAGCGCCGTAGAACTCGGCGAACCCTGCGAGATGGCGTGGCGGCTAATCACACTGCCGCGCGCGGTGTCGATGATACTCACGCGCGCAGGCCATGAGTATGCCAAGATAAAACGGCCATCCGGAGAGAAGCTCATCCTCTCAAATGTCCGGCGTCCCAAATCCACGGGGGCAGCCGGAACGCCGGTCTCGCGGTCGATTATTTGTAATATCTTTTTGCCATCCGAGACGCCGAAGCAGTTCCGCGACGCGGAGAATGCGGAGTGCTTCCAGTCTGGCACGGATGGAACGATCCTTCCGGGCGGTCGCGTGGGTTCGGCGGACGTGCTCCAGTTCTCCACGATTATTCCGCCGAATGGATCGCGACGAGTTGTCACAAACCCCGCACCGTCGGACATTAATCCCGCAGCGGTGCGTTCGTAATCCTGTGGTGTCCGGGGCGCGTGTTTCGCGGAGCCATCCCAGCACTCTACGGTTCCGTCCTGATGTTGAAACAGAACATGCTGACCTGTCGTCGACGATGCTGTGATTGATGTCGAGGATTCTCCAGCAGCCCCCATGGGAGCCTCGGCCGCAGCGGACCAGACGCGGGCAGTATGATCATTTCCGCCGGTGACTACCAGCGAACCGATCGGGGAAAAGCGCACGCTCAGAATCTCGTCGCCGTGCCCGCGAAGACGGGTCCTTTCCGTAAGCGTCGGAATATCCACCAGCCTCAGCAAATGATCGGCACCGACTGCGGCAAGGAGCTTTCCATCGGGAGAAAGCGCGATGTCGCGAAATCGCTCGCCGCTGGGATTTGCAAAGCGGTGAACTCGTTTGCCGCGCTCCAAATCCCACAGCGAAATATACGTGCCCGAGGAATCGACCGTCGCTGCTATCGCCGAGGCCGTTGCCACCGCGATCGCGGACGTAGAATCGCCGATGTCGAATGCGGATACCGCGGCTCCAGTCACGAGGTTCTGCCTCTCGATCGTATTTCCAGTCGTTGCAGTGAGAATCTCTTTGCCCGAATTCAGGAGTGCGAAAGCGGGGCGAACATTCTCGATCGAGCGCGCAAGAGTTCTCTGCTCAAAATTGTAAATGAGCATGGTTGCTGTTGCTCCATCTGGATGGATTCTCAAAGCGACGAAGTGTGCGCCGTCGTCCGAGAATTCGATCGCGCTGATCGAGTAAATCGGTGCGAACCACGAGATCGTTCCAGTCGCTACTTCCCACACGCGCAGGTAGCTGCCTGCACCGCCGCTCACCAGCCAGCGCCCATCCGGCGACCATGCGAGCGCATCCATTCCTCCGATCTTGGAGGGCCGCCAGCGCATACGCATAGCGTCGAAAAGACCGGGATTGCTCGTGAGCATTGCCCTCGCTTCCGGCGATCCCGCTACGTGTTTGGCAAATAGCGGGATTTCCATCGCGTGTGTCGGCGCATCGGCCAGCGGGAGTTGCAGGAACTTTGCGCCCGTCTCCACATTCCAAAAAAGGATCTGCCCGTCGCGCCCGCCCGTCGCGAGGGATTTCCCATCCCGCGAAAACGCGACCGCGTCCACCGCTTTGGTGTGTCCTGTGAGCGCGCGAAGATCGTCGCCTCGGCAGTCGGCCTTAAATGCGAACCACTCGAACCCACGAAGGTCGTCCTCGCCGGACTTCGGGACGTGGCGCTCCAGCGTTTCCCGGGCGACGCCGAG
Source organism: Verrucomicrobiaceae bacterium (assembly GCA_043728745.1). Lineage (GTDB taxonomy): Bacteria > Verrucomicrobiota > Verrucomicrobiia > Chthoniobacterales > Chthoniobacteraceae > SXWH01. The sequence goes on from JAYTMG010000560.1 coordinate 2,626, forward strand.
GTGCCCGTCGCGCAACGCACGCGAGGCGACCATCATGTCTGCGGCATAGAGATTCAGCCGCATGAGCCGCTCACTTTCCCGTGCGTGACGCGCCTGCTTTTGTGCGTCGGCTTCGGCGATGAAGGCGAGATTGCGCTCGTGGCGGATCGCGATTTCTCCCCTCGTAATTACCGTCGCCAAAGCCGTCGCGCCGA
>JAYTMG010000561.1:0-6250 GCA_043728745.1 Verrucomicrobiaceae bacterium
ACCTTCTACGGCAAAGAAAAGAAGTCCCTCGCCTACGTCATCGCGATCATGAACATGATCCTGCACGGCATCGAAGCGCCCAACATCATCCACACCAACACCCTCGCCGAGAACCTCGCCGACGTGCAGGAAAAGGACCGCTTCCACATCATCGTCGCCAATCCGCCCTTCGGCGGTAAAGAGCGCAAGGAAGTGCAGCAAAACTTCCCCATCCGCACCGGCGAGACCGCGTTCCTCTTCCTCCAACACTTCATCAAGATCCTCAAGGCCGGAGGCCGCGCCGGCATCGTCATCAAAAATACCTTCCTCTCGAATACCGACAACGCCTCCGTGAGTCTGCGCCAAAAGCTGCTCGAAGAATGCAACCTCCACACCGTGCTCGACTGCCCCGGCGGCACGTTTATCGGCACGGGCGTGAAGACCGTGGTGCTCTTCTTTGAGAAAGGGACGAAGAGCAGTAAGGTGTGGTGGGTGTGACCGCACGGTGATGTAGCCCGTAGCACAGTCCGTCCCGGCTGTGGGGCCAACGGGCGTCCCGCCCGTTTCAGGCCGACAGCAGCCGGGACGGCTACTGGCCCCACAGCCGGGACGGACTGTGCGACATCACGCAGCGGTCACACCCGGTGTGGCTCTACCAGCTCGACCCCGGCCGCAACATGGGCAAGACCAACCCGCTCAACGACGCCGACCTCGCCGAGTTTATCGAGTTGCAGAAAACGTTCGCCGATTCACCGAAGTCATGGTCGTTGGACGCGGCGGCCATCGACCCGAAGACCTTCGACCTCTCCGTGAAGAACCCCAATGGCGGCGAGGAAATCGCGCACCGCAGCCCGCAGGACATCATGGACGAAATCGCCGCGCTGGACGCCGAGAGCGCGGAAGTGCTAATGGGCATCCGCAAGCTGCTATGAAAAACGACGGGAAGAATGCGAATAATGCGAATAATGGGAAACATACCTCCCATCCTTCCCATGATGCCCATCCCATCATCCCGCCGCGCGGCGATTACCAGACGCTCCTCTCCTTCCAAAAAGCAGAGGTTGTCTATGACATCACCTTCCGCTTCGCGCACAAGTATCTCAGCCGAGGCGACCGCACTGTGGACCAGATGATCCAGTCTGCGCGGTCCGGCAAACAGAACATCCTCGAAGGCAGCAAAGCCGCCCTCACCTCCAAGGAAACCGAAATTAAGCTCACCAACGTGGGCCGCTCCAGCCTTGAAGAGCTGCTCGCCGACTACCGCGATTACCTGCGAGTGCGCGACCACGTCATCTGGGACAAAGATTCCAAGGAAGCCCTGTTTGTCCGGCGGATGGGCCGCAAGACCCCGCACACTTTCGAGCTTTACCGGGAGTTTGTGGAGACGCGCCCGCCGGAGGTGATTGCCAACATTGCCATCTGCCTGATTCACCAGACCAACTACCTGCTCGACCAGCAACTGCGGGCGCTGGAAAAGGACTTTCTGGAGCAGGGCGGCCTTCGCGAGCGGATGTTCAAGGCACGGCTCGCCCACCGGAACCAGCCGCCCAAGAAATGAGAACGCCTGTGAGCCTGCAATGGGAAGCAGATCGGAGGGATGCGAATAATGGGAATTACGGCTCCCATTGGAGGCCGGCAATGGCAACAGATGCGAGCGATGCGAAGAGGGGGAAGTATGGCTCCCATCTCTCCCATCTCTCCCATCTCTCCCCTTGCGCGTTGTGCGCTGGCGGCGTCGGGGAAAAGGAGGGCGCTGTTATGAAGAAGGGGTGGCAGACAAAGACGCTGGGCGCACGAGTGGGAAGGATGCGAGCGATGCGAGGCATATCACCCATCTTTCCCATGACTCCCATTCGTCCGTCTGCGCATTGCGCAGCGGCGTCGGGGAAAAGGAGGTGTCATTCGTTGAGAGCCTGAACAAGATGGCTCATGGCTCGGCATACAGCGCATTGCCGATTCAACGCCTCAACGAGCATCGAATCTTTCTGCCGTCACCAGCAGATCAAGAGGTCATCGTTGCAACGCTCGACTCACTGGACGAAGAAACCCAACGCCTCGCCCGCCTCTACGAGCGGAAGCTCGCCGCGCTGGAGGCGTTGAAGAAGTCGCTGCTGCACCAAGCCTTCACCGGGGCGCTGTAGCGGCTCGACTCATAACTTGACTCACGCTTGACTTATCGCCGTGGCTTACGAACCGCAATTTACGATCACTCCGCGCCTGCTCTCGCTGGTGGAAATGATCGCGGCCTTGCGGGAACGGATTCTCGGGGCGGCTGTGGCGCTTTCGTGGATTCCGGCGCTGCAAAAAGACACCCGCACTCGCAACGGCCACGCTTCCACAGCGATTGAGGGCAATCCGCTGACCCTAGAGCAAGTGCGTGCGCTGGAGGAAGGGCGGGAATTGGTCGCCTCCGATACGAGGTCCACCCGCGAGGTGCTGAATTATTTCGCTGGCCTGCGCTATGTGGAAAAGCACGCCAAGAAGAAAGCAATCCGTCACGAAGACCTGTTTGAGCTCCACCGGATTTTGGCGGACCGCGTGATGGATCAGGGAGCGACTGGCTGTTATCGGACGATCCAGGTGCGGGTGGGCAACCATTTTCCACCCGCCGCCGCCGATGTCTCGGGGCTGATGTTTGAGCTGCTGGAATGGTGGAACAAGCAATCCACGGAGCTGTCTCCGGTGCTCAGTTCCGCGATTTTGCACTCCCAGTTTGAGAACATTCATCCCTTCGCCGATGGCAATGGCAGAACTGGTCGAGCGCTGGCGCTGTGGGAACTCTACCGGCGAGGATTCGACAGCCATCACATTTTCTCCGTGGATGAATACTATTGGGAAGACCGCCCCGGCTACTACGCCGCACTGGATGCCGTGCGGGTGGCAGGCGAGGATCTCACCGGTTGGCTGGAGTATTGCGCCGAGGGCGTGAGGCAGACCTTGGAGCAAGTCTGGCTGCGGGTGCAGACCTATAACGTGAAATCACCGGAAAAACTGGTACTGCGTCCCAAACAGGAATTGCTGCTCAAGCTGCTGCGCGACCACGGGAGCCTGTCGCCAGCCGAGCTTTGGAAGACACTCGCGGTTTCTAGGCAGGGAGCGATGGATTTGCTACGCCCGCTTTTGGAAGCCGGATTGGTGGAAAAGATCGGCGGCAAGAAAACCGGTCGCTACGCATTGAAAAAATCATGAATGAAGCCGAGACGAGAGCCGAGCACATCGACCCAGCGCTGAAGGCGGCGGGCTGGGGCGTCGTCGAGGGGAGCCGCATCCGGCGGGAGTATGCGATTTCGCCGGGGCGCATCGAGGGTCACGGCAAAAAGGGCAAGTCGCTGACTGCGGATTACATCCTGGAGTATCGCAATACAAAGCTGGCGGTGGTGGAGGCAAAGGCGTGGGACATGGCGCTGACGGAGGGCGTGGCGCAGGCGAAGAATTACGCGGGGAAGCTGGCGGTGCGCTTTGCCTACGCGGCGAACGGGCAGGGCATTTACGAAGTGGACATGTCGCCGGACGCAGGCTCGGAGCATCCGGCGGAATGGGTCGTGCCGGATTTCCCGACGCCGGATGAGCTGTGGGCGCTGACATTTGCGGAGGCAAATGCGTGGCGCGACCGGTTTGCGGCGGTGCCGTTCGAGGATAAGGGCGGCTCGCATCCCAGCCGTTACTATCAGGACATCGCCGTCGAGCGCGTGATGCAGTCCATCGCGGAGAACAAGCCGCGTATCCTGCTCACGCTGGCCACCGGCACGGGCAAGACGTTCATCGCGTTTCAGATTGCGTGGAAACTGTTTCACGCCCGCTGTTCCTCCAGCGGCGGCAGCGGGATTTCGAGGTCGCGAATTATCTGCTGCGAAATGTTTGGCTGCGCTCCGCCACCGACTCGCTGCTTCATCTCGTCTTTCAGCGCCCGAAGCGCGTAAAACAAAAACTCAGGAACAACTCGGTCGTTCGGAAGGATACCGCAAACCGCTTGATTGGTCGTGGCTGGAATCTTCAATAGCCCAACTTCACCAGTCGTTGCGCCATACATGGCGACGAGCACCGTGTTGACCGGGAAAAGCTTGGCCGACGAGTTCTTGAGTCCGAGTTCCGTGATGTGTTCTTCCGTCGCCGTGACCAAGCCTTGCGCTACCTCGCCGCTCTTCACCCAAGGAATCGTGCCCCCCTTCGTAGAACTCGGACTTTGACCGGGCCGGTGTTCCGCCAGACGTGGTTTCGCACACGTCACCCAAGCGGACGATTTCGTGCTCGCTGCTTTTCTCAGCGACTTCACCGAGAAACGTCTCGGCTTGAAGTGTTGCTGAGCGGTGTTCGAGCAACACAGATTTCTCGACGGCCTTCCATGCGAGCTTCGTTTCGGACGTGAGCATCGAAGGTGTGGAGTCTAGGCAAATCGCTCGAACTCGGCGGCACCGAAGCTGATCATGGCGGTGATTATGTTGTTTGTAGGCTTCACTTTTGGAGGCATGGCGATGGGTCTAGGGCTGCGGCCTCGCGATGGCAAGAATGACGGTCGATTTACCAGCGAGAAAGCCCATAGACGGCGAGGTCGGGAGACTCGGAGGCAACGATTGCATGAGCATTTGCTCGTGCAGGGCGGGGCGTTTGTGGCACAGGCTACGGGATTATATGAGCAACCGCCGACACTTCATTCACTCCGCGTTCCTGGCATCCATCGCTGCATCACTCCACGCTGAGGAGAAACGGGCACCGCGCATTTTGCTGCGCTCTTCGTGGCAGACGGTGAACATCGGGGACATCGCACACACGCCGGGAGTGCTGGCGATTTTGGAGAAGCATTTTCCTGCGGCGGAGGTGCGGCTTTGGCCGAGTAGCGTCGGGAATGGAGTGGAGGAGATGCTGCGAGCGCGATTTCCGAAACTCAAATTTGTGCAAGGCGCGGAGGAATTGAAGGCGGCGTTTGCGGAGTGCGATTTCCTCCTGCACGGCTCGGGTCCGTCGCTCGTGGCGGAGAGGGATGTCGTGCGCTGGAGCAAGGAGACGGGGAAGCCGTATGGCGTGTTCGGCATCACGTTTTCGATGACGGGCTCCACGGCGACCAAGCCTTCCGCCGACGGCGCTGTGGCCAGCACTATCGACGTGCTGAGCGGCGCGAAGTTCGTTTTCTTTCGGGATTCTGTATCGCTGGCGCTGGCGAAATCGAAAGGCTGTATGTGTCCGGTGATGGAGTTCGGGCCGGACGGGGCGTTTGCCACCGACTTGCGCGACGACGCGAAAGCCGAAGCATTTCTTAAAGCAAACGGGCTGGAGGATGGGAAGTTTCTCTGCTGCATCCCGCGCCTGCGCTTCACGCCGTACTGGACGATCCCGAGCAAGAAAGCCGCGTTTGACGACAAGAAGCACGCACGCAACGAGGCGATGAAAGAGCACGACTGCAAGCCGCTGCGCGACGCGATCATCGCCGTGGTGCGGCAGGCAGAAATGAAAGTGCTGCTCTGCCCCGAGGACGAGACGCAGATGGCGGTGAACAAGGAAATGATCTTCGACAAACTACCTGCCGACGTCCGCGCGCACTGTGTGTGGCGGGAGCATTACTGGCTCACCGCAGAGGCGCTGAGCACGTATCGCCGGAGCGCGGGACTCTTCGGGCACGAGATGCATTCGCCCATCATGTGTATCGGCAACGGCATCCCGGCGATCGTCTGCCGATGGGCGGAGCAGACGAGCAAGGGAATCATGTGGCGCGACATCGGCCTCGGCGACTGGCTGTTCGATTTCGACAACGAAGAGGAAATAAAAGCGATGCCGGCAGCGGTGCTGGCGATGGCGAAAGAGCCCGCCGCCGCGAAAGCAAAAGCAGCGAAAGGACGGGAGTTCGTGGAGCAGCGGCAGCGGGAAATGGTGGCGGTGCTGAAGAAGGTGCTGACATAAAGCGCGGCCAGCCTTCGGGATTGAATCGCTTCCGTGCTGGCCTCTCCACATGAAGCCCCCCGCTCCTTACCGCCTCGCTAGCTTGTTTTGCGGATGATTAACGCGCGCGGCTCCGTCATTTCCTCGATCGCGTAGCGAATCCCCTCGCGGCCAAAGCCGCTATCTTTGATTCCGCCGTATGGCATGTTTTCCACGCGGAAGGTAGGCACTTGATTGATGAGCACCGCGCCCACTTCCAGCCGCTCGTGCGCCCGCATCGCGAGCTGGATGTCGCGGGTGAAAATGCCGCGCTCGGGATCAGTCTTTCTTTTTGTTGCCGGGCTTCTTTCCGCCTTTCGCGCCGGGGGTCAGGTAGCCCTTGTAGGCCCAGTAGTCTTTC
>JAYTMG010000562.1:0-13204 GCA_043728745.1 Verrucomicrobiaceae bacterium
GCACCCAATGAATTGCATGCCGTCAACAAAGCCGTGCAGCCCCTTTCCGTTTACCTCGGCACCCTTGGCATGACCGGTATGACGGCGTGGGCGGGATTGACGATGGTCGAGGTGAAAGCGGGCGACGTCATCTACATCTCGGGCGCGGCGGGTGCGGTTGGCAACATGGCCGGCCAACTTGCGAAATTGCGCGGTTGCCGTGTAATCGGTTCCGCCGGCTCTGAGGAGAAAGTGAAGCAACTGCTGGATGAGTGCGGATTCGATGCCGCCTTCAACTACAAGTCCGGCCCCGTGCTCGAACAACTGAACCGCGCAGCCCCCGACGGCATCGATGTCTATTTTGACAACGTCGGCGGTGAATCTCTCGAAGCCGCGCTGTCAGCCCTGCGGGTGCATGGTCGCATCATCGCGTGCGGAGGTATCTCGAATTACAACGACGCAAAGCCCAAGCCCGGCCCTTCCAATCTCTTCAACATGACGACGAAGCGCCTCACCATGAAAGGACTGATCGTCGGAGACTGGCTGCATAGCCAGAGCGAATTCGAAAATGAGGTCGGCGCGCAGTTTCAAGCAGGCAAGCTGAAGAGTCTGGAAACCGTCGTGGGGGGAATCGATCAAGCAGTCGGAGCATTCATCGGTCTCTTTGGCGGCAAGAACGTCGGCAAGATGGTGGTCAAGTTATCGCCGTAGGGTTTCACCCTGCTGGAGTGCGTCTATTCGGTGTGCAAGTTAACCAAATGAAACGATGGGCCGCGACGGTCGGCACCGTGGTAGCTCCACGCAATCTCGCCCTTTCGTCATGGTGGACATGTCATGTACCTTGTTCCCGCCCGCGTGAAAGACGTCAGGTCCGGCGAGTGCAGGAAAAGGCTCTGGAACCGCGCGGAAAAACAATGTGAGGACGGCGAAGTGTTAAACAGATTTCCACTGGAAGAGCAGACGGTCGGATATCTGCGAGCGTTCGCCGCCACAACGAAAAGTGGCTGCGGCATTAGCCACACCGCATCCGCGCGTCGGGGAAAGCCGAAGCCGCTTTTACAAATCCTCTTTCCGCTTCGGAGCGGGCGGGGGCTCTACTCCACGGGCCTTCATGATTTTAGAAAAGACGTCCTCCATTTCGGCAATGGGGCGGAAGTTTCCTTGGCGGTAACCCTGCGCGATGAGCAGTGGCGTCCAGCCGGACTTATTTTTCTTATTCCAGTTCGTGATGTCGGCGCCGCGGGAGTCGAGCAGCGTCACGATCTTCGGCATGATCTTGTATGCGGCTCCGTGCATGACGGTCTCGCCGCGATCATCCACGGCGTTGATGTCAGCGCCGCGATCAAGCAACCACGCAATCGTTGCGAGCGCCTCGGCTTCGGTTCCCGGTTCTTCGCCCGGTGCGGTCACGCCGATCCCAGCGGCGGCGAGGAGTGGCGGACAATTGTCGGCGTTGGCGAGTTTTGGATCGGCACCGAGTTCCACCAGCAGCTTCATCAAAGCGAGGTCTACGTTTTGCGCGGCAAGTAGAAACGGGGTCGCACCCTTCGTGTTTAGGCGACCACCCCCGCCGGAGCCGTTTTCCAGGCGTGTGTTCACCTCGGCACCGAGCCGCACGAGCTCCCGCACAAACTCAAGACTGCCGGTTTTTCCGGAGCCTGCTGGCGGAGGATTTCCATCATCGCCATCGCCACGCGGAGTGCGCCGCGCCCAAGTGATGGCATGGAGCGGCGTGAATTCCGAGCGTTGATCGTTTGGGTCCGCTCCTGCGGCGATGAGCTCCAGAGCGAGTTCGAAATGTCCGTTCTCGACTGCGAGCATGAGCGGCGCGGTGCCAGTGCGCATCGAAGTGCCTTTCGATTTCTCTATTTTCGCGACTTCATTCACCGACGCTCCGGCTTTCAGCAGCGAGCGGACCACGGCACTTCGCCCTTCGCGCACGGCGAAAAGCAGCGCGTTGAAACCCGACTTGAGCGACGACCGAAAGTCCGCGCCGTTTGCCAAAAGCAGATCCACGACATCGGTGTTCCCTTGCGCTGCGGCCCACATTAACGCGGTCTGCCCGCGATTCTCGCTGGCGTTGGCGTCCGCACCTTTCGCAAGCAGAGCCTTCACGTTTTCGACGCGCCCGGTCCGCGACGCAATCATCAGCGGAGTCTCACCTCCGCCCTGCGTCGCCTTCACGTCTGCTCCGGCTTCGAGCAGCAGCTTCACCAGTTCGACGTTCCCGTTTTGGCAAGCCTGCGCAAGCGGCGTGACGCCATAGCGATTCGCTTCGGCAACTTTAGCGCCTGCGGCAATCAACCGCCGCGCGGCTGCGGCATCGTCCGCTTCGACAGCGGATAGCAGTGTTTCCTGCGCACCGACGCTGCATATCGCGAGACCGAATGCCGCGACGAACGCTGCTCTCATAGACTCAGCGGTTCGCCGAGCTGCACGATTTTCCCCGTGCTGTCGCCAAACGCATCGAGCTTCACGCCTGCTTTATCGAGTAGCGTGAGATGGACATTTGCAAGCGGTGTCGGCTTCTCAAAACGGATGTGCCGCCCGCCTTTCATCCCGCCTGCGGCTCCTCCGGCAACGATGACCGGGAGATTGTGATGGTCGTGCGCGTTCGGATTTCCCATGCCGCTGCCGTAAAGGAAAAGCGCATTGTCGAGCAGCGTGCCATCGCCGTCAGCGGTGGCCCTCATTTTTTGGAGGAAGTCGGCGAACAGCGAAACGTGGAACGCGTTGATCTTCGACATCTTCGCGATCTTGTCGGGGTCGTTGCCGTGGTGGGAAAGCGGATGGTGCGGATCGCTCACGCCGATTTCCGGATACGTGCGGTTGCTCGTTTCCCGCGCGAGCTGGAAGGTCGTGACGCGCGTGATGTCGCCTTGGAACGCAAGGATTTGCAGTTCGAACATCAGTTTCGCATGGTCCGCGTATGCGGCGGGGACTCCGGCTGGTCGGTCGAGATCGGGCAAGACGTGATCTTTCGTGTCGGCCTCGGCTTTTTGAATGCGGCGCTCTACTTCGCGCACCGCTTGCAAATAGTCATCGACCTTCGAGCGGTCGGCCGGGCCGAGATTGCGCTTCAGTCGGGATAAATCTTCACCGACCCAATCGAGCAGACTCGAACGTTTCCGCAGCGCCGCCTGCCGTTGCGCGAGCGTGCCGCCGTCGCCGAACAACGTTTCGAAAACCAGCCGCGGATGAGCCTCAGCGGGCAACGGCGTTGTGGGAGAAGCCCACGACAGATTGTTTTGATAAACGCACGCGTAGCCATTGTCGCACTGGCCAGCCGTCTGCATGAGGTCCATCGACATCTCGAGCGACGGCAATTGGGTGGACGAACCCATTTGACGCGCCGCAATTTGGTCCACCGTCGTCCCAAGAAAGTAGTCCGCGCTCTCCGTGCGTTTTGCCCGTGCCGCGCTGAGAAATGCTGAGTTCGAAGTCGCGTGCGTTCCTGGATATGCGGGCGCGAGTTCGAGATTCGACAGCACGGAGATCTGGTCCTTCACCGGCGCGAGCGATTGTAAAATCGGCGACAATTCATCCAGCCGCTCTCCGCCCGGCGGCGTCCATCGGCTGAGGTCGCACCCCATCGGCATAAAGACAAAGCCGAGCCGTTTCACGGGACGAGCCGCAGTCTGCGCCGCAGCGGTTGCGGCGGGAATCATCGCGTCCAGCAATGGCAGCGCGAGGGTTGCTCCCATGCCTTTCAGGAAGGTGCGGCGAGGTAGGTGCTTTTTGGTGAGAATCATGAGCTTTTGCGATGAGTAAACGGGAGGCTCTTGGCCACCCCGATGATGATGCTTGAAAACCGATATTGAGAAGGTTTCGCGTCCGCCAAAATGCGGCGAACCGCTGGCGCGTCCGTGTGCTCCAACCCACGACCGAGAGCATAGATTAGCAATTTCTCCGTCACCGTGCGAGCGAAAAGCTCCGGTCGCGCGAGCAGCCCCCGCTCAAGCCCTGATACGCCTTGAAACAACTGCCCGTCGGGCAATCCGCCCGAGGCATCCACCGGACCATCGCCCTCGTTAATACGCCAGCGGCCCACGGCGTCGTAGTTCTCCAGCGAGAAACCGATCGGGTCCATCAAGTTGTGACACACCGCGCAGCTCTTCTTTTCCCGATGCACGGCGAGCCGGGCACGCATCGGCAAAGTCGCATCCACGACGGCATCGTCCAGCGCGGGAATATCCGGCGGCGGCGGCGGAGTCGGCGTCCCCAAAATGTTGTCGAGAATCCAGTTCCCGCGAATCACGGGCGACGTGCGATTTGCATACGAAGTCACCGTGAGAATGCTGCCATGCCGCAGCAGTCCGCCGCGCCGAGCTTGGTCCGCGAGCGTCACGCGGCGGAAGCGACTCCCTTCCACATGCGGGATGCCGTAGTGCTTCGCCAGTCGTTCATTGAGGAAAGTGTAGTTCGCCTGAAGTAGATCCGCCACGCTGCGGTCCTCGCGCAGGACGCTCGCGAAAAACAGCTCCGTCTCCTCACGAAATGCCTGCCGCAAATTGTCGTCAAAATCGGGGAACTGCCGCAGGTCCGGCGCGACCGAATCGAGATTCCGAAGTTGCAGCCACTGATTCGCGAAATTCGTCGCCAGCGCCGAAGCCTTTGCATCCGCCAGCATTCGACGCACCTGCTGCTCCAAAACGGCGGCGTCAGAAAGTTTCCCCGCAACGGCGAGCGACCGCAGTTCGTCATCAGGGATGCTCGACCAAATGAAGAACGAAAGCCTCGAAGCGAGCGTCAAACCATCCAGGCGATAAACCGTTCCCGAAGCCGTGCCCGCGGGGTCTTCCTCCACGCGAAATAAAAATCGCGGGCTGACAAGAATCGCGCTGAGAGCCGTACTGATTCCATCTTCAAATTTACCCGCCCCGCGACCTTCGCGATAAAACGCCATCGGCCCCGCGACTTCTTCAGCCGTGACTGGACGCCGATAAGCGCGCTCCATCAGACCTCGCAAAATCACCTCCGCGCAGCCTGCCTCATCCTCCGGACCGCTCGGCATCTTCACGAAAATCTTCTGCTGACTCGCAGTCTTCGCGCCCGTCGGCTGCACGACAAACGGCCCCGACACTGCGACTTGAAACACGGCTGGAGCCTGCCGCGGATGCCGATGCACATTAAATGAAGCGTCGTAAGGTTGCCGCTTCGTTTCGATGAGCGCGGACGATTTTCGCACAAACGTCACGCCCACATTGCGCTGTCCCGCTTCGATCTTTATTCGCGCCCGGAGATTGGCGTCCACCATCGTGTGGTCCTTGCCCGCGGGCTTCAGGGCAAACTCCGCGCGCTGCGACCCGTCGATCAGCACCACCATTTCATGTCGCTCCCGCAGTCCTTCGATTTCCTCATTCCGGTCCCGCGTCAGGCGCACCTCCACTTCGTATTCACCGGAAACAGGAAACGTATGCGCGAACAAAACACCGCCGCGAGTTCCCGGCGGCAATCCCTCCAATTGCGCTTCCTGAGTGCGATCCGGCGGCACACGGACGACCCGGACCTGCGCCGTAGCATCCCCGCCAACGGCCAGCTTGCTAATCTTTTGCGCGGCGCTGATGTAGCGATTCAGCAGCGTCGGCGACAGACTGCCCACCGTGATGTTATCGAAGCCGTGGCTCGATTCGTCCTTCGGCAACAACTCCGCGACATCGACATCCAGCGCCAGCAAATCCCGGATCGAATTTCGATATTCCGTCCGCGTCTGTCGGCGCATCGCGGGCACTTTGCCAGGGTCTGGCGACTTGCCCGACATCGCGTCCAAATTCTCCGTCAACCCCGCGAGTTGCGCTTGATACGCCGCTTCGTCCGGCCTGGTTTTTTCCGCAAGCGGCGGCATCTGGCGTGCTCCCAAGCGCCGCACCACTTTCTCCCAAATCGCAGCATGCCCGCCGAGTTCGTTCCCTTTGATTGCCTCGAGATTCAGCCCGCCTTTCTCGGAGTCCGCATCGTGGCACTTCACACAATACGTGTTCAAAAACTGCGGGAGTTTCTGCTCCGCGCCCTCCGCAAACCCAGACGCCACAAAGCCGGAAATGAAAACGAGTCCGATGATGCCAGCCCTCATGCGTATGATTATTTCGCGAAACATTGCGCACCATCGGACGTTCGATTTAGCGTGGCGGCAATCTCTAATTGCCGACACGGCGCGTATATTCATTTCAAATCAAAAGTTAATGACATCCAATAAGCACATCGAAAACCCTGACGTCATCCTGATCGGCAGCGGCGTCATGTCGGCGAATCTCGCGACTCTGCTGAAGCGGCTCGACCCGAAACTCACCATTCAGCTTTATGAAGTGACGGATGGGCTATCGCAGGAAAGCTCGGACGGCTGGAATAATGCGGGGACGGGGCACGCCGGGATTTGTGAGCTGAGCTACACGCCGAAACGCGAGACGGATGGCTCGGTGAACGTAAACAAGGTCATCGAGATTTTTGAGCAGTTCGAGCACTCGAAGCAGTATTGGAGCTACGCGGTGGCGAGCGGAATGGCGGAGCGGCCGAAGGAGTTCATCAATCCCGTGCAGCACATCAGTTTCGTGCATGGCGATGAGCAGGTGGATTTTCTAAAGGCACGTCATGCGGGAATGGCGGCGCATCATTTCTTCCGCGAAATGGAATACACAACCGACCGCGCAAAGATCGCGAGCTGGGCTCCGCTGTTGCTGGAAGGACGGGGCGATGTGCCAATCGCAGCGACGAAGATGGACGCGGGGACGGATGTGAACTTTGGCGAGATCTCGCGCAAGCTGCTCGGCTGGCTGGGTAAGCAGGATGGCTGCGGGATTGCTTCCGGGCATCGGGTCGTGGGGCTGAAGAAAAGCGGCGCTGGCTGGGAAGTCCGCGCGAAGGATGCGGTGACGGGCGAGGTGCGCGTGAACCGCGCGAAGTTCGTGTTCGTCGGCGCAGGCGGCGGGAGTCTGCCGCTTTTGCAAAAGTCCGGCATCCCTGAGGCGAAGGGGCTCGGCGGATTCCCAATCGGCGGACAGTGGCTCATTTGCGACAATCCGGAGATCGTCGCGAAGCATCAGGCGAAAGTTTACGGTCAAGCGCTGGACGCCGCACCGACGATGGCGGTTCCGCATCTCGATACTCGCATCCTCGACGGAAAGAAGACGCTGCTTTTCGGCCCGTTCGCGGCGTGGACGACGAAGTTCTTGCACAAAAAAGGGAGCGTGACGGACCTGCCGTTTTCCGTGCGTCCGGACAACATCGCGACGCTCATCAAGATCGGCATCCACAATCTGGATCTCGTCCGCTACCTCGTGCAGCAAGGCACGCAGAGCATGAATGCGCGCATGAAAGTGCTGCATGTTTTTTACCCTGCGGCGGAGGCAAAGGACTGGAAGCTGATCGATGCGGGAATCCGCGTGCAGGCGATCAAAAAGACCGACGGCGAGGCTGGAATTGTCCACTACGGCACCGAGGTTATCACCGATGCAGACCGCACGATTTCCGCGCTGCTAGGAGCATCGCCGGGCGCGTCGGTGTCGGTGAACATCGTCCTCGAAGTGATTAAGAAATGCTTCCCTCAACTGCTCGCGAGCCCCGAGGGCCACGCTCGGATGAAGGAGATGATCCCGACTTACGACGTGGACATCAAGCTGCCCGAAAACGCCGAGCGCTTCCGCGAAGTGCGCAAAAAGGCCGACGAAATTTTGCAGCTCGGCACGCGCTGAGTCATCGGGTTTTAGCGCATCGGGTCGGCAGATAGACGGACACTGCGCGCTCTTCTCAAGTCGCGCCGTCGTCGGTGGACGCGTGGAAATTCGTCCCGAAATGACTGTGCTCTACCGCTGCGCAAAATGTTCCGTCTCGTGCGTCGGGCAGAAGCATGGGGACAGAAACTCCGAGGTGTGAGACGCTAACGATTTGCCATTATTCGCCATTCGTCGGTGCGGTTGCGGGCGTTTTTGGTGCCTCGCTGGCGAACGTCGTACTCACGGTGAACTCCTTCACGCGCTTCACCTCCGCGCCTTGCTCGTCCACGAAGCGGTAGGTCGCAGTGGTGAAAGTCGGCTCGGGCGGCGGGACGTAGGGCTGGCCGAGTGTGCGCCAGTGGTCGATGAGAAAGATCACGGCAAGGTGCCCGACTCCCACACATGCAATCACGCAAATCCAGAGCCCAAGTTTCATTTCGTTTTTCTCGATTGGGCTCCCGCTTCGATGAGCTTCCAGAAGCCATCTTTGTTGCTGAGTTGCTCGTCCTCGCCGGACGAAAGCTTCGAGCGGAAAAGAAAGTCTTTCAGTGTGTTTTTGTGGAGAACCCGGTGGACTGTGATGCCTTCTTCTGTGCGCTCGAAGTAGATCCGGTGGTCCTTGGCGCGGTAGCGGTAGAGCGACTTGCCGTTGCTTTCCAGACGGCCAAATCTCTCGGGGTCGAGCTGGTCGAGATTGTCCGGCAGGACTTCAAACTCGACGAGGAGATCGAGCTGTAGGTCCTTCGGCAGGCTGGCCATTTCGGCAGCGCTCAGTTCATTGAAAATGATTTGAAACACGTCCGGCGACCTTCGCCCGTTTGCAGGGGATTGTCGAGCACCGTTACGCGGATGCAGCCGTCTCGTTTCGTTGCATGACGAGCGAGATCATCTGCACGAGTTCATCCGTTGGGACGGGTTTGAAAAGGACGAGGCCGTCCGTTTTTTGCAGGAAATCGTTGATACGCGCATCCCGTCCGTGACCGGTGACAAAGAGGAAACGGCTACAGTGGGAGGGCTTCACTTTTTGCACAGCGAGGTAAAACATGTCGCCCGGCATTGTGGGCATCATCATGTCGCAAATGATGACATCGAAATCCATCGACATGACTTCGCGGAGCCCTTCGACGCCGTTCCTTGCGGTCGTGACGACAAAGTTGCGGGACTCCAGCAAGAGCTTCAGCGTGTCGGCGAGTTCGGTGTCGTCGTCGAGAAGCAGGATGCTCTTGATGTCGAGATTACTGGCGGAGTCGAGGTCGTTTGATGGATTGGTGGCGGACATGATTCTCGGAATTGATAAGCAGGAGCCGTGCTTGCGCGGCCCGAGCTTTAACCGACTGTAAGGATGCCGTCGCTGAGGATTCGCGCGCGGAGGCCTCCGAAGCCTTTGAGCGCTGCGTGCGCGCCGGGGGCAAACGCCTCATTCATCCACTCGCAGGGCGCGGCTTCCTGGGTGCCCATGAAGCGCACGCCTTGCAGCTCGAACTCTTTACCAATGAGCGGGGTGAGAGGAAGTCCCTCGACGACGATGTTCCGCCGGAATGCGCCCGGCCCTTTTCCGGCGGCGCCGAATTGTGCGCACATCCGCTCGAAAGTCTCCAATTCGAAGAACGTGACTTGGCCCTTGTAGTCGGGCTTGAAATCGAAGAACCGGTCTCCTTCGATGCCGCGTCCCGCCACGCAACGAACCTCCTTCACTTCCACCAACGGATGGGTGCCGGCGGCTCCGCCGTGGTGGCCAGTGTAATTGTGACCGGGGCTGATGAAAAGGTGCCGGATGTGTGCGCTCATAACGCGAAGCTTGCGCACAAAGCGCTGTGGGCTCAAACCCAAATCATGCCGCACAGCGCCGCTTTAATTGCCGGAGGGAAATCGACTCGCATGGGGCGCGACAAGGCGGCCCTCATCGTCGATGGCGAGCCGTTGTGGAAGCATCAGCTCGACACGCTCGCGGCGACGCGGCCCGCAGAGCTTTTTGTTGCGGGAAAATGTGCGGCGATTCCTGCGGACAACACACCCATGATTCCCGATGAATGGCCCGATTGCGGACCGCTGGGCGGCATCGCAACGGCCCTGGCTCATGCGTGCGAGCCGTGGGTTTTAGTGCTCGCGGTGGACATGCCTGCGATGACGCCAGCTTTTCTTTTCTCGCTGCTTGAAGAAGTCGCGAGGACCGGACGCGGAGCGGTGCCGATGCTCGGCGCTCGCTGGGAGCCACTCGCAGCGATCTATCCAGTTGCGGCTTTGCCCATCGCCCGGGAGTTGCTCGGTGAAGGGCGTTTTGCGCTGGCCACATTTATCGAAGCCGTGCGGGAGGCGGGACTTTTGGGTGCAGTCGTTGTGGATGAGGGAAACCGCGCGCTTTTTGAGAATCTCAATACGCCCGAGGATTGGGCGCGGAGATCTATTTAGAGGCCGGTCCGTAGCCTGCGACGGGCTTTCCGTCGTCGCCGAGCTTCCCGCATGCCCAGAGCAGGCCGCGGGTGACGACGTCGAGAAATTCCGTGGCCTCCATGGTGGCGTTGCTATGGCCGAGTGTGGTGCTGAAGACGCGCGCTTTCTCGTAGGTGTTCAGCCAGATGACGACGTGCTCTTGCTTGGTGTCTTCGCCGTAAGCTTTTGCGAGCGGCACCGCGTTGGGCCAGATTTTCTCGTTTTTGTAGAGCTCGTCTTTCGGGTTGAGCCACTTTGCAGGGAATCCTTTCATCACGGGATTTTCCGGCGCGATATTCTCAACGGTGAGATCCCGGTTTTTCTCATGACTGCGTGACGTGATGCCGACCACTTTGCGCCATTCATCCGTGGTTCCCATGCGATAGCTGTGGCTGGAGCAGTGGAGCATTACGGCGGGGACTCCGGCCTTGTGGGCGGCGGTGATGCCTTCGATAAATGCGTTGTCCTCGATGTAGCCAAAGCACTCGTTGTGCAAAACAATGTCGTAGCCTTTCCACCAGTCGGGTTTTTCGTAGATCGAGATGCGGTGCTTGCGTTCATCCTGACCTTTCGGTGCTGCCTCGTGGACGATGGTCCACTCGACTGCTGCGCGTTTGGAGATCCCTTCGCTGAGGATGACTTTTTGCTTCTCGTAGTCATGGCAGCAGCCGCCGCAAACCATGAGGGCACGGAGCGGCTTCGGAGTCTCTGCGCCTGCGTGCCAGGAGAATGTGAAAAGGAGGACGGTGAGAAGAGCGAAAACGCGTTTCATGCGGGACTGCCTACGGATTCCGGTCTGGCGTGTCGAGGCGAGTTCGCCATTTGTGGGGAGGTGCCTACTGCGGTGCAGCGTTGTGCCAAGCCACGTCCGGGCGAAATAATGAGGGGAAACGGAGGCAGCAAAAGGCATTCTCTCTCTGTAAATGCCGTTTGAGTCGGGGTTTGTGAAAAATCGTTAAAATTAATTATCGAGAGGGGAAATCGGCACGCGGGCTGCTTTATGGTGATTATAACAACTGCTAACAACAACATGCAAAAATACGCCGACACCACAATAACGCTCGATGTTTCCGACAGCTTTTCCGCTGCCATGCCGTCGATGGTAAAACGCCGAATCCTTCTTCTGGAGGACGATCCTCAGTTCAAGGAAATCATGAAGGAATTCCTCACCTCGCACGGCTTTGAAGTCGTCGCCGTACAAAACGGTGTGGAAGGCGTCCATGAAGTCCTAGCCAGCGATTTCGAAGTCATCCTGTGCGACATGATGATGCCGACTCTGCCAGGAGACATGTTCTTTCGCGCAGTGGAACGCATGCGTCCGCATCTCTGCGACCGTTTCATTTTCATGACGGGACATCGGGGCAATCCGAAGATCAACGAATTCATCCGCGTCGTGAACGGCACCATGCTCGCGAAGCCATTCCACGTAGAAGACCTGCTGGAAATGATCGCTTTCGTACAGGTGCGGATGGCGGTGAACTAAAGAGCGGCGTGCCCGCCCCGGACGATTCCCCCACGAAACCCGACGCAGAAGAATCGAACGATCGTTTCTTTGCTCGACCCGACGCCTATTGGTCGCAGACACTTCCGCCGTGCTGAAGCTCGTCCTGCAATTGACCAAGGGCATTATCCGCGACCAAAAGGCGCGGCGAATCGCGATGTTTTACATCATGCTCGCTGCGTTGGTGATGCTATTTCTTGGTTCTGTTTTCCTCTCCGACCGCTGGGCTCGCGAGCATGTCTGGCTCTTTATTGGATACTGGTTTGTGTGCGCATGGCTCACGCTTTCCGCGATGCTGCTCGCCGTGCTCGATGTGCTCATTATCCGTGCGGCGACTCGCGCGCATCGGCGCAAAATCGAAGCGGAATTTTTAGGCAAGCCGGAGGATAAACCGTGATTCGGTCTCGGAAGGAAATGGAGGCGGCGGAGGCGGCGTTCCTCGCGCCGTATGCGCAAAAATCGAGCGAATCCCGAGGGCGGATTTTCGCCGAGCGCAAGCATCCCACACGCACCGAGTATCAGCGCGACCGCGCCCGAATCATCCACAGCCGTGCATTCCGACGGCTGGAGTATAAGACGCAGGTGTTTCTGAACGGCACGGGCGACCATTTGCGGACGCGTCTCACCCACACTTTCGAAGTCGCAAATATCACCCGGATGATCGCCCGTTCGCTCGGGCTGAATGAAGACCTTGCCGAGGCCATCGCGCTTGCCCACGACCTCGGGCACCCGCCATTCGGGCACAGCGGCGAGGAGATGCTCGACGAACTGATGACCGGCCACGGAGGGTTCGACCACAACGACCAAAGCCTTCGCACCGTCGATGTCATCGAGACGCGATACCCAAAATTTCAGGGGCTGAATCTCACTCACGAAGTGCGCGAAGGTTTGCAAAAGCACGCCAAGTTTTACCAAGGCGAGGGCGAGCCTCATCCACAGCCGTCGCTCGAAGCCCAGCTCTCAAATCTCGCCGACGAGATCACGTATTACAGCCACGACCTCGATGATGGGCTCGACTTCCAGCTTCTCGAGCCCGAGCAGTTGTCCGAGCTCGCCGCGTGGAAAGCGAGCGAGCAGGAAGTGCGTAAACATTTTCCGAAGCTCAAAGGACGCGAGTTCCGGTCGTATGTCATCCGCTGTATCATCGACGGTCAGGCGTCCGATGTCATCGCCACGAGTGCGGCACTCATCGATCGCGCGAAAGTGGCCAGTGCCGATGAAGTCCGGCAGCACGCAAAGCCGCTCATCGCCTACAGCCGCCCTCTGCTAAAGGCGAACCAACAGCTCCGGCGGTTCCTTTACAAAAACCTCTACTACCACCCGCGCGTCGCTGGTGCGAACGGCCGGGCGTGCGAAATGTTGCGCGATGTTTTCGAGGCGTATCTCAAGAACCCAAAGCTCCTCGGCAACGCCACTTCCCGCCGGGTGAAGAGCGATGGATTGCACCGCACCGTGTGCGACTACATCGCCGGAATGACCGACCGTTACTTGCTCGACGAGCACGCGCGCCTTTTTACACCGCGCGTCTATGCCAATCTTTCCGGGAGACTTTAGAGCGAGGCCCGGCGTGGAATAGTGGCCTTTT
>JAYTMG010000563.1:0-18283 GCA_043728745.1 Verrucomicrobiaceae bacterium
TATTCATTTCCAGTCCTTGTAGCTGCGAAGGGGGCTGGAGTTTTTGACAAAGAAAAAGTCACCACCTGTGAGCGCGCCGTCGTAGGGGCGGTAGTGCAGATCCACGATGTCGTAGAGCGTGAAATCGTGTTCGTAGAGCACGTCGAGCAATTCACGCGGCGTGGCGCGGCCCGAGTAAGCGTCGAGACATCCAAATTCGACCACGACAATCTCCGCATCGGAGAGAACGGACGTGCCGCCGCGGAGCGCGAGCAACTCCGCGCCTTGCAGGTCAAGTTTCACGAGCCCTGGCCGGAGATTTAGACGGGCCGAGACTGCATCGAGCGTTTCGACTTTTACCGTGACCGCATTCTCCGCCTGACCTTGCACGTGGCCGAGCAACGACGCGCCCACGGCGGAATCGGGATCGCCCCAGATGTTAAACTGCGCCGAACCCTGCGTCTCGCCGAGGGCTGCCTCGACGAAAATGGGCGGTGGCTGGATTGCGGCGAGGTTCGTTTTCAAAACCGTTTGCAGGGACGGGTTCGGCTCAAAGACTACGAACTGTGCGCGGGGAAAAATCGCGGCTGTCTCGATCGTCCATGTTCCCTTGAATGCTCCGGCGTCGAAGATGACACCCGGTTTGAAGCCAATTCCGGCGGCGTGGCGCAGACGTTCGGTGCATCCGGGCATGCCGGGTTTGCGCTTGGAGGGAACAGCGGTTTTTGCGCGCATTTCAAGGCCTGCCAGTCCCAGTGGGAAATTGATGAGGCGGGCGGCGGCGTTTTTAAAATTCATGGTCTGGTAAAATCTGGTGCAGGCGAGCGAAGTCGCGCATTGAGCATCTTCGAAAAGAGACGCGCGGAGTCGATGGAGAGATGATTGCCGTCGGTGGTTTCGAGCGCTGATGATTCACTGATGAGGTTGATGTAGTTCGCATTCACTGCGGTCGCAAGCTTGAGCATGCGCGCGTCGAATTCCGGCATGTAGGCGGTTTCCATTGCAGACATCTCGGGTGAAGTGGGCATGCGCAGAAGCACCACGCGGCCGTGTTCGCGCAACCACGCAGCGGTGCGTTGCAACCATTCGAGGCGCAGTTGCGATTCGCGATTGCGTTTGAAGACGCCCGTGTATTCGTCAAGACGCTGCTTTTTCCGCGCCGCCACCGAGGCGGAGTCCATGGCCAGGCGTTGTTCGAGAAAGCCGTTGCCGTGAAGTGTTTGAAAGTTCCGCCCGTCTTTTTTCAGGAGCAGACGGTAAAGTGGCTGACGGTAGTTATGCAGGAGATATGCGTAGTTTGGCTCCGTATTGAACCACAACTGGCGGTCGAGCGTCAGCCCGTTCTCGCGAAAGTGAGCCTCATCCTCTTTTTCCTTTTCGTTGATGGAAATCATCAACGGGTTGACTTCGAGAATGAACAGCCCGTCGCGTGTGTCGCGCGGGACTTTGCGCTGGATTGCGCTGAAATACACGGGCCCGTAGGGCGAGTTTGCGTTGGTGAATGCGAAGTTCAGGAATGGGCCTTCGCAACCGGCGTCCGCACCGACAAGCGCCGGGTCGAGGCCCTGCGCTGCGCGCGAGGAACCGGCCACGAGCGAGCGGGCGGGCTGGGTGAACTTGGTGTAAAACAGATCGACGAAGCTGTGCGAGGCCCCCTTGAGCACTGGAAGTACAAGCGCCGCGAGCAAAAGGAGGAAGATCGCCGATTTAAGAAAGAAACGCCGCACTGCCGGAACTCAGAATTGGAAATAGATGAACGACTTCCCGCTGAAAGGACTGAGGAAAATGAGAGCGAGCGCGGCTGTGAAATAGCCCGCCCAGCGCACGGATGTCGGCGGCGTCGCCCAAGTGCCGCGCGCTTTCGCACGCGCATGGTAGGATTCCGCGGCGAGCAGGAAGGCAATACCGCCGAGCATGAGTGAGAATTCCGTGGCATCCACGCCCGGCACAAGCCAGCGTGCGGGGCCCGAGGGGACCAGGCTCCGCACGACCACCCACGCCTCGCCGAGCGAACCGGCGCGGAAGAATATCCATGCGAAAGTGACGAAGTGAAAGGTGACAAATACGCCGAGCGCACGGCGACCCGGCGACGGCGTGTTTGCCCCGGCGAAGGCGGTGAGCGCCATCACCCCGAGGCCGTGCAGCGCGCCCCACACGAGGAAATTCCAGTTTGCGCCATGCCAGAGTCCGCTGACTGCGAAGACGATGAAAAGATTGCGCATGACGCGCCCCCGCGAACCCCGGTTTCCGCCGAGCGGGATGTAAAGATAGTCGCGAAACCACGTCGAAAGGGAGATGTGCCATCGTTGCCAGAATTCGCGAAGGTCCGCGGCAAAATACGGACTCCGGAAATTTTCCATGAGACGGAAACCGAGGATGCGCGCCGAACCGACTGCGATGTCCGAGTAGCCCGAAAAATCACAGTAGATCTGAAACGCAAAAAAATAGACCGCCAGCGCCACGGTTGCGCCGTGATACTGGCCCGGCTGGGCGAAGACGGCATCAACATAAACGCCGAGCCGGTCGGCGATGAGCACCTTTTTTACCAGACCCCAGAGGATGCGGCGCAGGCCGCTCACCACACGATCGTAGTCGAAGCTGTGCCGCTCTCGAAGTTGGTGGAGGATGTTTTGCGGGCGCTCGATTGGTCCCGCGACAAGCTGCGGAAAGAACATCACATAGAGCGCGTAGCGTCCGAAGTGCCGCTCCGCAGGGATATGCCCGCGATACACCTCCACGATGTAACTCATTGCTTGAAATGTATGGAATGAGAGGCCGATGGGCAGCGCCATGTCGAGCACCGGGATCGGATTCGACACGCCAAACGAATGCAGCACCGCTGCGAGGTTTGAGTTCAGGAAGTTGAAGTACTTGAAGACGCTTAGAATGCCGAGGTTCGCGGCAAGGCTCACACCGAGGAACCAGCGCCGGCGTCCCGGATGAACGGTCCTCTCGATCCAACGGCCCGCACAGTAATCCACGAGGATCGTGAACGCGAGGATCAGCAGGTATTTTGGAATCAGCCATGCGTAGAAAACGCAGCTAGCCGCAAGAAGCAGCGCCCATCGGGCACGATGCGGTGTGGCAAAGAAAAGCGCCGCGACGAGCGGGAGGAAGACGAGATACTCGAATGAATTAAAAAGCACGTGGCAGCGTTCCG
Source organism: Verrucomicrobiaceae bacterium (assembly GCA_043728745.1). Classification (GTDB taxonomy): domain Bacteria; phylum Verrucomicrobiota; class Verrucomicrobiia; order Chthoniobacterales; family Chthoniobacteraceae; genus SXWH01. The sequence goes on from JAYTMG010000563.1 coordinate 3,140, forward strand.
ATCACACAGTGTCCATCACTGTCTGCTCGGCACGGTTGAACATGATGATGCCGATCGTGAGCACGAGCGCACTGACACCGAAGCTTGTCATAACGTGGGATTTTTCCACCAGGCCCGAGCCAAGGAACGCAAGGCGGATGGATTCGATGACCGGGACCATTGGATTTAAATAAAACACCCAGCGATCCGACGGCGCGATACGCGACAGTGGAAAGACGATCGAACTCGCATACATCCAGATCTGCACGAAAAAGCCGATACCGAGAGTGAAATCACGGTAGCGTGTCGAGAGCGACGCCACGATGCAGCCGACACCGAGCCCGAGCATGGCGACCTGTAGGATGAGCAGTGGCACGAGCGCGATGCGCCAGTTTGGATGCAGCGGCGCATTGCCCTCGTGAAGATAGAATCCGAGCCCGATCAGGAAGGTCGCAAACTGGACGCCAAAACTCATCAGGCTCGTGATGACCGAGGAAAGCGGCACGGCGAGGCGCGGAAAATACACCTTCCCAAAAACTTGCGCGTTGCGCGTAAAGGAAATGGAGGTCTTGTTCACGCACTCGGAGAAAAAATTCCAGGCCACAAGGCCGCTCATGTAGAAAAGGAAATGGGGGATGTGGTCTGTGCCGAGTTTCGCCATGCGCCCAAAAAGGAAGCTGAACGCGAATGTGGTCATCAGCGGCTGGATGATAAACCAGACGGGCCCAAGCACAGTCTGTTTGTAATTGGCTGAGCGATCCCTCTGCGAGAGCAGCCATATCATGTCGCGATATCGCCAGAGTTCGCGCCATGGGATGTCCAGGAGGCCCCGTTTTGGGACGATTTCCTTGTCCCACTTTTCTGTCGGTGTCGTGTTTTCGCTCAATAGAGTGGCAGTGTTTCTGCGGATTTAGGCAAGCTGCCGCCATCGGTCGTTCGCTTCCATTTTTTGAAAACGAGACCCGTGGTGGAGTGATTCCATCGCAAACTCATGAATGTGCGTGCCGGGCGGAGCATCGGCAGAGATACACGACGCCGCGCCGCCAGTGCAACCACCGCAGCGGCAAACTTCCATCTTTCGCGGAATGAGTCGGAGCCAGGCCGCCGGATTTCTGCGCACGATCGCCTATCGCTCCGCTGCGACGTGGATCGCCACGCGCGCCACACGGCCAGCGTCATCGACGGCTTGGAGAGTCCACCTTCCCGGCGTCGGCGTCCACAGGAGCGGCTGGGACGGCGCGCTGACACCGAGGTAGTGTTTGCCTTCGAACCAATGCACCGAGCGTGTCCCGGCGGCGGCTTCGGCTTCGAGCGGGATGGAGTTTTTTTCCGTCCGCCCAGGTCGCACCACGTACGTAAGAGCGGGCTGGGGTGACACGATTCGCGGCGGCGTGCTCGCGTGAGCATCCGGAGATTGAGTCCGTGGAAAACCGGCGCGACGGAATTGCTCCAGCCGATGCGCCGACCAAAATTCCCGCACCACGCCATCGGCCATGCGATGCACCTCGCACTCGGTGATCGGCGAGACCCCGGCGATGAACGGGCCGCGCACTCGGTTCGGGCAAACGCCGTTCGCGAGGCAGCCCGAGTCCACGCAAAGCTCGACATCGACGATACCGGGAGGTCGCGTCTTCTCCGTCGGGTGAAGGCCGAGACGAAGGACGGTCTGAAATAGAAGCGGCGCAGCAGTATCGCGGGCGAAAAGTCCCGGCATGGGTGCGCCGTTGAAATTGCCCACCCACACGCAAAGCACCCAATCGCCGCAAACGCCGCACGCCCACGCATCGCGGAATCCGTGCGACGTTCCGGTTTTGTAAGAAAGCCCACGCGCCCCATCGTGGAGCGCATTGAGCGTGAGGATTCGCGCTTCGTCGGAAAGACACGGCGCGTGATCCGTCCTGTCGAGTTGCCCTGTGAATACGAGCGGGCGGCTCACGCCATCGCTCGCGAGCATCGCGTAGAGTCGGGCGAGTTCTTCGAGCGAGACCTCTCCACCGCCGAGCGCGAGCGACAGTCCGCACTCGCCCGGCGGCTTGTCAAATCGGACACCTGCGCCGCGCAAAAAGCCATCGAGCCCGGTTCCGCTCAGCCTCGATGCGAGTTCGACAGCGGGCACATTCCGGCTGCGGCGAAGTGCCTCCGCAGCGGAAATCGGGCCGAGAAAACCGCGGTCGCTGTTCTCCGGATTGTAGCTGCCGAAGCGGCGCGCAGTATCGTCGAGCAACGTGCGCGGGTGAATTAGTCCCTGGTCCATCGCGAGCGCATAAACAAAAGGTTTCAGCGCGGAGCCCGGCGAGCGTCGCGCTGTGATTCCGTCCACCTGCCCTTGAATCCGCGCATCATAAAAACCCGCCGAGCCGACATACGCGCGGACTTCCCGCGTCGGCGCGTGAACGAGGATCGCCGCTGCATTGCGCAGCCCTTGCGAGTGCCATCGTTCGAGAAACTCCGCGATACTCCGCTCGACAGTCGCCTGCTGGGAATGATCCACCGTTGTGGCTACACCGCCCACTCGACGGGCGAGGTGCGGAGCGCTTCGCGGGACTGGCGCTGGACGAAGCGAATACTCGGCATCCATCTCCGTCGCGTCCGTCAGCCGCGCCATCAGCCGCGCTTGCGCTGCTTGCCCGGAATGATTGTCCGCGCGCGGACGCCGCACCGCGGGTCGCTGCGGGATGACGGAAAGCGCCACCGATTCCCGCAGCGTCAGATCGCGCGCCGACTTGCCACACCACAGCCATGCAGCGGCCTCGACTCCCTCCACATTTCCGCCGTACGGCGCGACGGTGAAATACGCTTCGAGGATCTCACGCTTGCTGTAGTGCCGTTCGATTTGAAACGCGCGGAATAGCTGCGTGAGTTTCCCGCTCCAAGTCCGAGTGTGAAGCCCCCAGCGGAGCCGTGCGTACTGCATCGTGAGCGTCGAAGCACCGCCAAGTTTCTGCCCGCTCGCCGTTCCCCATAAAGCGCGCAGAAGCGAGCGTGGGTCGGCTCCGGCGTGCGAAAAGAAACGGCGATCTTCCATTTCCAGCGTCGCATTCACCATCGTCCCGGAGATCGCATCCAGTCGCGCGGGGATGCGAAATTTTTCATCGTCGGTCAGCGCGAGGTGCATGAGTTTTCCATGTCGATCACGCATCTGCGCGGAGAACCCCAAGTCTTTCGGATATAGCTCGGGACGCGGAAGCAACAGCCAGCCGATCGCGAGCAGAAACAAAAGCGCGGCGCTCACACGCAGGAGTTTTATAAATCGCCGCTTCATTCCCGTGGCGCGATGGTGATGCTTCCGCCGACTCCGCAGCCGTGGATGGCGCGGTCATACATATTCTCCGCGAACGCCGGCGGAATCGCGAATGTGCCCGCGCACGTTGGCCGCACGGCGTAGTCGAAGACCCGCGATTCACCGGCACCGAGCGAAGTGAAGAACAGCGCGCGGTCTTCGCGCACATCGACATACTCCGCGCCGGGGACTGCGTGCAGGCCGGACTTCAAGCCGTCGGGTGCCAAATCAAACCCGCCCGGAAATAACTCATTCACCGCGATATGTGTCTGAGCGCGGGCATTCACATTGCGAACGCGAACTCGCAGACGGAGCGTGTCTCCGACTCGGGCGACGACGAACGGTTTGCCATCAGCGCCGAGCAGTTCGCGGGAGACTTCGAGCCCCTTCGTATCGGCAACGACCGACGGGACTTTGTCGTAGCCAGCTTCCAGCACTTGATACCACGCGCCGAGGTCCGGCGCTCCAGCCGGGCGGTCGATCGTAAAAAGGAGCGATGCGACTGTCGACGGGATCTTTCCCGACACCAAACCCGACCCCGCCGCCACGACATTTTTGATCCCCACTTTGATCCCGGAATCCTTCGCCAACCCGGCGTAAGAACGAAGCGCGAGAACCGACCACGCCGCGCCCAACGTATGAAACCGTCCATCCGAAATCGGCTCGGTGATGAGCCGCAGATCGTCGTAGCCAAACGTCCCGGCAATTTCTGGGAAGTGACGGCAAATGACCACGAACGATTGCGCCGATTGTGTGAGTTGCGACTCGTAGAAATAGTGCGCATCTGCGGGCACCTTCCGGCCTCGAATCGCCTTCCAATGCGCCGCGATGAGCTTCTTCGCCTCGTCATCTTTTTTGAGCAGTCTCCACGTCGCGGCGAGCCACGCGGCGGAGTTGTCCGGCAGCCATGCGTCTTTGCTGATTTGCCCGAGCGAGTCCCGCAAGTTGAGCGCGTAGTTCGTCGTGACCACGCCATGCCGAGTCAGCAAATAGATCGCTGCCGCCTGGAGCGACGCATCGTGGCGCGTCGCAACTTTCGGGATCGCAGCCATCGCTTTGAGCCGCTTCAGCATTCCGTCGAGCATCGCTGCGGGCACTTGAAATTCCGCGGCTTTCGCCTCCGTCAAAAAATGGGCGACATAGAGCGTGACGTAGTCGAGCCCACCGCCGACCTCGCCCGAAGTCCAGTAGCCGAAGCCGCCGTCCGGTCCCTGCCTGCGGGCAAGTTGGGCGATTGCGCGCCCGATCGCTTCTTTCGCGCGAGCGCGATCCGACGCCGCAAGCCAAGGGAAAGCCTTGCTCGTGATCTGCTCCGAACAGCCGTGCGGATACGCGTCGAGATACGCCTCCAGCCCACGATTTAAGCCCAGCGGCGTCGTGCTCGCGACCGCTTCACGCCGCGCGAACTCCGGCATCAGTGCGCGTCCCGCTCGCAGATCGTGCGTCGCGAGCCGGAACCAGCCGCTCTGAATCTCGGTTGTGAATGGCGTCGTCGGACGAATGCTCATCGTCGAACGAACTTCCACCCGCTGAGTCCCCGCGCTCGCGGCAAACTTCAGCTCCGCATTGCCCAGCGTCGTTTTCGCACGGACGCGAAAGCGAACGGTCTCCTCGGTATTCAGCGCAATCGTGATCGGACTCTTCGGCGCTTCAAGAATTTCGAGCGCGCCCACGGACTCCGCGGTAATCGTAATCGAGTCGCTCGCATCCGCGCCTTCAGTTTGATTCGCCACGGTGAGCGACGCGACAAATTCATCGCCCGGCGCGATAAAGAGCGGAGCATTTGGTGTGAGCACGAATGAGCCTTTCACAATCGTCTGCGCCTTCGCCGCGCCCACCACATCGAGCGCCACGGCAGTCGCCATGATATTGAGACGGCCCGCAAAATAGTCCGGCACATCATATCGGACCTCGTGTCGTTCTGGACCGCCCTCGACGATTCCGCTCCAGAAAACCACCGGCGCTGCTTTGCGGCGCTTGAAAGGATTCATCCCGAGATTTAGAGCGACCGAGTCACCATCGCCGCCGTACGCCTTCGACTGTTTGAGAATCGAGAATTCCGGGAGCAGCAAATCCATGAGCTGCCACGTCCCGACTTCCAGCGAGCGTTGGCGGAAGAACAACGCGAGCGGATCGGGCAGCCGGTAATTCGTCACGCGATGGATGCCTTCATCCACCGCCCAAATCACCACACGCGATTTGCGTTCGCAGCGATAGCCGATTTTCAGCGGCTCGCCGGGTTTCACGCGCTCCGGCACGTCCAGCGTGACGCCGAGCTTGCGCTTGTCCGTGGCGACGCGAAACGGCGCGACTCCGACTGTGAGCGGATTCGTGAATATCTCGGGCGAATCGAGCCCGCGCACCAGTGCCACATTGACGAAAGCAGAACCTTCCAAGTCTGCCGGGATGTTCATCTTCTGCACGGATGAAGATGAGTCCGTCTTGAACCACTGCCAGCCGAGCACGCGCTCACGCTCGATCGTCATCAGCCCACCGCCCGCAAACGGCGCACGGAGCGCGACCTCAAGCGGATCGCCCGCCCGCAATTCGCGCGCGGGCATCGTCACCTCCAGCTCGCTATCGCGCTCGAGATTCCGCCCCGGCTCGCCGGGACCGACGACGACGAATGGCTGCACACACAGCACATTATCACCACCATCGCGCCACTCGTAGCGAAAGCGCCCGGCTTTTCCCGTCGGCAGCATCAGCTCGCTCTCACCCGCCGGAAGGTCCACGGATACCGCTTCTAATTCCCGGTCTTTCTCGCGCGACACGTATGCAAACGTGCCGTTGTCCTGCTTGGTGAGAACGGAGATGTGGCGCGTCTCGATGAGCTTTCGCATTAACCCCGGCGCCGCAACCGCAAGAAGATCCGGCCCCACCGCAACGATGCGCAGCTTGGCGGGAACTTCGCGCCCGATGAAGTCGAGATCGCCATCCGCCTTGCAGCCGATCAGACGATTGTGCAACGAAATAAGCGTGTTCACCGTGCCGCGAACGCCGCGCCCGCCATCGGGCTCGAACGCCTCGAAGTTGACACCGACAGACAGCAACGGCGCGGAATAACTCCCAAGCGAAAGCGGGAAATTGGCCCGGCCCTCCGCATCAGTTTTCTGCGTCGTAAGCTCCACCGTTCTTTCCTCAAAGTGGTCGTTGTTCGGAAGGTGAAAACGCCACCCCGGCCACGCCTCGAAGTTCGGTGCCGCAGGCCGGAGCGTCATCGTTCCGGTCACGCGTCGGTCCGCCGCCGCGATTCCGAAAAGAGTCTGCACATCCACTTGCGCCGAAACCTCTCCGGGCTTTTGCCAGCCAGCCGTAGAAGCGGGCTCGAGCTTCGTGGTCATCTTCATCCGGTCCGGCTGAAAGTCCTCCACGCGAATGACCGTGTGGCCGAGATGCGTCTGCTCTTCCTCTTCATCATCGCCGCGCTTCTTTTTTTCGATTCCGGCTCGGCGAAGGTCGATTCGCCAGACGCCCGTCGGCGCGGTTTCAACGGTGGGTACTTCAAATTCAACGAACCCGTCCGCCGTCAATTTCGCGGGGAAAATGCCCGCCTCTTCTTCCTTTGCATTCGTCACCGTGAGTTCCACCGGGACGCCCGCCAGCGAGCCTTTCCAGTCGCGCTGCCGCACAATCGCCGCGACGTGAATCGGATCGCCGGGGCGAAAAATTCCGCGCTCCGTAAAGACAAACGCATCAAGCGCAGTCGCCTCGCTCTGCGGGATTCCCTCGATGTCAAAGCGAGTCAGCTCCAACTTCCGGTCGCTTCGGTCCCACGGGATAAACGCCAGGTCCGCGCCCTTGCGCGCGACGATCGCCACGGCCTTGCGCTCGCGTTTAAGCCCGTCGAGCGCCGGGAGCGCGGCGTGGCCTTGGGCGTCGGTCTCGATGTCCACGAGCGACTCGCCGTTCTTCGCCAGCGCGGAAATGCGCACCGCAGCGACCGGGTCGCGCGATTTGAAAGACTGCACAAAAACATCGCGGGTCCCGTCTGCGTTGCGCTTCACCAGCAGGCCGAGATCCGTCACCAGCAGGAAGCGCCGATCCGCCGCACCGTTGCGTTCCTCGTCGTCGAACGCCACATCTTCGCCCGCGCCGTTTAGCACCACCCAATCCGGGTCCGGATCGTCCTTGTCCGCCTCTTTGTCTTCGTCCGTGTGTTTTCGCGCGCCTTCGATCTCGATAAAGAAAAGTCCCCGCGACGGCTCCGGGTCGCTCGGGTCTGCACTGGCGAGTGCTGCGGCAAAATCGAATGCCGAATAGCTGGCCTCGTGGTCATTGCGCTTTGCGATGTGCTGCGTCTCGCGATGAAAGCGCGCGATGTCCTCCTGCCCGAAGCGCCCTCGAAATTCCGGCGCTTGAAACTCACCGCCTGTCTGGCTGACCAAATGATTGATCTGTCCCGCAGGCACACGCCCAAGCGTGAATCGCAGGTGCTCGTAGCCCCGCGACTTGATGCTCAATTGCCGGTCCCCATTGAGCGCAAGGATTCCGCCTTCGCCGACAATCCTCGCTTCTTTTGGATACGCCGGGACTACGATGGGAGTCTGAAACGCACGCCCGAGTTGAAACCCACCAGCCGCCGGCGTCCCCGCAGGCACTCGCAAGAAAAGCGTGCTGTGCGCGAGCGGCGGCAGCCGGAAAACGAGCTGCTTTGCGTGCTTGGGTGCGTCCTCATCCTGCACGAGTTCGGCCTTCACCGGAGTCGCAGTTTTGAGCACCTCGGGCGTCACATCCGCCGTCGTCCACGTCTCATCGCGCGATGGAAGAATCCAAAGCGAAAGCGCCTTGGCAATGGTGCCCGGCTCTACCCACGCATTGCTCTCAAAAAACAAATGCTGTCTCGGCTCACCGTCCTCTGCGGGCACGATCTGGAGTTTTGCGCTCGTGAGATTGAAGCCTGAGGTCCGCGTCGGGACCGTGATTTTTGTCACCACTGCCGCGCCGAGCGTCGAGCCGCCAGCCATCGCGGTTGTGTCGGGAGAAATCGCGATTCTCACGAAGTCCTCGTTCTCCGGGATGGTGATTCTCGGCGAGTGAATGTGGAATACAAACAGCGATTCATCCGACTGCTCCACGTCCACTACACTCCCCGTCACAAAGATTCCCCCGCCGCCGGTTGCAGTGACCGCAACGGCCTTTTCCACAGCCTCCAGCGCGACCGGATAATTGAACGAAACCGAGGCTACCGCTTTATGAATGCCCGGCTCTTCCGGTGAAGTGTCGAACGACTCGCCGTGAAATTTCGCAGTCAGTTTGTGCGTCGTGAATTCCACGACGGGCACTTTGTTTTCTGTGTGCGAAGCTAGTCCGGCTGGGACGATCGCGACTTTATACGACGTCGCCGCCGGCCACGGCTTCTCCGGGGTGAAGCGAAGCGACCGCGCGCTCACCCACGTCCAAACGCCCGGCGTCGCCGGTGTGATGCTCGCCGCTTTAGCCATGCCGTCTTTTTGGATTACTTCCAGCGGTGCCGCATCCGCATCAAAGCTCACCAAGAGCGGCGTGATGTCCGGCCCTTTCGTCTCCCGATTCCACCCGATCGCTGGCACTTCGGCTTTCGCGGAAACCGGGCGCATGGCGACGAGTTCGCGGGGCCGCGGCTTGTGCGCCTCGCGCCACAGCCACCACTCCCACCCGCCGTAGCCGAGCCCGAGCAACAGACCCAGCGAGGCCAGCAAAACCCTCGGACGTTTAGCAATCAGCCGCCCGAATCCGAGGAGCCAGACCGGCGGCGTCCAATGGCCAAAAATGGCCGCAGGAATCTTGAGAAAATGGGAAAAGAAATGACGTAGGTTCATAAGGCCTAGAACGAGTCATTTTTCCCATTCTTTCAAAAATTCGTAAGTTTCTGCGCCGAGGGTTTTGCTGCGTCGCACCGTTGGGGGCTGTGTGGATAGCCCCAAGTAGGGGGGCCGTCTCGGCCCCCTGAATTCTGAAAGAGTTCCCTATAAGTTGGGAGTTATGGGAGACGCTTCGCGCCTCAGGGGGCCGAGACGGCCCCCCTACTTGGGCGCAAACAAGATAGCCAGCCCCGGCGGCGGGGCGGATGATGACTACGCGGTTGCTGTCGATCGTGATGATGGATCAGTTTACGATTTCGCTGCCTTCGTGTGTGGCCGCTGGTTGCGGGTTGCTTCGTTAGCGTGGGGCTGCTTTCTTTTGAGAATCCATGAAGCTTATCCGACTTGCCGCCGCCGTGCTGAACCAGACTCCGCTCGACTGGAAGCACAACTCCGACAATGCGCGCGCGGCGATCGCGGAGGCGCGCGCGGCAGGGGTTTCGGTGCTTTGTTTGCCGGAGCTTTGTCTGACGGGGTATGGCTGCGAGGATGCGTTTTTGAGCGCGAATACTCATGCGCGGGCGTGGGCGGCGTTGCGCGAGTTGCTGCCGGAGACGGCGGGGATGGTGGTCTCGTTTGGGCTTCCGGTTCTGCATCAACATGCGGTGTTTAATTGCGCGGCGCTGGCGGTGGATGGGAAGCTCGTTGGGCTAGTGGCGAAGCGGCATCTGGCGGGCGATGGGATTCATTATGAGCCGCGCTGGTTTAAGGCGTGGCCGGTGGAGGTGCGGGACGTTTTTTCTGCGCCGGATACGGGCGAGGAGATTCCGATCGGCGATTTGATGTTTGCCGTGGGCGGGGTGCGGATTGGGTTTGAGATTTGCGAGGATGCGTGGGTGGCGCAACGGCCCGGCGCGTTGCTGGCGCGGCACGGGGTGGACGTGATTCTGAATCCGAGCGCGAGCCATTTTGCGTTTGGAAAGATGGAGGTGCGAAAGCGATTTGTGCTGGAGGGGTCGCGCGCATTTGGGGTGAGCTATGTGTATGCGAACTTGCTGGGCAATGAGGCGGGGCGTGCGATTTACGACGGTGAGGCGCTCATTGCGAGCGGAGGCAAGCTGATCGCCGAGGGGCTGCGGTTTAGTTTCCGCGATTGTCTGGTGACGAAGGCGACTGTCGATGTCGATGCGACGCGAATCGGGCAGGCGCGGACGGCGAGCTTTCAGCCGGACCTCGCAGGGGACAATCCGCTTTCGGTCCGGGCGGCGTTTGATTGGCCTGCGATTGCGCCGGGCTCTTCGGAGCTTCGGGCGGCTGCAAATTGGGAAAGCAGCGGGCGTTTGAAGGAAGAGGAGTTTACGCGGGCAGAGGCGCTGGGACTTTTCGACTACATGCGAAAGAGTCGTTCGCGGGGATATGTGGTGTCGCTGAGCGGAGGCGCGGATTCGGCGTCGATTGTTTGTCTGATCGCGCTGATGGCGGAACTGGCGATTGCGGAGTTAGGGACGGATGGGTTCCTGGAAAAAATCGCGCGCTCCGGCTGGCAGCTCGCGCACACCGGGCTGATGGAGCAACTGTTGATCACCGCGTATCAGGCGACGGAAAATAGCGGCGATGTCACTAAAAGCGCCGCCCGCGCAGTGGCGGAGGCAATCGGCGCGAAACATCTGGAGCTCGATGTTTCGGAGATTCATCACGGATACGTGGCGATGATCGAGGGCGCGCTGGGGCGTCCTCTCGTGTGGGCAACGGACGACATCGCGCTGCAAAATATCCAGGCCCGTGTGCGTTCACCGGGGATCTGGATGCTCGCAAATATCCGCAACGCGCTTCTGCTCTCGACGAGCAATCGCAGCGAGGCCGCAGTCGGTTACGCGACGATGGATGGCGACACGAGCGGCGGGCTCGCGCCGATCGCCGGTATCGACAAGGCGTGGTTGCGCGAGTGGCTGCGCTGGGTGGAGTCTGACGGTCCGCTGATTGGACCGCGCGGGTTTGCGATCCCGGCATTGAGCGCTGTAAATAAGCAGGCTCCAACGGCCGAGTTGCGCCCCGCAGAACGAGCGCAGACGGATGAGGCGGACCTCATGCCGTATCCATTGCTCGACGCTATCGAGCGGGCGGCGATTCGCGACAAGCAGAGTCCGCTGGAGGTTTTCCAAGTGATGCGCGTGCAGTTCGGCGAGATAGAGCTGCGCCAACTCGGAGCATGGGTGGAGCGTTTTTTCCGGCTGTGGAGCAGGAATCAGTGGAAGCGCGAACGGTACGCACCAAGCTTCCATCTCGACGACGAAAACCTCGACCCAAAGACGTGGTGCCGCTGGCCTATTTTGAGCGGCGGCTTCGAGCAGGAACTCGCGGAGTTGCGCGTTGTGGTGTCCGAGCTGTAGTTATGGGATCTTGAATCTCGGACGATGGTGACGGACTGATAATCTTCACACGTAATTTTTCGTGACTGAGAGCAGCGGGGGTGACCGATAGACCTTCGCCGACGTGGCGTGAAAGCTCGACCGGGCACGGACAATATACGAAAAGACCATCGCACTTCCATGAAACGCTACTCCGCTGCGCAACTCGATACGATCCCCGGAGTCCCTTGCCCCTGCGGGACGGCGCGGCGGGCTTTTGATGATCTGGCGAGTCCGTTGCTGAGCGCGCATTTGGTGGAGATTTCCGCGGAAGCCCGCACGCATTATCATAAGCGGCTCACGGAGACTTACGTGGTCATCGAAGGAGAAGGCTGGCTGGAAGTGGATGGCGAGCGCATCCCTCTCAAGCCGCTGACGGCGGTAACGATCCGCCCGGGTTGCCGGCATCGGGCGGTGGGGAAGTTGAAGCTGCTGAATTTCGTGGTGCCTGCGTTTGACCCGGAAGACGAGTGGTTCGATTGAGCGCTCAGCGTTTGCGGAGTCCGCGAATCCGCCGTGCGAGGTCGGCGTCGGCGCGCGCGAGGTCTTCGAGGAGACTTTCCACGGAGATGGCCATGCCGCCAAAGGTGATGACGGTTTGGGCGACGAGGGTGTCGTTGGATGCGACGGTCATGTCGTGCTCGGTGGCATATTTGGCGACGAGCCGCTCCAGGACATCGTCGGCGGTCTTTTTGGAGGAGGAGTAAAAGACCTGGATTCCGGAGGGGCGTTTCTCGGAGGTGTTCTTTTTTCCCTGCCCGTCAAATACGACGACGACTCTGGTTCCGGTCGAATCCTGGTAGGCGGTGAGGCGGGCGATGAGCTGCTCGCGGGCGGCTTCCGTGTGCCGCCGATGCAGGGCGCGAAGCTCCGGCCAGGCGAAGATCACGCTATGGGCATCGACGAGCAGGAAGCGCATGGGACGCAAAAACGAAGCAGCGAATCGCGACACTTGTCACGATTCGCTGCGTCGGAAAATACTGTTTGGGAAGGAGGGAAGCTACTCGGCGGCAGCTTTCTCGACCTTCTTCTTCGGCGCTGCTTTTTTGACAGTCTTGGCTTTGCCCAGACCAGCCTTCACCTTCGCCTTTTTGCGTTCGATGTAGGATTCGCGGCGACGTTTTTTTTCGGTTTTATTGTATTGTTTGCCCATGTGGTTTGAAATTGAGTGGCGCTCGTTACGGGAAAGCGGAATTTTGGTCAACCGCTATCCATCGCTTGCCAGTTGAAAAGTTTCTGCCATGTTCCGCCCCCTTTTTTAAAGGAAAGTAGATTTATGCAGAAAGACAATATCCGAAACATCGCCATCATCGCTCACGTTGACCATGGCAAAACCACGCTCGTGGACTGCTTGCTCAAACAAGCCGGTACCTTCAGGGCCAACGAAGCCAAAGCCAGCGAAGAGCGCATCATGGACTCCATGGACCTCGAGCGCGAAAAAGGCATTACCATTCGCGCGAAGAACGCTGCGTTCATCTGGAAGGGTTACCACGTGAATATCGTGGACACGCCCGGCCATGCTGATTTCGGCGGCGAGGTGGAGCGCATCATGAAGATGATCGATGGCGTGTTGCTCGTCGTCGATGCGTATGACGGCCCGCAGGCGCAGACGAAGTTCGTTTTGAAAAAGGCGCTGGAGAACGGGGCGAAGGCAATCGTGGTCATCAATAAGATCGACCGGCCAAACGCGAATCCGCTGAAGGTGCTCGATCAGGTTTTCGAGTTGTTTCTCGAGTTGCACGCGAATGACGACCAGCTCGACTTCCCGATCGTCTATGCGAGCGCGAAGAACGGATTTGCGAAGCTCGACCTCAAGGACGAGACCACGACGATGGACGCCCTCTATCAGACGGTTGTGGACAAAGTGCCAGCGCCGAAAATTAGCGAAGTTCCTTACTTTCAGTTCGTCGTAGCAAACCTCGACCACAGTGAATACCTCGGGCGACTCGCTTACGGGCGCATCGTCAGCGGCAGCGTGAAGACGGGCGATACTATCGTCTGTCTCCACAATGAAGGCCGCACCTCACGGGCGAAAGTGACCGCCGTTTTCGGCCACGAAGGGCTCAAGAAAGTCGAAGTGCCTGAAGCATGGGCGGGCGACATCGTCGGCATCGCAGGCTTTGAAGACGTGTTCATCGGCGAGACGCTGACGGACAGCGAAACGCGCGAGCGGCTGCCGTTTGTGGACATCGATCCACCGACGATCAGCATGAAGATTTGCATCAACGACGGCCCGCTGGCTGGTCGCGAAGGCACGCTTCTCACCGCACGCCAAGTGCGCGAGCGGCTCTTCCGCGAGACGCGGACGAACGTCTCCATCCAAGTCGCCGATACGGATGTTGCCGGTCACTTCGATATCAAAGCGCGGGGCGAAATGCAGGTCGCGATTCTTGTGGAGCAGATGCGCCGCGAAGGCTTCGAAGTGCTCGTCTCGCGCCCGGAGGTTATCTTTAAACGCGACGACGACGGCAATGTTTTGGAGCCTTACGAGGAACTGAATGTCGATCTTCCCGGTGAATACCTCGGAGACATCATCCAGAGCCTTGCAGGACGCAAAGCGGAGATCACGAACATGGAGCATCACCCGCACAGCGTTGCGCTCACGGCCATCATCCCGACACGCGGGCTCATCGGCTTCGAGACTGTGCTCGTCAACGTCACCAAGGGCATGGGTATCACCAGCTCGCTCTTCCACGGCTACGGCCCGCACAAGGGCGAAATCCCGAATCGCGGCAACGGAGTGCTCGTGAGCATGGAAAACGGCGTCAGCACGGCTTACGCGCTCGACACGGTGCAGGAGCGTGGACGTTTGTTCATCGATCCGCAGGAAGAAATCTACGAAGGAATGATCGTCGGCGAAAACAGCCGCAACGAAGACATGCCCGTGAACCCTTGCCGCGCGAAGAAGCTCAGCAACATGCGTTCGCAGGGCGACGGTAAGGGCATCGCCCTCCCGCCAGCGATGAAGCTCAGCCTGGAGCGTTCGCTGGAATACATCGCGCCTGACGAATACGTCGAGGTCACGCCGAAATCGATTCGTCTTCGCAAGAAGATCCTCGATGCAGGTGCCCGGAAGCGCTCGGAGAAATCCGCAGTCGGCTAAACGGAAGGCTTCGCGGCATTCCGCAACACAATATTCAAATCGCGCGCGGTCGCTTCAATGCAGGCTGCGCGCGATTTTTTGTTTGAGCTGAAAGTCTGAGAAGCAACCGCTGGTCGCCTGCCTTTACTTTCGCCCGAAGAGACTCCACCCGCTGCCCTTGGCTTCCTCCGCTTTGTTCTGCTGGACCTTGAGCTGGCCGAGCAAGGATTGAAGCGCGAGGTAGATGCGGTGCCATTGGCCTTCCACGGTGGGGATGCTGTCGCTCATGTCGGCGAGATAGCGCAAGCTCGGCGTGGACGAAAAAAGAGCAAGAACGTCCTCTTTGCGAGGCCCGCCTTTCACCTCTGCGGCTGAAATGGACTCCGAACCTTGTGTAATGAGGCTCTTGAGATCCAAAAATTGCGCCTCGTCTTCGGGCGTGAACTTTTTGTCGCGGGCGAGGTTGACGTATAGGTTGAACTGTTTCCAGCACTCGATGTGGGCTTCAAGGTGCAGGATGAAGTCTTCGACGTTTTTGTAGCTCATGGATGAAGGTGGCGCTTGCCGTGTGAGTTTTTGTTGCCGCGGGCGTAAGAAAATGAGCGCCCCGCC
>JAYTMG010000564.1:0-8695 GCA_043728745.1 Verrucomicrobiaceae bacterium
GACGGGCTTTTTCTCAGTGTTGGGACGTTGACAAGGAAGCATTCCATCGGTCAATGTCTCTGAAGTTTCAGTCCACTAACTTGATATTCGTTGCTCACCAACTCAGCACATTCTCCGATGCAATCTAGAACAAAAGCGTTCCGTCGCCTCATTTGCCACATGGCAATCGCACTTTTCGGCATCTCATCCGTGCTGGCGGGGGATACCTACAAGTGGACCGTCCAGTATTTAATCGATAACAGTCAGGCGGTTTACGGTCAGTCTCAGAAGGTTTGGCCGCGGCGCAATCGCGGCCTCGCGATGTCGCCCGATGGCAAGTTTCTCTACGCGGGCTATCACCACGGTGGGAACGGGCAGGGCGAAGTTCGCAAGTTGATGGTCGGTGTCACCGATGACTATGTCCGCGCAACGGTCAGGGTGCTCGTGGGACCGCTCGGGAAAGCGATCGCGACTGATGACAAAGGCCGCGTCTTCATCGCGAACGAGGGCGATATCCTCGTCTATGATGAAAATCTCTCGCAACTCCAGTTGTCCATTCAGACGGCGCTTTGCGAAGGCATTGCACTGGTGCGTGAAGGGAACGAACTCATTCTCTACGGAGTCGAGCGGCAGATCGGGCGCGTTCGCAGTTGGGTGCTGGAAGAAAAAGGCGGTGCTATCGCCAGCGCCACGCTCCGTCCGGCATTCGGCGAGGGCGGAGAGATTTTCCTGAAGTCATCGGCGAGCTTGCGTGGAGCGGAAGTCGATGCACAAGGGCGCTTGTGGGTCGCGGACGTCGATGCCGGACGGCTTTTCCGGATTAGCAAAGATGGCAAAACGGTAGATCATATCGAAGTTGAGAGACCGATGGACATTGGATTTGATGGAGCTCGGGCGTTTGTGACACGCGGGACCGATCGCATCATCGCGGTCTTTGAAGCGGATAGCATGAAGCTCCTCGGGAACCTCGCAGTTCCTTGGGATGAACTCGAAATCCACCCCGGTGGGAATGCCCAAAAAGGCGGGCTCTCGGGAATCGTTACCGTTCCGGGAAAAGGTTTTTTCGTTTCCAACGAATCTGGCCAGACAAGGGACCAAAAGAGCACCTACGGACGCGCCGATGCGCAGACGGATCTCATCGACGGGAAGCTGTATCGCGATGCGTTCATGGATGACAACGAGCCCATCCTCCAAGCGCTGGCGATCCCCGACGGAAATTAAGCAGGTTTTTTCCACGCGAGTTCGCGTGCTTTGCCCATGCACGTCCTTTTCGTCCACAAAAACTTCCCTGCCCAATTCGGCCACGTCGCACAGTGGCTCGTGGAGAAGCACGGATGGAAGGCGACTTACGTTTCCGAACTTCCGAATGCGCAATTCGGCGGGCTGAAACGCATCCATTACAAGCAGCTCGGCGGAGCGCGCGAGGAGACGCACTTTTGCGCCCGCTCGTTCGAGAATTTCGCCGCCCATTCCCAAGGCGTCCACCACGCACTCAAGCGGCTGCCCGACATCAAGCCCGACCTCATCGTGGGCCACAGTGGTTTTGGCAGCACGGCTTTCCTGCCCGAACTCTACGACTGCCCGATCATCAATTATTTCGAGTGGTTCTACCATCCGCGCGGCACCGACATGGACTTCCGCCCGGAGTTCCCCTCGACTGATCTGGCCATGCTCCGGGCGCGGGCGCGGAATGCGATGCTGCTCCTCGATTTGAACACCTGCACCGCCGGATATTCGCCCACGCAATGGCAGCGCTCGCAGTTCCCGAAAGAATATCAGCCGAAGATCGAGACGATTTTCGACGGCATCGACACCAGCGTCTGGCGGCGGCAGGAGCAAACGAAACGCAGCGTCGCCGGCAAAGCGATTCCCGCCGGTGCGCGCATCGTCACCTACGTTTCGCGCGGGTTTGAGGCGATGCGCGGGTTCGATGTTTTTATGCGCGTGGCAAAGCGGATCGCCGCAGAGCGCAAGGACACCGTCTTCGTCATCATCGGCCAGGATCGCGTCTGCTACGGCAACGACGCGGTGCATACCGGCGGAGTGACATTAAAGGAACAAATCTTGGGCGCGGGCGGATTTGACCCCGCGCGCTTCATCTTTCCCGGCGCAATTCCCACCGCAGAACTCGTGAACGTCCTCAGCATTTCCGACCTTCACATCTACCTCACCGTTCCATTCGTCCTCAGTTGGTCGATGATCAACGCGCTATCGTGCGGATGCACCGTCCTCGCCAGCGACACACCGCCCGTTCGTGAAGTCATCACGCACGGCGAGAACGGACTACTCGCCGGGTTCAACGATGAAGACAGCCTCGTCCGCGAAGCGCTGAAAGTGCTCGATGCACCGCAAAACTGCCGCGCACTCGGTGAAGCCGGACGCGCCACGGTCGAGCAACGCTACAGCAACGACGTGTGTTTGCCGCAGCTCCGGGAGTTTTTCAGCCGAGTGAGGGAAGGGCGAATGACGAATGACGAATGACGAATGACGAATGACGAATGACGAATGACGAATGACGAAGTCGCAAGCGTGAGGCGAACCCAACTCGCTTGCGTTTCGTCATTCGTCATTCGTCATTCGTCATTGGTCATTTCCTCCCCTTCAATTCCGCGACACCGTCTCGTCCAGATTCAGCAGCGTGCTCGCGATAAGCGTATGGGCTGCGAGTTGCACCGGATCGATTTCGGGTTTTGCCTTTGAATCACCGGTTGAGATCAGCTTTTTCGCAGACTCGGCGTCCTGCTGGTAGCGGATGAGGTGTGCGGCGAGCTGCTGCTGAAGGACGGCCATTTCTTGCGGCTCGGGCTTCCGGCTCAGCACCGTCCGAAATGCAAATATGATGCGTGCGCTCGGCTCATTCCCGCCTTCGACCAGCATCCGTTGCGCAAGCGCGCGGGCTGCCTCCACATGCTGCGTGTCATTCATTAGTTGCAGCGCTTGCATCGGCGTATTGCTCCGCTCGCGCATCGTGCAGCTCTGCTCGCGATTGGGCGCGTCGAAATTCGACATAAACGGCGGCGGCGCGGTGCGCTTGAAGAACGCATAAATACTCCGGCGATATAACGCCTCGCCTTTGTCCTGCACATAATTCCGGGTGTTCGATCCTGAAAAGCCGACCGGCTCCCATATATTCGCGGGCTGGTAGGACTTCGAGCCCACGCCACCCATTTTCAAACTGATGAGCCCGGCGACCGCCAGCGAGTTGTCCCGCACTTGCTCGGCATCGAGCCGGAACCGCGGGCCGCGCGCGTAGAGCAGGTTCTCCGGATCGCGGGCAACAAGCTCCGACGAGACCCGCGATGACTGCCGGAAGGTCGCCGAAGTCACCATCTGCCGGACAAGCGCCTTCACATCCCAGCCGCCATCACGGAAAGTCACGGCCAGCCAATCGAGCAATTCCGGATGACTTGGCGGGGTTCCTTGCGAGCCAAAATCGCCGACCGATTTTACCAGACCGACGCCGAAAAACTGCTGCCAAAAACGATTCACCGTCACCCGCGCAGTCAGCGGATGCGCCGGCGATACCAGCCACTTCGCGAGGTCCAGACGCTTTGCGCGCTCGCCTTGTTTCGCCAGCGGCGGGAGAAATGCGGGCGTCGCCGGAACCACCTTATCGCCCGGTTTGTCGTACGCCCCGCGCATCATCACGAAGCTGTCGCGCGGCGCGTCGAGGTCTTTGAAAATGAACGTGCTCGGCACGCCTTTCTCGATGTCTTCGAGCTCCTTTTTCGCAAGCGCCGCCTCGCTCGCGACCGGCCCCAGCACAGCCTTCGTCTCAGCGCAAACATTCGCCAGATAGTAGTCGCGTGCCCGCTTTTCATCTTCGGCTTTCGGCTTTTTATCCGGACCATCCTTTACGATTTTCGCGACTTCCGGCGACGCGCCTTTCACGTCTTTTCCGGTGTTTGATTTCCACCACGCAAGAAACGAGCGGCTCGGGTCCGTGGCTGGATCACTCTTTCCCACGACGCCGATTTTGTCCCAGAAAATGAGCCCGCCAAATTGCGTGAGCGCAAAGCCCGCAAGCTGGTCGCCCGCTTTCAAACCCACTTTTTCCGCGTCGATTTCCAGCCGTGTCCATTTGCCTTTTTCCGGCAGCGGACCAGCGTTGAACCGCGACTTCGTCCCCGCCGCCCCCCAATCGATCGCCGCCTGGTCGCCCCACACAGCGCGCTGGTCCCATGTGCCATTCAGGTTGAACTGAAGCATCACCGTCTTCGGCGGATTCGCCGCATCGAGGAACACATACGCGAACAATTTCGCATCCTGCGGAATGCCCAGCGGAGCCGCGCCTTCGTTGTAATAATCCTGCGTGAGCACGTCGCTCGAACGCTTGATGGCCACCTTCCCGCTGAAAACCTGCGCGCCTTGCTCCACCGTCCGCAACTTCAGCGGATGCCCGCTCGACTGCACTTTCGCCCCGGCGGGGAACTCATCGTCGAACCACACATTCTCCGACTCCTGCACCTGCGGGCGCGACGCTGCTTTCGCCGGGTCGTTATAAATCAGTCTCCCCGCAGCAGCTTCCAGCGCCTTCTCCTTCTCCGCGATCTTCGCCGTCGCCGCAGCAAGCTTTTGGTCTGTATCGGGCGTGGTGATTTTCATCACGGGTTTCGTCAAAAGCGTGTTGCCATCCATCGCCGGGTCCGCCGAGGAATGGAAGAACGCATAGATGGAATAGAACTCTTTTTGCGAGAGCGGATCGAACTTATGGTCGTGACACTGCGCACAGCCCGCAGTCAGGCCCATCCACGTTTGTGCAGTCGTCGATGCGCGCTCGACTGCGTAGCGAAACGTGTATTCCGCATCGATCGATCCGCCTTCGCTCGTCGTCGCCGTGCAGCGATTGAAGCCCGTGGCGATGAGCTGTTTCGGAGTGGGATTCGGCAATTGATCCCCCGCGAGTTGCTCGATGGTAAACTGGTCGAACCGCTGGTTTTCGTTAAACGAACCAATCACCCAATCCCGGTAAGCCCACATCTGCCGCTCGTTGTCGAGATGCAGCCCGTGCGTGTCTGCGTAACGCGCGACATCCAGCCAGTGCCTCGCCATTTCCTCGCCATAACGCGGCGACGCCATGAACCGATCCACCATCTTTTCGTAAGCATCCGGCGAAGCATCCGCGAGAAACGCATCGACCTCGGTGAGGCTCGGCGGCAGGCCCGTCAAAGCGAACGCCGCGCGGCGAATCAGCGTCTCCTTATCCGCTTGGGGCGACATCGCCAGTCCCTCGCGTTTCAGTTGCGCCCCGACAAAATCGTCGATCGATTTCCCAGTCTCCGGCTTCACTACGGCCTCAAACGACCAGTGCTTTTGATACACCGCGCCTTGTTCGATCCAGCGCCGAATCATCGCGCGCTCGTCCTCGTTGAGCGTCTTGTTGGACTTCGGCGGCGGCATCACTTCCTCCTCGTCCTTGCTCAAAATGCGAGTCCACGCCTCGCTCTCCGCCAGCTTTCCCGGCACGATCGCCTTCACTCCATCGTGCTCGGCGAATGCGCCCTCCGGTGTGTCTAATCGCAGTTCCGCCTTTCGATGTTTTGCGTCGAGCCCGTGGCAGGAAAAACACTTGTCCGACAGGATGGGCCGGATGTGTTGATTGAAGTTCACCTTGTCCGGCACCGCAGCGTTCGTGGCGGCGATTACAGAAAGGAAAAGTCCGATGGATGAAAGCATCTTCATGGTCATCTTTGGGTATCCGATGCAGGGGAAAACCATAGCGGAAAATCCACGCACCGCGACCGCCAGAGAAACAAAAAGGCGCACCAATGACGGTGCGCCTTTTGTGAATTAGTTCCGAAGCGGACTACTAGTGCTTGTGCTTGCAAGCAGCGCCTTTGGTCGCGCAGCAGCTATCGCCTTTCGCGGCTGCTTTGCCACCCATCGGGCATGTGCCGTCTTTCGAGCAGCAGGCTCCGAGGCTTAGGGTGAACGCGATGGCGACGAGTGTGATGATGTGTTTCATGTTGTTTTGTGTTGTTTGTCACCGGCGGGATCCACCGGATGCCGCCGAGATTAGTGCGAACCTGCTCTCTGCGCAAGCTCAGTGCTTGGGCGCGCGCACCGTCGTCTCCTCCACGTCGCGCTGACGCCGCGCAACGATGCGGTCTCCGATTTCGCCGACCATTTGATCCAGCAGCAGCCGCAGATGACTGCCCGCGCGGTAATCCGCCGGCGCGATGTGGCGGACGCGGTCTGCCGTGCCCACGAGTTGATAGCACTTGCGGAAGCTGTTCCGCGATTTATCGACGGGATTGTAAACCGCGATCGCGTGCCCGCCTTGTTGGCGGACGACGGTGAAACACGGCACGTCCGTCGGGCCATCGCCGACATAAATCATGTGGTCAAACGGAACGGGCCGCATCTCCGGCGGCATGTGGTCATTCACGTCCTGCGTGTAGTCGAGCAGCCCTTTGTTGATGCGGAAAAGGAACTGCGTCTTCTGCGTGTGGCTGATGACCCGCTTCGGGAAAACAATATGCCCGCTCTTGTCCTCCGCAAACTCGCAGCCGAACACCGCCTTTATATACGGCGCGATTCGCGAACCATCGATCAGCGCCTTCAGCCCGCTGCTGATGATATAATGCTCCACATTGATCCCCAGCGCCTCGTGCTCCGGCCGCAAAAGCCCAGTGCGCATCTCGTCGAACATCTCCGGCAGGCCGGGGTAAAACTTCAGCCCCGCGCCGAGTTCCCGCAGCCGCGCGTTCGTCGGGCGGTCGAGGTCGAGGCAATCCAGCAGCGCCTTCAGGTAGGCAAGTTCGCTGTCATATCCATCGTCCCGGACCAGCGCCTGGCACCGCGCCCAGAACTTCCCCGAGTCGATCCCGAACGCAGGAAAAAGGACCTCATCCTGCATGTAGTTCGGTGAGAGCGTCTGGTCGTAATCATAGACGATGGCGATGGTGTTTTGTGGCACGGACATAAATCAAATATGTTTGGAAGATGCGCCGAGGTCGATGCCTTCCGCGCGTTCGACGATGAATTTCGGGCGCTGTTTCACCTCTTCATAAATGCGCGCGACATACTCGCCGAGGATGCCGATCCCGATGAGCTGCACCCCGCCCATGAACAGCACCAGAATGACAATCGTCGGATTCCCCAGCGGAAACGGAAAGCCGCTCAGCTTCATCAAAAAATACACAAACCCCACCAGCATCGCACAAGCCGCGATGAAAAACCCCACCATCGTGGACATCTTCAGCGCCGCCGTGGAGAAGCAAAAAATTCCGTTAAACCCGATGCGCAGCGAACCGAAAAACCGATTGTAATTCCCCTCCCCCGCAAAGCGCGCAGGCCGGTCGAACTGCACGGTTACTTGCTTAAACCCGACCAGCGCCACCATCCCGCGCAGGAATCCGTGGCACTCTTTCAGCCGCACCACTTCATCCACCACACGCCGACTCATCAGCCGGAAATCGCCCGTATTCGGCGGGATGTTCACCTCCGCCACGCGCTTAATGACGTGATACCCGAGCCACGCCGTGAGCCGCTTCAGCGCCGTCTCTCCATCGCGAGTCCGCCGCTGCGCCAGGACGACATCCGCTCCGCCGCGCCACTGCTCCACCAGCTCGCGCACCAACTCCGGCGGGTCCTGCAAATCCACATCCATCACCACCACCGCAGCGCCCCGCGCATACTGCATCCCCGCCAGCGTCGCCATCGGCTGACCAAACCTCCGCGAAAATTTGAGCAGCTTCACCCGCTCATCCGCCTTGCGAGCTTCGAGCACCACCTCCTCCGTCCGGTCTGGCGACGGGTCCAGCGCAAAGATGATTTCATATTCCATCCCCAGCCCCGCAAGGATCGGCGTCATTTGACGCAAAAACTCCGGCACATTGCGTTCCTCATTAAATACAGGGACAACAATCGAAAGCAGTGAAGACATCGGCGCGGACGATGGCAGGCTGCGGCGCGGGAGTGAATACAATCTTCCGCGAGCTTGCGAAGAATGTGGCACAGCCCGTCCCGGCTGTGGGAGTGACCTCACGCGGGAGGGCGGTGAACGTGCCCACCGAGCGGCGAAGCCTTTGGACTGCGGCAGCCTGCTGCCGCTTTCCCCAGCCAGCCTGCTGGCGATGAGTCTTTTTGGCATCCAGAAGCAGAGCGGCCTTCGCGTGTACGCGGCGTTGAGTGTCGCGGGGCATCCGTCCTACTCACCGCCAGCAGGCTGGCTGAGAAAAGCGGCAGCAGGCTGCACGCAGTCCAAAGATGCTTCGCATCCGCATGTGGATAGCCCGCAGAGTTACGCCGAAGGCGTTGCATCATTCAGCCCAGCGTTGCGAGGAACGAGCTACGCTGGGGCAACGGGCATGCCGTATTTACCCCGCAGGGGTTTCATCCGTGGCGCGTTTTGATGAAACCCCTGCGGGGTAAAACATGTTTATGACACGCTCCCAAGGTAGCCGCTCGTTCCTCGCGGCAACCTTGGGCTGAATGATGCAACGCCTTCGGCGTAATTTCCCTGCGCGCTATCCACATACCTTGCGCAGAGCCCGGTGGAGTATTCGGGCGTGCCTTTCGCGAGTATCGAGTCCCTTGTGCGTTCGATGATTCAGGCGGGACGCCCGAATCGGTAGGCGGGACGCCCACCCTACCCGCGATCTGCCTCTTCCCTACACCGCGATCGGGGCTTTGATCGCCGGATGCGGGTCGTAGCCTTCGAGCGTGAAGTCCTCAAAACGGAATGCGAAAAGGTCCGTTACGTCGGGATTCA
>JAYTMG010000565.1:0-14468 GCA_043728745.1 Verrucomicrobiaceae bacterium
TCCGGGATCGCCGACCTCTCGGTCTCCGAAGATCTCTCGATTCTGTCGAGCGGCTCGCGCTCGGTCACCATCGAACAGAGCATCAGCGGCGTGGCAAAAATCTCGATTCTCGGCTCATTAAAAATGACCGCCGGAACGGGCGACCGCGTGCAGCAGATCCTCACCGGCACCACGGACACTTTGGACATCGTCGGCGATGTTCGGTTTTCCGCCACGAACCCTACCGAGCACACACAGGCGATTACAGCGAGCGGCACCGATTTCAGTATCGGCGGCGCGATCGCGCTCAATTCGCGAGGTCTCACGGCCAGCCAGACGGTTTCCATCCACACATCCGACCTCAAAGTCATCGGCGGCAGCATCTCCCTGCGCGGTGCGACTTCAGCCGTCTTTTCTGCGAATGCGATACTTTCAGAGCCAGTCAGTATCGTCACATCCGCCGGACGCTCCGCAAGCGTCTCCGTCACCGACACCACGTTCGGCGGCGATCTACGCATCGTCACCAAAGATACCTTTGGCAGAGCCGCCAGCATCGCCCTAAACGGCATCGACGCGATGGGAGCCATCGACATCACTGGCGGGATTGGCGCGACCACGCTGAAGGTGGACCAAACGACCGTTCAGCTCGGCTTCAACGCCGACCTTGGCGACGGAGCGAACCGGTTCCTCATCGAGCAGGAAAGCCAGATCGGCGAATCGACCTTCAACAGCGACGTCGCACTCACTGGCGGCCGCGATGTCGATACATTCCTCATCGGAGGCACCGGGAATAACGCGGTCCATTTTGTCGCCGAAGTCATCGCCAACGGACGCGGCGGCACTGATACCCTCACGGAAGGAGAAGCCTCCACTCACACCGACGGGCGCGTGCTCGTGAAGCGAAACATTCCGTAGCGCTCAAATCGTCACTCCCCTCGCCTTTCCCTCGCAATCCACCGCCGCCATAGAGTATCTGCGGGAGACATGGAGCCAAATCTCACACACGGAATCGTCTGGTACGTCGTCCTCCTTTATTCCACGGTCTTTCACGAAGCCGCGCACGCATGGGCCGCATACAAACTCGGCGACGATACCGCGCATCGCGGCGGGCAGGTTTCGCTCGACCCCATTCCGCACATTATGCGGGAGCCCATCGGCCTCGTCGTCGTGCCGATCATCAGCTACATGGCCAACGGGTGGATGATGGGCTGGGCCAGCGCACCGTATGATCCTCATTGGGCGCTCAACTACCCGAAGCGCAGCGCAATCATGTCCATGGCCGGACCTGCGGCGAATCTCATCCTCGTCGTCCTCTCATTTATCGTGCTCTCATTCGGCGTACGCGCCGGCTACTTTGATGCATCCCCGATTCAGGAAGTCACCGGCGTTTGGGGCATGGTCGGCGTCGTGATGTTCATCACATTCATGCTCAACACCATCCTCCTTATTTTCAATCTCCTGCCCATTCCGCCGCTCGACGGCTCGGCCATCCCGCTGTTCTTTTTGAAAGGCAGCAAAGCCGAGGAATACCAGCACTTCATCCGCCAGCCGCAAGTCGCCCTCGCAGGAATGTTCATCGCGTTTTACAGCGGCGGATACATTGTCTGGCCCATCTTCATAAAGATTCTGTCGTTGCTGCCGCGTGGGGCTTAGACAGCGCGCCGCATTTCCTTCGTGCTCAATTCCCCGGAACTGACATGGTGACGCGACATTGAAACCATTTCGCACACTTGGCACCACACGCACGCCCGACGGCTCGAACTTCTCGCTCCACGAACACGACGGCGAGTATTTCCTGAAGCTAAACGGACGCCAGCTCATGAGCACGACGTCCACCTCATCGGAGCTCTTGCTCGCAGAACTGCCGTGCAAAAACCTTGAGCGCACACCCGGCGCACGCGTCCTCATCGGCGGGCTCGGGCTCGGCTACAGCCTGCGGCGCGCGCTCGATTTCGTGCGCAAAGACTCCATCGTCGAAGTCGCCGAACTCCTCCCCGACGTCGTCCAGTGGAACCGCGAACACCTCCGCCACATCAACGGCGCACTGCTCGACGATAAGCGCGTGAAGACCGTCATCGGCGACGTTTTCGCCGTGCTCAAACAAGCGCCACCCGCGACCTACGACGCCATCCTTCTCGATGTCGATAATGGCCCCACCTCCCTCGTCCAGCCCGGCAATTCCCGACTCTACGACCGCCGCGGCTTCGGCATCATCTCACGCGCCCTCAAGCCCGAGGGCAAAGTCGCCTTTTGGGCCGCCACCGAGGAACGCTACTTCGTCGAGCAACTCGGCCGCGCCGGATTCCTCGCCACCGCCATCCCGTGCAAATCCCACGAGCGAGCCAAGCGCTTCGAGCACGTCATCTACATCGCCCGCCTCAACCCCGACCCGCTCCCCGAGCCCGAGCCAGTGCGCCCGCCCGCGCGCCAGCAAAAACGCCCCTTCGGCAAGCACGACCGCAAGCCGCAACGGAAGTCGTTTCGCTAAGCCGATGGTGAGTCGGTGGGGGAATGACGAATGACGAATGACGAATGACGAATGACGAAACGCAAGCGTGCTGGCGTGATTTTCCCGCTTGCGACTAATCACTTCTCACCCGTCACAAATCACCGCCGATAAACACGCTGGTTTACCGTCAGACGACGACTGACAGAGCACTAGATCTCGCCCGCTTTTTTGAGGAACTCGGTGTATGCCTTGCCGTCCGGGCTTTCGAAGAATTCCTTTAGTCCTGCTTCCTCGGCTTTGGCGGGGTCGATGACTTGGTCGAACTCGGCGTGGAGCGATTCGAGGAGCTTGCGCACTTCGGCGTGGTCTTTCTTTTTCGCGAGCAGATCGACCCGCACCATCCGGATGGCGAAATCGCCGGGCTCGACTGCGAGACCCGCCTTGATTGCCGCTTCGGCGTCGTCGAACTGGTCGAGTGCAATCAAGCACGTCGCCTGAAGGCTGGCGAGGAAAGCGTCGTTGCCCAATTGCCTTGTGAGATCGTCCACGGACCGGAGCGCTTGCTTGAAATCCTTCTTCAAAAAATGGCGGTCCATGAGGATGAAACCGACAGACGGATCTTTCGGGAACGCCGCAGCGAGCTCGTCCATCACTTTGATATAGCGGGGCTCATCATTGAGCGCCATGGCGGCCTGCACTCGCAGGAATTGCACGAACCGCTCGTTGCGAAGCTCGGCGGGAAGCGTCTCGGACGTGGTGAGAAGCTCTTCAAATTTCCCCGCTTGGAGGAACTTGGATAAACCGAAAGCCTTTTCGAGATCGGCGGCTTTTACGGTGCTTTTCGCGCCGCCGAATATTTGGGAAAGGGGCGATTTTGTCTCCACAGCGACAGACTGCGCGATGATGCGCTGCATGAGCGTGGTAGCTCTTTCGCCGAGCGCGTAGTTGAAGAGGTCGCGGACGAGAAACTTCCCGTCCGGCAATCGGGTGAGGAAAAAATCGTGATAGCCGGCCCCGCCCGCTTCTTCGCGCAAGCGGATGAGCAGCACCGTTTCTCCGTCGCGCTCGTGGGCGCGGATGAACTCGATCGGCTTACCGATGTATGCACCGAACAGGCCGCCGTTTGATTTCACGGTGCTCATGAAGCCGGACTTCATACCGGCGAGGTATTTCTTTGGCGCGTTGAGGTCGCGGATGCTTTCGCTCCAGACGGACTCGAGATCCTGCAACGCAGTGAGCTTCGCCTTGTCGCCCTCGTGTGCCGCGGCCACGATACTTTCTGCGAAGTCTTCCGCAGATGCGAGGTCGGCGTCGGCGAGTTTAACGATCGGCGGGGGTGGCGTGGCAGTGGGTTTTTTCTGGTCGCACCCGGAGATTGCGAGGATTGAGGCGAGAACGAAGATGGCGGTGCGCATCCGCAGAGCAAACGCGAGCGATTCGCGGAGAGCAAACTCATTTCGCGGGGGGGGGGCTCAAGCATTGCGTCGGGCATTCTCTCCGCGACACAGGCATTCGCTTTTGGGACCAGCCTTTAATCATGCCCTCGGGGAAGTTCGAACATTCCCTTGCGCTAGCCGGAGTGCGGCGCTTGTCTCATTCGTCCAATGTCCGGCTTCCGACTCTTCGATTTAAATCCCGAGCAAGAACTCGCGGTGCGTACCACCGAGGGTCCTTTGCTTATCCTTGCCGGGGCGGGCAGCGGAAAGACGCGCGTCATCACGATGCGCACCGCTTACATGCTCAGCCAGGGCATTGCGGCCGACAGCATCTTGGCCGTCACTTTCACAAATAAAGCCGCCACCGAAATGCGCGAACGACTTGCCGCACTCGTACCCGAGGAACAGGCAAAAAAAGTCACCATGTCCACATTCCACGCACTGTGCGTGCGCATCCTGCGGCAGGACATCGAAGCACTCGGCTATAAAAAGAACTTCTCGATTTACGACGAGGGCGACCAGATGGGGCTTATCAAGAAGATCATCACCCGCACGGCATCCAAGGACGAAAAGCTCGACCCGCACGCCGCGAAAAACGCCATCAGCAAAGCGAAGAATAACGGCTGGCGCGAACCTCAGGACGATAAGACTCTGCTCGGCGCAGTCTTCCTCCGCTACAACGCCGAACTGAAAACACTCAACGCTGTCGATTTCGACGATCTGCTTCTCCTCACCGTAAAACTGCTCAACGAACACCTGCCCGTTCAGGAGCGCTGGCACCGCCGATTTCGCTACCTCATGGTGGACGAATTTCAGGACACGAACCGGCTCCAGCTCGACCTCGTCTCGCTCCTCGCCAAGCCGCATCCGGCCTCCCCGGAATTTGCCGGGATGCGCCCGAACGTCGCAGTCGTGGGCGACGACGACCAATCCATCTACGGCTGGCGCGGTGCGGATGTGACCAACATCCTCGAATTCGAGGCTCATTTCCCCACGCCCACCGTCGTCAAACTCGAGCAAAACTACCGCTCTACAAATTTCATTCTCGGCACAGCAAACTCCCTCATTAAAAACAACCCGCGCCGCCGCCCGAAGAATCTGTGGAGCGCGAAAGAAGGTGGCGAAAAAGTCAAAATCATCGCTATGCCCGATGACCGGCAGGAAGCCGAATTCATCACCGAAGAAATCAACGCGCGCAAAACCGCCGAGAACCAAAAATGGGAAGACTTCGCGATCCTCTTCCGCATGAACGCGCAGAGCAGGCAGCTCGAAGAAAACCTCCGCCGCCTCCGCGTCCCGTATCGCATCATCGGCGGCAAAAGCTTTTTCGATCGCCGCGAAGTCAAAGACGTTCTCGCCTACGCCTCGTGCTTGCTCAATGTCGATGACGACGTGGCGCTGCTCCGCATCATCAACACGCCCGCACGCGGCATCTCCGACACCACTGTAGAGAAAGCCACGGAATACAGCATCCACACCCGCACGTCGGTCTTCAAAGCCCTGCGCGACGATCGCTTTCTCGGCGCCCTTCGCCCGGCCACGCAAAACGCCATCGAGAAATTTGCAGCGTTCCTCGACGAGCACGAAACCAAACTCCACGAGCCGCTTTCCAACCAGCCTGCGGTTCTCCGCAAGCTCATCGAAGAAAGCGGCTATCTCGCCGATCTTCAGCGCACCTGCAAAACGCCCGAGGAATGGATGGACCGCGAAAAAAGCGTCCGCGAAATCCTCGCCAGCTTTGAGCTTTTCGAAGGCCGCAGCGACAAGGGCCTGCAAGGATTTCTCGACGAAATGATGCTCCGCCAGGAACGCGACGAAGACAAAGAAGACGACCAAGGCGGGGTCACGCTCATAACGCTCCACGCCAGCAAGGGCCTTGAGTTCCCGCACGTTTACCTCATGGGCGTCGAAGAAGGCGTCATCCCGCACGACCGCTCGAAACTCGAAGGCACCGTGGACGAAGAGCGCCGGTTGCTCTACGTCGGCATCACCCGCGCGCAACGCACGCTCTCGCTCACTTGGTGCCGGCAGCGCATGAAATACGGAAGCGCCTCACCGTGTATTTCCAGCAGCTTTTTGAAAGAGCTCGACCCCGAGCTGATCGAGCATCTCGACGTGGGAACGATCCTCAACGCCCCCGTCGCCGAAGAAAAAGCAGCCGCAAAATTCGGCGCGATTTTCGACATGCTCGGCAAGCTGTAAGACGGGCCGGAACTACTGGAGCATGAGCTCGACTGCAGCGTTCGTTTTACCTTCCGCTGCGAGGGCAAATGCGGATTTGCTGCGAAACCATATCGGGGCGTTGGGGCGTCGGGCCGTGCTGAAAACGATCTGACGCGCCTCGGCGATTTCGCCGGCTTTTTCGAGCGCGCTCACAAGTCCGGCGATGCTGCTGAAGTTATCCGGCGCATTGATCAACAGCTCACGGGCGGAAGCGATGGTGCCCCCAAGAGGCAACTCGATCGGCTTGGACTCCTTCTCTACGCCGCTCAAAATATCCCATGCTCGCGAGTCATCGCCCAGTTTGTGAAGCAGCGTGGCCCAATGGCGATAATCGAGCTTGCGACGGGCGCCGTGCCTTTTGATCCATCGATCCACCTGCTCCAAATTGGCCCAGTAGTAACCGCATCGATTGAAGGTGATGCGCTCTTCGTCAGTGAGATTCGCAGTGAGCGCTCGCTGTTCCCACCATAGATCGAATTCTTCGCGGGACTCCTCAATCGGCCTGCGAAGCGCCTCCACAAGCAAGGACGCATAAGTGAGGAGAAGTTCCGGCCGCTCCGCACAGAATATATCCCACAGCCCCGTGGCCGTGGGGAATGATCGCGTCTCCTCGATGGCGATGCGGAAAATGTCCGTCTTCGCGAACTGCGCTTTATCCACGGCTTGCTGCCAGTAACCGATGGCGAGCCCCTTGGACGCAGGTGCCGTGTCATACGCCGCCTGCATGGATTCGCGATAAAGACTCGGGGTGAGACGGGAGACGACTTCAAAACGCCATTGCCACTGCGGGTTCACCGGACGGCGAGCTCGCATGAGCGGGATTTGGTTCTCCAGCTCGCGTCTGGCCGTGCTTTGCTGGACCTCCCAATCGAGCGGAAAATACGCGGCCAGCGCCTGCCATTCTTCCAGCGTCGGGCGGGCCTTCGTTCCGGGACGACCGGCGGTGTATGCACTCTCGCGCTCCGCCATAATGAGCCGCTCCACTGGCGACCAAATCGGGCCCAAGCCCAGAAACGGGAGCACCCAGAATGCAGCCACCGCCACCGGCACTGCCGCGCTCAGTCGCGAGGACGGAGGAATAGGCTCATCCGGGCTTCGCACCGGGGACGCTACTGCCAGCAGTGCGAGGGCGAAAATCGCGGTACCCCAGCGATGTCCCGGGACATCGACGGCACAGTGCGCAAGAAATCCGGCAAACCCGGCAAGCGCACCGATGCTGATGAAGTAACCACCGCGATGCGCGAGAACCGCACGAACATTGGTGACGACGAAAACGCCAAGGGCAGCGACCACCATGAGCAGCGGGACGACCCCCACTTCAGCCATCCAGGCGAGCCATGAACTTTCCGGATGCGGTGCGAAAGCGCCGTCCAGATTCACCGTCTGGTAGATCGGGAAGAGCCGGGGGAAAGTCGCGAGACCGTGCCCAAAAAGCGGGGCATCCTTCCACATGGAGAAGGTGTCCTTCCAAATCGCCACACGCTGATTGTTGGAAACTCCACCCGCGTCGTGCGACTGAAACCGCGCGACCACATCGCCGCCAAACAAGAGCACTCCCGTGAGCAAAAGCGTTCCGGCCGTGAGCACAATCACGAGCGTGCGCAGACTGAAAAATCGAACGAGGACGAACGTTGCGAAAACAGCCAGTCCACCGCCCAGCGCCACGGCGAGCCCGCCCCGCGACTGGCTGGCGAGCAGCGCGCCACCGATCAACAGAAGGCCAATTGAGCCGGTCACGAGGAGCGCATACCTTCGCTTCAAAGCCGCCCACGCCACACACCCGATCCCGACCAGAAACGACATCGCGAGGAAACACGCCGTGTGATTCTTGTTGGGAAACGGGCCCCAACCGCTCCAGCTTGTCGTTGAGCGAAAGCCGTAGATCATCCCGCCACTGGCATCGACTTCGCGCCGACCCATGGCAAAGCACACCACCGCCACGGCTACTCCCGCACCGAAGAGCGCCCAACCCAGCACGCGACGTGTCCCTCGTTCCGAGGCGAGCGTCCGTGCCCATTGAAACCAAACTAATCCGACGATTCCGGCCAGCAAAGCATCAAGCGCCCGCTGGGGCTCCGGATTGTGAGTGGACGGCAATTTCACTCCCATCTCGGTCGCGAAAACCTTTCTCCACTGAGCATCGCCAAACCATTGCCACGGCGCGAATTCCTTCAGAAGTAAGATACCCAACAGCGCGACGATGATGAAATTTGCCCGCTGGCTCAAAGGGATTAACGCCGGCGGGCGAAGGATAATTCCGACCGCAAACAACACGAGAAGCCCCACCTGTACGATGCGGTCCGCTGCGCCAAAAAGAAGCGGCGATAGTATCACCAGCAGCGTAAACACGACGATGGGAGCCCATCGCGCCATCGCACCCGGCGGAATCAAAGGTGCACTCCGCCGCTTGCGGGCTCGGCGCTCGCCGGAGCGTCGTTTGTTATCGTCTGGTGGAATCGGTGTATCCATGAGTTCCCCTCGTATCAGGGCTATTCGCTAATTCCTCTTCCATTTATCAATTGCCGAGACAAAGACGGGACGAAAAACCTCCGCGATTCGTTTCCACTCGATGGCCGTCCCTTCGCGCCGCGGGGCGTGCAGCACCCACGGCTTGGCTCCGTTATGTTTGATTTCGATTCGGATTTCGTCGAGCACCTCGCCTTCCTCCACAAACCCGACTCTCCGCATTGTGTCGTTAAAAACGGCCCAGAATTCTTCGGCTGAATCGCAGCGTTCCATTTCGATGACGAGCACTTTCGCCTGTAGGAGTGCGTAGCGATTTTCCGCGCGGCGGCTGAGCACGCGTGCGACTTTCTTGTGCGCATCGCCCCATGTTTTTACGCGGTGAAAGTGCCGGATCACCGCCATCGCGAGCAGGAAGAAAACTCCGAGCCCCACGACAAGCGGGATGGTCGGGTCTTGGTTCCAAACCACCATCAGCCCGATCACGGAAAGCACCGCGCAAATCGAATAGAGACCGAGCAGAATTCGCCCTTTCGAAAACCCCAGCCGCTCCAGCCGGTGATGGAAATGATCGTCGTCTGCATGAAACAGCGGGAACCCGCGAAACGCCCGCCGCAGCAGCGCGAAGCTCGTATCCAAAATCGGAAGCCCGAGACCCACGACCGTCACCACCAATCCCGCCGCCACCGAACCTTTATGCGCGCTCGAGATGGAAAGCGCCCCGATGACAAACCCGATGAGATACGCGCCGCCGTCGCCGAGATAAATTTTCGCAGGCGGAAAATTGTACACGAGAAAACCGAGCAACGCCCCCGCCAGTGTGAACGAGAACCATGTCAACGCGAAGTGCTGCGAGTGATACCCGACGATGCCCATCGTGAGCGCCATAAACAAGCCGAGCCCGCCCGCGAGTCCGTCAAAACCGTCGATGAGATTGACGATATTTGGAATCGCGATGAGCCAGAAAATCGTCACCGGCGCGCTCCATCCGCCGAGGTCGATCTGGCCTATTTGCGGAATGGAGAATTTGTCGATGGTCAGCCCAAGACTGTAAACTAACGACGCGATCGCGATTTGCCCGATCAGCTTTTTCTTTGCGCCGATGGGCTTGATATCGTCGCACAATCCGAGCGCATACATCAGCGCCGAGCCCACGAGAATCGGGAACCAATCCGAAGCCTTATTCTGCTCTTGGAAAAGGATGAGGATCAATGCGAGCGATAGCGCCAGCATGATGGGCATCCCGCCGAGCCGGGGCACAGGCTTCTCCTGCTTCTTGCGACCTTCCGTCGGCGCATCCATGCCGATCCCTTGATGGGCAATGCGGATGACCCACGGCGTGGTGAGCACCGAAATCAAAAATCCAAACACGAGGAAACTCAGTGCGATTGTCATCGGGACTTCGCACTCCACCGGCTCGAGCTCGGGATGGTTAAATAAATCATTGGGCTGTAGAATTTAGCACCTGCGATACCAATTTCCCGAATCGTATTTCATACGGGCAGAAAGCAAAGTTGAAACGGCTATTTCAGCCGCTCTGCCGCGCCGGGCTCGCTTTCCCATATCATCCGAGTGCCGTCGAATGCTGCGGCGATTTCCGCTCCGTTCAAAGCGCGGGATTTCGATTTCACCAGCGCACTCGTCGTTCCGCGCCAGACCTCCTGCCCGCGCCAGACCAGGATCGTCTCTCCATTCACCAATCGTGTGACAATCCCCTTTCCCGCGACCGGTCCATTCGGAGGAACCGCAGGAATTTTCAACTCGGGCCTGCCATTGCGGACCGTGGGCCCAGCGCCGGGCTCGCTCTCCCATACTGTTTTCTCACCGTCGAACGCCGCCGCGAGCTCACGGCCATTGGTCGTGATTGCTGCGGCTCGCAGGGCGTTTTGAGTGCGCCCTTGCCAGACTACTGCGCCGTTCCACGTCACCACGGCATCGCCATTCACCGATGAAGTCGCGATGTTCCCGGCCATCGCGGAACCTGCGAAAACCAGCGAAGCGAGCCAGCGCATTAGCAGATGCTGAGGACGCGGTTCACGATGTCGAGCGGACGCGGGAGCTGCTTTTTCTCGAGCTCCGGCGAGTAAATCGCGGGTGCGTCGATGGAGCTGATCCGGAGAACCGGCGCATCGAGATCGTCGAAGCATTTTTCCATGAGGATGCTGGAAATCTGCGCGCCGACGCCGCAGAACGGCTTGTTTTCCTCGATGAGGACCGCACGGTGCGTCTTGCGAACGCTGGCAAGGATCGTCTCTTCGTCGAGTGGGCGAATGCTGCGGAGGTCGATGACTTCGGCGTTGATGTTGTGCTCGGCAGCAAGGATTTCTGCGGCACGCAGGGCGGTGAGCGCGGCGCGTCCGTGGGCGATGAGCGAGATGTCGGTGCCTTCGCGTTTCACGTCCGCCTTGCCGAGCGGGATGAGGTATTCTTCGTCGGGCACTTCCCATTTTTCCCCGTAAAGGAGCGTGTTCTCCATGAACATCACGGGGTCATTATCGCGGATTGCGGTCTTCATCAGACCCTTCGCGTCATACGCCGTTGCCGGGCAGACGACCTTGAGGCCGGGGACATTCGCGAGGAAATTTTCGTGCGTGTGCGAGTGCGTCGCGCCGACGTTCGTGCCGCCGTTTGCGGGGCCGCGAATGACGATCGGGCAGTTAATCAGACCGCCGCTCATGTATCGGACCTGCGCCGCGTTGTTGATGATTTGGTCCCACGCGACGGTGGCGAAGCTCCAGAACATCAGCTCCATGACAGGACGGATGCCGAGCATCGAAGCGCCGATGCCCATGCCGATGAATGCCGCTTCCGAGATCGGCGTATCCATCACACGTTTGTCGCCCCATTTTTTCCAGAGACCTTTGGTGACCTTGTAAGCGCCGTCATATTGCGCGACTTCCTCGCCCATGAGGACGACGTTTTCATCGCGCGCAAGTTCTTCGTCAAAGGCTTGGTTCAGTGCGTCGCGGTATTCGATAAGTGCCATAGTTTAGATGAGAGTTTGAGAGTTGAAATTCCAGTATTAAAGGTCGTTCGGTGTGAGTCCTGTTTGCTTTGAGATTCTCGATAGCATCGCTGGTCCGATTTCTACGCCGTCGTGAAACGAAAATACGTAGTCCGGCCAGCCGACGGGGCTGAGAATTTTATGGAAGCCGCCCGTTTCGCGCTTAATGATCCAGCCGATGGGCAATAATGCCCGCAGAACCGTTCGCGCTTTGGCCGAGCCCCACGCGCTCATGCGACTACCGTAAAGACCTCCTCTAGTTCCGTAACTGATTCGCCGTGCTCAAGTCGATCTGCCAGCACCCGCAGCGCCAGCGCCTCGACGTGCGCCACCGCCTCTTCCCGACTATCTCCATACGCCATCACGCCGGGGATTGCTGGAATTTCGGCGATCCAGCGACCATCAGTTTCGCGTTCGGTTTCGACTTTCATCAGTCGTTGAAAAAATGCTTCCCAGTCCGCCCCGCTTCCGTCTGGCGGTCCACTTCGTAGTAAACGTCTTCCTGAATGCTCGATACCTCTGGATACGGGCTTTCGTCGGCGAACTCGGCGCTTTGGGCGGCCTCGGCTTTCATGGCTTCGTCGATGACCTCGAACTGCTCCTCGGTCAGTACGCCCTCGGCGATGAGCTTAGCTTTGAAGACGTTGATTGGGTCGTGGTTCTTTTTGTAAAATTCGATTTCCTCGCGCTCACGGTAGCCGCCGACGACGTTGTGTTTCGCATCGGCGACGGAGTGCCCGTAGTAGCGGTAGGTGTCGATTTCGAGCATCGTCGGGCGACTCTCATTGTGCGCGCGGTCCAGCGCGGTTTGCACACTGGCGCGGACTTCGTAGATGTCGGTGCCTGCGCACTGCGCCCACTCGATATTGAATCCTGCGGCGCGCTCAGCGAGGCAGCTCTTGAAGGCGCTGCTGCGCTCCAAGCTCGTGCCCATGCTGTAGCCGTTGTTTTCGATGATATAAATAACGGGCAGATTGAAGAGCGACGCCATGTTCAAGCTCTCGTAAAGACAGCCTTGGTTCACCGCGCCGTCGCCCATAAAGCACATCGCCGCGCCTTTCACGCCTTTGTATTTCAGAGCGTATGCGAGCCCGAGGCCGAGCGGCGTTTGACCGCCGACGATTCCGTGCCCGCCCCAGTAATTCTTGTCCGGCGCGAAGAAGTGCATCGAGCCGCCTTTGCCCTTCGAGCAACCTGTCGCCTTGCCGAAAAGCTCCGCCATGCACTCATTCATAGACATTCCCGCTGCGAGGGCGTGACCGTGGTCGCGGTAGGCCGTGATGACGTGATCGTCGTCACCCATCAGAGATACGCAGCCCGTCGCGATGGCTTCCTGCCCATTATAGACGTGGAGAAACCCACCCATTTTGCTCTGCGAATACTGCCGCACCGATTCGTTCTCAAAGCAGCGGATGCGCACCATGCCGGTGAGGAGTTTGATTTTCTGCTCCGCAGACATGCGAGCATTGATGGGAGACTTGCCGAAGTCCGGTTTGGAAATGTCCGTGGATTTTGCAGAAGTAGCCATAGAAGAATCAGTTGTTTCGGTGAAAATGACGAAGTTCCGGACCTGTGAGTCCAAAACGACACCTTGATGTTACGGGATGGCGCAAATCGCGCAACCTTCGATTCATCAATGTCGCAAATTCTGCGCCTCCACCCTTCCGGATGTCGAATTTTAATTCGGGTGAGATTAAAAGTAGAATCCGGGCGACCGGAGCAGCGAAAGTAGGACAGGTTTCCAAACTGTCGGGCTCGCACTCACGGGCGAGGTGTTCGTGACAGGCCCGCTGGGACAGGTTGGAAACCTGTCTTACTTTGCGCATCCACTTTTAACCCCGTTACTTGATTGCTACCGGTCCCTCGGGCGCGTCCTTGCTCTCGCCGAGGAGATGATGCGCGAGGAAAGTCTTCATGAGCCCGACCAGTTCCGCGGAGAAAAACACATGCGAGCCGTCGGTGCCGGTGAGGAGCGTGCTGCGGACACCGGCCTTTTCCAGCGCAGCGTCGAACTGCGTTGCTTGATCGTATGGCACGAGCACGTCCTTAGTTCCGTGGATGTGGAGAAAAGGCGGATCGTTTTTCGTGATGTGTGTCACTGGCGAGGCGGCGACGGCGGCGGCTTTGTTTTCGCTGAGTGGCCCGCCGAGCAGTTTCGTGATCGCGGTGCCGGGCGACTCCACGCTGATCTCGCTACCTTTTCCCGCAAACGTGATGAAATCGCACGGGCCGCAAAAATTGATCACACACGCCACTTTCGTGGAAACTCCCACGTTTGCGCCGATGTCGCCTTCGAGTTCCTTGGGCCCGTCGCCGGTGGTCGTTCCGAGCAGACTCACCAAATGTCCGCCCGCAGAAATCCCGTAAACCGCGATCCGCTCGGGATCGATCCCGTATTCTGCAGAATGCGCGCGCAGCCAGCGGATGGCGGCCTTGCAATCGTGAATCTGCGCGGGCCAGTGCGCTTGATCCGTGAGCCGATAGCCGACGGATGCGCCGACGTAATTTCCGTCCGTGATAAGCGGCGGCAGCACTCCGGCCTCGTTCTTCGAGCCGCCCTCCCAGCCTCCGCCGTGGATGTAAACGAGCAGCGGGCGCGGCTTATCCGCCTTCTTCAACGGCAGGAAAAGATCCAACATTTGCCGGGGATTTCCGCCGCCGGCGTAGTCGATATTCTTGCGGATCTCAAAATCCTTCGTGGCATCTGCGAGCGCAGAAAGTGTGACGGCGAGAAAAAGGCAGGACGTTAGTTTCATACGCCGCGTCCATATCAGCCCGAGCCGCTCTGCCAAATCCTTAGTTCACCAAAGCCCCAATGAAAGTTTTTGCCGCGCGCGCCGGTTTTGCGCATTACACTCCGGCTTGTTGAATACCGTCGGCAATCTTCTCGATCTTCCTTTTCCAGCGCTCGAAC
>JAYTMG010000566.1:0-16068 GCA_043728745.1 Verrucomicrobiaceae bacterium
TCAATGGCGGTTCCATCAACCCTGGAGCGAGCCCCGGCATCCTGAGCATCGCAGGCAACTTCACAATGGGCATCGGCACCACCCTCGGTGCTGAGATCGACGGCACCACGGTGGGCGCGCAGTATGACCAACTCAGTGTCACCGGAACTGTGACGCTGGCAAATGCCACCCTCACGCTCGGCGGTGCCTACACCTACACCGGCATCGCCGATACCTTTACCCTCATCCTCAATGACGGGGATGGCATTACTGGCGACTCGGTTGCCGGCACATTCGCCGGACTGCCAGGAGGCGCGTCTGTTTTCAACGGAGGGCAAGAGTTCACCATCAACTACGCTGGTGGCGACGGCAACGACGTCGTCCTCACCGCCGTGCCCGAACCCGGCAGCGCAATGATGCTGCTCAGCGGAATCGGAATGCTTCTCGGCCTGCAACGCCGCCGCCGCAACGCATAATCTCCGCGGCGATCGGTAAACTATTTCCGGCCTCCGGCGCACTGCGTCGGAGGCCGGTTTGTTTTCGCTCCGAGTGCCGGGTGTGATTAATTCTGCTTTGTTAGTAGCGGGGCCGTCTCGGCCCCGTGACCTCTGAAACGGTTTGTGAAACACTAGATTCTCAAGAAAAAGCGAGGGGTAAACGAGTCGTGGCTCGCGCAGCCCTCTGCGTGACACTGCTAACCGCGAAGCGCTGATCCAATGAGGCGTTCCACCGAGAATAATGCGCTTCGCGTGGGGGAAGCACGCGGAGGGCCGCGTGCGCCACTACGCAAGCGTGCTCACTTGAGCATTTCCACTTTTAGTCACACCCGTCCCTCTGCAAACCCGATCTTCATCTTCGTAACCCGGTCGGATCTTCCGACAGCCTGCTATTTCATACCAGAGGCTGCCGAAATAAAACTGTTTGTTAAAATACAACTTTGTATCTTTACTTAAACGTAAAATTATATGACTCTGCTCCGTCATGAGAAATATCACTGGCTCACCAGTTGAGCGCACCGACTTTTTCGACCGGCCTCGCGACCTTGCGCGGCTAGAACGCGAGCTTGCCAATGGCGCGAACCTTCTCCTCACGGCCCCACGGCGAGTCGGGAAAACCTCGCTCGTCCTCCGGCTTTGCGAACTGGAGCGTGCGGCGGGCCGATCTGCCGTTTTCATGAATGTCGAAGGCTGCCACGATGAACTCGCTTTCGCGGAACGCCTCGTGGATGGACTCACGGAAAGCGGGCTTCACCCGGAAGCACTCGGTCGCGTGTCGCTCGTCTTTCGAAAAGTGCGACAGGCGTTCAGCGGGATGAAAGTCGGTGCCGCTGGAGTGGATATGGAAATGGGTGCCGCCGAAGACCCGGACCACAGCACCATCGGGCGTGCGCTGGAGAGTATTTTCCGCAAGATCGAAAGCGGCGGGAAACCCGTGCTGCTCGCAATTGATGAAATGCCCGAACTCCTTCTCGCGTTGGGCAAAGATGAGCACGGCACCGAGCGAGTGAGCCGCTTGCTTCATTGGCTGCGGGCTTTGCGGCAGACTTATCGGCAAAATGTCCGCTGGATTTTCCTCGGCTCCATCGGGCTCGACAGCTTCGTGGATGACCGGAATCTCCGAAAGACGATCAACGACCTCACGAGCTTGAGCTTGGAGGCACTTACGGCTGAAGAGGCGGATCGTTTTCTCAAAGAATTGGGCGACAGCAATAGTCTGCCGCTCGCGCCAAAACAGCGGCGGCTGATCATTGAGCGAGTCGGCTGGCCGCTGCCTCACCACTTGCAGATCGTCTTTCATGCGCTGGTGGATTCCGGCAGCACGAAAGCGGACGCCGAGGCCGTGGAGTCAGCGTTTCAGCAGCTGTTGTCGCCCAATAATTTGAGCCAATTCGATACTTGGCGACAGCGACTCGACGAGCAGTTTGGCCAGAGCGACGCCACTGCTGCGAAGGATGCGCTGCGCCACCTGTGCCAGCATCCGAATGGGCGAAGTCGGGCGCAACTGTTGAACGCGCTGATGAGCACCCGACAGTCCGCAGACGCAGCGGCAATCGAGGATCAGCTCGCGAGGCTCCTGCTCATGCTCCAGCGCGATGGATACGTTTTGGAAAGCAAAGGCAGCTACACTTTCCGCTCCTTTTTGCTCCGTGAATACTGGCACCGCCGCGAAGTCCGATGAAACCACTACCCATCCTCGCCCTCCACGAAATCTCGCTCTACAACACCGGACGCGTCGCACCGGAAAAGATCATCGCTGCGTTTGCCGCGCGGATGCAGCAGTTCGAGCGCATCGTCGCTGATCTTGCTGCGGAAAAACCGAAGAGCCGTGCGCAGCATCATCTCATCGTCGGACAGCGCGGAATGGGAAAAACCATGCTCCTCGCCCGCATCGCCGCCGAGCTGCGGACGAAGGCT
Organism: Verrucomicrobiaceae bacterium; assembly: GCA_043728745.1. Lineage (GTDB taxonomy): Bacteria > Verrucomicrobiota > Verrucomicrobiia > Chthoniobacterales > Chthoniobacteraceae > SXWH01. Next base: position 2,394 of record JAYTMG010000566.1, read on the forward strand.
GAGCTTTCCGAGCGATTCATCCCGCTCGTTTTTGCCGAGGAACAATACGCCGTGGATCGGCTCTCGAAATTCTGGCTCAACTGCCTCGATTCTTTGGCTGATGCACGAGAGGCGTTAAAGGACACCGCATCCGTCGTGGAGATCGATGCGACCGTCGCAAAGCTCCAATCTGCCGGGCTCCGCGCCGTGAAAGACGACCAGCCGTTCGCCGACGAAGTGTATGCTGCATTCATCAAAGCCGCACAAACGACCGGCCAGCGCCCCGTCCTGCTCGTGGACAATTTGCAGCTCGTCTTCGAGCGACTCGACAACGGCCAGCAACACAGTCTCCGCGAATTGCTCATGCGGCCCGGCAGTCCGATTCTCGTCGGAGCCAGCCCCACGCCGCCGCCGCAAAGTCAGGACTACGGCGCAGCGTTCTACGACCAGTTCAAAGTCCACTACCTCCGCCCGCTCGAAGAAACCGAAATGCGCGATTTACTCCTCCATTTGGCCGAGGCAGCCCAGCGCGACGATGTGCGGCAGCGCGTGCTCCAGCATCCTGCACGGCTCAAGGTTTTGCGCCAGCTCACCGGCGGAAATCCCCGCACGACGCTCACGCTTTTTTTCCTCTACGCGGAAGACTTCGCGCCCACGGTTTTCGGCGATCTCGAAGGACTGCTTGATCGCGTCACACCGCTCTACAAAGCCCGCTTCGAGGAACTCACGCCGCAGCAACAAGTCATCACGAGTGCCATCGCAAATCATTGGGATCCCGTCACCGCCGCAAAGCTCGCCATCAACACCGGACTCCCCGCCGGAACCATCGGCGCACAGCTCGACCGGCTCGAAAAAACCGGCGTCATCGAGCGCACCGAGCTATTTGGCGACATCCGAATCGGCTACATGTTGTCCGAGCGATTTTTCAATATCTGGTTCCTCATGCGCAGCGCCTCCCGCCGCCAGCGCCGCGAAGTCGAATTCCTCACCCGCTTTCTGGAGAGCTTCTACGAACCCGCGAATTCCCACGATTCTAGCCTGAACGAAGGCCCCGCTTCGCTGAGCGACAACCCCGAATCCTCCCAATTTGGCGCGGCGCTCATCGCAGCTTACGAATTCAATTGGGGCATCGCACGCGAAGCGATCACGAGAGCAATCAACACGCAAAGCAAAGGATTTCCCGACGACTGGCTCCGTGCCAGCGCCGTGTTTTTGCACCTCAACTACGGAGCCGAATTGCTCACTTTTCTCGACCAGCTTGGCGATACCACCGCTCGGCTTCGCCCGTGGGTGGAAGCATTGCGGGCGCTGCACATCGGGGATCGTCGCGCATTGCAAAATATCGCCCCCGAAATCCGCACCACCGCCGAAGTCTTCTACGACGGGATCGAGCGCCGCCTCAAAATGCTCCCCGAAAAAACCAGCCGTCGCCCGAAGCCGAAACTGAAGAAGAAGGGCAACTGATTCATTGCCTCACGGGCTGGCGTGGGTAATTGCGTCGCATCGACGGACTGCACAAGTGTGCCGTCGAAAAAACACTTCATCGTCTTCGCCGTAAATTCGCAGCAGAAGACGTGAAAACCGCCGCTCAGTGAGGGCGTGGTGATGGGCGCGGCGTGAAGGGCAACCGACGTTGCACAAGATTGCCACGGGCAAATTGTCCCCGCAGCGATTGCCTTTTTATTGTCTCGATCTCGGCGGCCTCCGCCATTCCAAAGGGAACGTCCATTTATTCGCGAACTCATGCTTCATCCGATCATCTTCTCCATCACCCGTTTCGTTCGCATCGCGGCGATTGCAACCCTGCTTTTCACCCTACGCACCGAGTGCCGGGCCGCTGAGCCTTCGAGCAGGCCCAACATCCTTTTTATCGTCGCGGACGATATGGGGTTTTCGGACGCGGGCTGCTACGGCGGGGAGATAAAAACGCCCAACCTCGACCGCCTCGCCTCGCAGGGCTTGCGCTTTACACAGGCATACAACACCGCGCGCTGCTGGTCCTCCAGGGCGGCCATTCTCACCGGATATTACCCCCAAGCGGTGCGGCGGGATAAGTCGATGGACTTGAAGTTTCCACCGGGCTTCGGCGTCGCCGGGACTTCCGGCGTGCGTCCGCGGTGGGCGCAATTGCTGCCCGTGCATTTGAAGCCGCTGGGCTACCGCTCGTATCATTCCGGCAAGTGGCATGTGGACGGCAGGCCGCTCGACAACGGCTTTGACCATTCCTACGAGAGCGGAAACGGACAGGGATTTTTCTCCGCCAAAGGCCATGCGGAGGACAACGTTGTGCTGCCCGCTGGCGAAGTGGACGGCAGTTATTACTCGACCGTCGCCATTGCGGATTTCGCGATCAAGCACCTCAAAGAGCACGCGGAGAAACATGCTGCGCAGCCGTTTTTTGAGTATCTCGCTTTCCACGCTCCACACTTCCCGATCCATGCACCGCCGGAGGACATCGCTGTTTATAAAGACCACTACACATCCGGCTGGGACGCCATCCGCGACGAACGTCTCGCGCGGATGAAAAAGCAGGGCATCGTGGATTGCGCGCTCTCCCCGCTCGAACCTGCGATCGTGCCGGGCTGGAATTTACCGGAGTCTGCACTGCACAGCCGCATCGGCCCGGACGAAGTCGGACACGCCGTTCCGTGGAGCAGCCTCACAGCCAGCCAGAAGGAATTCCAAGCCGCAAAAATGTCCGTTCATGCCGCGATGATTCACCGCATGGATATCGAGATTGGACGCGTGCTTGCGCAGATCAAAACGATGGGCGTGCTCGAAAACACGATGGTTGTTTTCGTGTCCGACAACGGCGCATCGGCAGAGCAAATCATCCGCGGGCTCGGCGAAGACCCAAAGGCTCCGATGGGCTCCGCGCACCGCTATCTCGGCATCGGCCCCGGCTGGTCGAGCGCGGCAAATACGCCGTTTCGCCTGCATAAATCGTGGAACCATGAAGGCGGAATCGCCACACCCTTCATCGTCTGCTGGCCCGCAGGAATCCAAGCGCGCGGAGAGCTTCGCGGGAATCCGAGCCATTTGATCGACCTCGTCCCGACCGTCTTGGAAATCACCGGAACCACACCGCCAAAGACCGTCGCCGACCTCGCCGTGCCGCCGATACACGGCAAGAGCCTCGTCCCTGATTTCGCGCGGGATGGCATGGTGAAACGCGATTACCTTTGGTGGAACCATGAGGACCATCGCGCCATCCGCGTCGGCGACTGGAAGCTCGTCGCCAATCACAGATCGCCGTGGGAGCTATTCGACATGAGCAAGGATCGCTCGGAGACCAAAAACCTCGCGGCGGACCATCCAGAAAAAGTGAAAGAACTCGAAGCAGCGTGGCAAAAGCGCGCGCAGGAGTTTCACGAACTTGCGTTGCAAGACCCGCCGAAGGAACAACCGCGAAGGAACCGGAAAGCGCAGCCTGAGCGGGCTGAATAGCGAACAATTTATACTGCGAGGGCCATTCCGTCTGCGCTATCCAATTTCCAAATCATCATGAACTCCATTCGCATATTCTTATCGTTGCTGTTTCTCGCCTGCACCACGGTCCAAGGCGCTGACTCAGCAAAGCCGAACATCATCCTGATCATCTCCGACGACCACGGTTTCCCCGACTACGGCTTCATGGGCAGCGAAGTAGCGAAGACTCCGAACATCGACCGCATGGCCGCGCAGAGCCTGCTCTACACGCGCGGCTACGTCATGCCGGTCTGCTCGCCGTCGCTTGCGTGTCTGCTGACTGGCAAACTCCCGCACCAACACGGAATCACAGGAAACGACTTGGTGAAAGCGAATGCTCCCGCCGACAAAAAGCGCGACCCGCTCGCGCAAAAGCTCTTGAGCAATTCGCTGACGTTGCCCAAGGCGCTGACCGAAGCAGGCTACCTTACTTTTCAAAGCGGCAAGCTCTGGAACGCCACATTTAGCGAAGTCGGGTTCACTCATGGAATGACCGACACCGCCGGACGCCACGGCGACGCCGGCCTCAACATCGGGCGCAAAGGCATGGCTCCGGTGCTGGATTTCATCGACCACGCGCAGGCTGAGAAAAAGCCGTTCTTCGTCTGGTATGCGCCGATGCTTCCGCACCAGCCGCACAATCCGCCGCCGGAGTTGCTGGCCAAATATAAAGACAAAGGCTTCACGCCCGCTGCCGAGAAATACTACGCGATGGTCGAGTGGTTCGACCAAACATGCGGCCAGCTCGATGAGCATCTCGCAAAAAACAAACTCATGGAAAACACCGTCATCCTTTACCTCGCCGACAACGGCTGGGGCGCAGCAGACGGTCCCGGAAAACGCTCGAAGCTCTCGCCTTACGAACTCGGCATCCGCACGCCGATGTTTGTCCGATGGCCGGGAAAAGTGAAGCCACTGCGCGACGACGAGACGCTCGCAAGCATCGTTGATTTTCCACGCACGATCTTGAAAATTGCCGACGCAAAAACGCCCGGCGATTTGAGCGGACTCGACCTACTGGACCGCGCCGCGATGACCGCGCGAAAGTCAGTTTTCATCGAAGCTTACACGCACGACATTTTCGACCTCGCGCAGCCCGCGAAAAGTCTCGTCACGCGGGTCGTCATTGATGGCTGGTCCAAGCTTCTCCTTCCCGCAACGATGAAGCCCGACAAAGCCTATCCGTCCGCACCGACGGAAATCGAACTCTTCGATCTCAAAGCCGACCCGCTGGAAAAGACCAACGTCGCCGCAAGTCGCGCTGACGAAGTGGCACGCTTGCAGAAGATTCAAGACGCTGCGTGGAAGCCGTGAGAGCTCTCATTGCGCTCGCAACGCTGCTCGCACTCTCGATAGCGGGAGCGTATGCCGCCGACAAACAATCCGCTCGGCCAAACATCGTCGTCTTTATCTCCGACGACCACAGCCAGCTCGATTCGCAAGCTTATGGCTCCACCGAAGTCCACACGCCGAACATGGCAAAGCTGGCCGCCGACGGACTGAAGTTCACGCACGCCTTCGTCGCCTCGCCATCCTGCGGCCCGAGTCGCGCCGCGTTGCTCACCGGACTCTGGCCGGCGCGCAATGGAGCAGAGCCGAATCACAAGCCCAAGAATCCCGGTGTCGCCTCGCTCCCGCCCTTGCTCCGCGATCTCGGCTACGAGACGGCCGCGATTGGCAAGATCGCGCACAACGGCCACGCAAAAGACTACGGATTCGACTACATCGAAGGACCAAACCCCGGATTCGAAGGTACGGCAGCCGTAGCAAAGTTTCTTGGCGCGCGCGACGCCGCGAAGCCTCTCTGCCTTTTCGTCGGCACACGGCATCCCCACACAGTCTGGAGCGCCGGGCTCACTTATGAGCCCGCCGACGTGAAGATCCCGCCCACGCACATCGACACCGCCGTTACCCGCGAAGAGCGCGCCCGCTACCTCACCGATATCACCAAATCCGATACGCTGCTCGGTGAAGTGCGCGCGCTTGTTCGCGACAAAGTCGCAGGCGATACGATCTTCATATACACGGCCGATCATGGCGGGCAGTGGCCGTTCGCAAAGTGGACGCTCTACGACTCCGGGATACGCATCCCGCTCATCGTCGCTTGGCCCGGTCATCTCAAGCCCGCCACGACCAGCGACGCCATGGTCTGCTGGCCGGACTTGCTTCCGACATTTATCGAGTTGGCCGGTGGCGAAGTCCCCGCAGGGCTCGATGGCAAGTCGTTCGCCGGGATTCTGCGCGGCACCACCGCCGCACATCGCGACCGCGTCTTCAGCACGCACAGCGGCGACGGCGACTTTAACGTCTATCCCATCCGCAGCGTCCGCACCCGCGATTGGAAATACGTCCGCAATCTGCACCCCGAATTCCAGCACCACAGCCACATCTCCCGCTCATCGGGTCCGAGCGGTCTTGTGTATTGGAAGACGTGGCTTTCTGCTGCGGAGAGCGATCCCGCCGCTGCCGCAACTGTCCGGCGCTCCATCCAGCATCCAGCCGAAGAGCTCTACGACCTCACCGCCGATCCGTTCGAGATGCGCAACCTCGCAGCCGAGCCGGGTCAAGCAGCCCGCCTCGCCGAAATGCGCGCAGACCTCGACAGATGGATGAAGCAACAGGGAGACGCCCAGACAGTTTTCGGGACTCCACTTTTGCTAAACGAACCGGTGACTCTTATCACGCCCGGCGCTGCCAAAAAGAAATGACCAATCATGAAACACCTCATCACCTTCCTCTGCCTGCTTGCTCCGTGCGCCATGCTCCATGCCGAGAAGCCCAACGTCATCGTCGTCCTCGTGGATGACATGGGCTGGTCGGATATCGGCTGCTACGGCAGCGAGATTCCGACGCCCAATCTCGATGCGCTGGCGAAGAATGGCCTGCGCTTCACCCAGTTCTACAATACCGCGCGATGCTGTCCCACCCGCGCGTCGCTGCTCACCGGGCTGTATCCTCACCAGACCGGCATCGGCCACATGGTCGCCGCGCACAAGGACGCCGATGGCAAAGTGCTGGAAGGCTATGCCGGGCGGCTGAACGACCGCTGTGTAACGATGGCAGAAGTCCTCGGCAGCGCTGGTTACTTCACCGCCATGAGCGGCAAATGGCACCTTGGCCAAAACCAGGGCGTCGTCCCGTGGGAGCGCGGGTTTCAGCGCAGCCTGAATGCGGCGGCGGGCGGCTTCTTCTTCCACGACAGCCCGCGCGCCGACCTGTTTCTCAACGGTCAGCATGTGGGACGCGGCGGCACCCACGGCGTGCCAAAGGAATGGTATTCCACCGACCTGTGGACCGAGTATGGATTGAAGTTCATCGACGAGGCGCGCGAGGCAAAGAAGCCGTTCTTTCTCTACCTCGCGCACAACGCGCCGCACTTCCCGTTGCAGGCGACGCCCGAGGACATCGCGAAATTCCGCGGCAAGTATCGGGCTGGTTGGGACAAGCTTCGTGAGGCGCGCCACGCCCGGCAAAAGGAACTCGGTGTGGTGGACCCGGCCTGGCCGCTCGCCGCTCGCCCGGAACGAGTGAAAGCGTGGGACGACTTGAGCGCAGCGGAGCAAGACCGCTTCGACCATATAATGGCCATCTACGCGGCGTGCGTTTACCGGATGGACCGCGCCATCGGCACGCTCACCGACGGCTTGCGCGAGCGCGGTGTTCTGGACAACACGCTCATTCTTTTCATGTCCGACAACGGTGGCAATGCGGAGTCCGGACCAAACGGGCGGTTCAACGGAGAGAATCCCGGCGATGCTGCGAGCTCGGTGTTCTGCGGAGAATCGTGGGCCTGGCTGCAAAACACGCCGTTTCGGCTCTACAAGCATTTCAATCACGAAGGTGGTATCGCCTCCCCGCTCGTCGTCCACTGGCCGGCGGGAATTCCTGCCAAGGGAGAACTGCGCCAGGAACCAGGCCATCTCGTGGACGTCATGGCCACTGTGGTGGATGCGACCGGCGCGAGCTATCCGAAGGAATTCAAAGGCCAAGCCATCGAACCCATGGAAGGACGCAGCCTAGTGCCAGCCTTTGCCAACAAACCGATCGAGCGCGAAGCGATCTTTTGGGAACATGAAGGCAACGCCGCGATTCGTGCAGGCGACTGGAAACTCGTCCGCCGCAGTGGTCAGGGAGCGTGGGAGCTATACGACTTGAAAGCCGACCGCACCGAACAAAAGAACCTCGCTGCGACAAACGTAGAAAAGGCCAAGGAACTTTCCGGCGCTTGGGACGTCTGGGCCAAACGAGCCCGCGTAGTGCCCGGGCCGGCTCGCTTCAGCGGCGATGGAACGGAAGCCCGCGAAGCGACACCGAAGTCGCCGGCCAAGGCGGGTGGAAAGAAGAAGCGCGCAGCGAAATCATCAGTCACCGATCCCGGACAATGAACCGCATTCTCGCACTCATCGCCCTGCTTCTCGCTCCGCTGCTCGCCTTGCGCGCTGCTGATGCGACCAAGCCAAACATCGTTCTCATCTTCGCCGATGACCTCGGCTACGGTGACCTCGGTTGCTACGGCGCGAAGGACATCAAGACGCCGCACATTGACCGACTCGCTGGGGAAGGAACGCGGTTCACGAGCTTCTATGTCGCGCAGGCGGTTTGCACGGCTTCGCGCGCGGCGCTGCTCACGGGCTGCTACCCGAATCGCGTCGGGATGGCCGGTGCGCTGAATCACACGAGCAATACCGGACTTCACCAAAACGAAAAGCTACTCAGTGAATTGCTCAAGGCGCAGGGCTACGCGACGGCGATTTACGGCAAGTGGCATCTCGGACATCGCGAGCCGTTCCTGCCCACGCGGCGCGGCTTCGATGAATGGTTCGGCATCCCGTATTCGAACGACAACGGGCCGCTGCATCCGGTCACGCGCGGCATTCCCTCGCTGCCGATCTACGAGAACGAAAAGGTCACGGAACTGGACCCCGACCAATCGCAATTCACGCGGCGGATCACCGAGCGCGCGGTGAGTTTCATCGAGCGCAACAAGGATAAACCGTTCTTCCTCTACGTCCCGCACATCATGCCGCACGTGCCCATCTTCGCGTCCGATAAATTCAAGGGCACGAGCGGACGCGGTCTCTACGGCGATGTCGTGCAGGAACTCGACTGGTCGGTCGGCGAAATCATGTCCGCGCTGCGCCAGCATGGGATCGATGACCGCACACTCGTCGTGTTCACGTCTGACAACGGACCATTTCTTTCTTACGGCGAGCACGCCGGTTCTGCCGGGCCACTGCGCGAGGGAAAGCTCACGACATTTGGCGGCGGCGTGGGTGTGCCGTGCCTGATGCGCTGGCCGGGCCGCGTGCCTACTGGTCGCGTCACCGATGGGCTCGTCACCACGATGGACCTCTTCGCGTCGTTCGCGCGAATGGCCGGAGCCGCGCTTCCAGAAACGAAAATCGACGGCACCGATGTCACACCGTTTCTGCTCGGCGAAAAGGACGGGAAAGGACGTGAGGTGTTTTGGTTTTACTCGGGCGAGGAATTGCAGGCCGTGCGCGTCGGCGATTGGAAGCTGCACCTTCCGCACGAATACCTCACGGTCGCGGCGGCACCGGGCAAAGGCGGCAAGCCGTCCAATTGGGAGAACATGAAGCCGCTCTCGATCGAAGTATCCGGCATCCGCGGCATCGCCAGCCGGCACGGGTATCGCGTCGAGAAAATCGGGTTAGCGCTCTACGACCTCAAGCGTGATCCCGGCGAGACGCGCGACTTGGCCGATGCAAATCCCGAAGTCGTCGCGCGACTGCAAGCGGAAGTCGCGAAGGCCCGCGCCGACCTCGGCGATTCGTTGACGGGCGTCCGCGCCACACACGCGCGACCAGCAGGCAAAGTCAGTATTTCAAATCCCGGTACACCAACCAAACAACCACGAGAATGATGACCACGAAACAAACCACTCTTTTCAGCCTGTCGTGCTTCGCCGTTTCGGCGCTCGCACTGAGTTCCACCGCCGCTGAGTCCGCCACTCCGAAGACGAGCGTGAGCATTGTCGGCGAGGATTTTCACATCAACGGAAAGCCCACCTACGCTGGCCGGACGTGGAACGGACATCGCATCGAAGGACTCCTTCTCAACTCGCGGATGGTGCAGGCGACTTACGATGATCTGAATCCCGAGACCTCCCAGCGCTGGGCATACGCAGACACCGGGAAGTGGGACGCAGAGCGCAATGTGCGTGAATTCATCGCGGCGATGCCGGAGTGGAAAGCGCACGGTTTGCTCGCTGTGACGGTGAATTTCCAAGGCGGCTCGCCGGAGGGATATTCGGGCAAGCAGGAGTGGGAGAGCGGCGCATTCGAGGCGGATGGTGCGCTGCGTCCCGCGTATGCGGACCGGATGCGGCGCGTGCTCGACGCCGCCGATGCGCATGGGATGGTGGTCATTCTCGGGTACTTTTACTTCGGGCAAGACCAGCGTTTGCGCGATGAAGCCGCAGTGACGCGCGCGACGGACGATGCCACGCGTTGGGTCCTCGATGGTGGCTGGCGCAATGTGCTCATCGAAGTGAACAACGAGACCAATGTGAAAGCCTACGACCACGAAATCCTCAAGCCCGGCAGGGTCCACGAACTCATCGAGCGCGTGCGTAAAGCCGAGCGCGACGGGCGGCGACTGCTCGCAGGCACGAGCTACGGCGGAGGAGGGATTCCGCGAGAGAACGTCGTGCGCGTCTCCGACTTTCTTCTCCTGCATGGCAACGGCGTGAAAGACCCGAAGCGCATCACCGAAATGGTGAAGCAGACGCGCTCAGTCACAGGTTTCAAGCCAATGCCCATCCTCTTCAACGAAGACGACCACGAGAACTTCGAACAACCGACGAACAACTTCACCTCCGCCATCGCCGAACACGTTTCGTGGGGTTGGTTCGACTACCGCCGCAAGGGCGAAGGCATGGACGAAGGCTACCAATCCCCGCCCGTAAAGTGGGGCATCAACTCGGAGCGGAAACGCGGCTTTTTCAAGCTACTCGCGGAAATCACGGGCGCTGCGAAGCGACAATAGACTGCTGGATTGTACGTTCGACGAAGTCGGGTTTCACCCCATGTCCATGGAGGGCGCGCGGCCACACTCTGCGCGCCATGAGTTACGAGAGTATCAACCCCTTCAACGGCGAACTCGTTAAGAGTTTCGACGAACACACCGATCAGCAGCTTGAAACGCTCATCGCCACTGCGGCGACGTGTTTCGATACGTGGAGGAATCTGACCTTCGCAGCGCGGGCTGTCATCGTTTCCAAAGCTGCCGCCATCATGCGTGAGCGCGCGGATGAGTTTGCGCGCCCGATGACACTGGAAATGGGAAAACTGTTCGCAGAGTCGCTCGGTGAGGTGAAACTCAGCGCGGACATTCTCGATTATTATGCGACACATGCGGAGCGCTTCCTCGCGCCGGAGCAGTTGGCGCCGGAGTCCGGCGAAGCTGTAATCGAGAGCAGCCCGCTTGGCGTGCTCTTCGGTGTGCAGCCGTGGAATTTCCCGTATTACCAGCTCGCTCGTTTTGCGGCCCCGAATCTCATGGCAGGCAATGTCGTCATGGTGAAGCATTCGGGCACCGTGCCGCAGTGTGCCATCGCTTTTGAGAAGCTCTGGCTGGAGGCGGGTGCGCCGGCGGGTGCTTACACGAATCTGCTCATTTCGCATAGTCAAGTGCTCGCCGTGATCGATGATCCACGTATCCGGGGCGTAGCGCTAACTGGTGGGGTCGCAGCGGCGAGAGGCGTCGCCGAGAGAGCTGGGAAGAATGTCAAAAAATCCACTATGGAGCTGGGCGGCAGTGACGCCTTAATCGTCTTAGATGACGCCGATCTGGACAAGACGCTGACTTGGGCGGTGTGGGCGAAGATGAACAACATGGGCCAGTGCTGCATCGCCGCGAAGCGCTTTATCATCGTCGAAGCATTGGCAGATCGCTTTCTCGCAAAATTCAAAGCAGCCATGGAAGCGCTGAAGCCGGGCGACCCAATGGATAAGCAAACGACTCTCGGTCCGCTCTCCACTGAGGCAGCCGTGGTTCAGCTCGTGAAGCAGGTCGATGAAGCTGTCGCTCATGGTGCCACACTCGTGCTCGGCGGGAAGCGTATGGACCGCGCCGGGGCCTTCATGCAGCCGACGATCCTGACGGACATCAACCCTGGCAATCCCGCCTACCGGGAGGAGTTTTTCGGTCCGGTGGCGCTTTTCTTCAGAGTCAAAGATGAGGATGCGGCTATCGCGCTCGCGAATGATTCGGATTATGGATTGGGAGGCTCCGTATTCACTCAGGACATCGAGCGTGGAAAACGAGTTGCAACCCGCATCGAGACCGGGATGGTCTTCATCAATCATCCCACTTGGACCGCGGCAGACCTGCCCTTTGGAGGCATCAAAAACTCGGGCTACGGCCGCGAACTCTCCAGCCACGGCATCCATGAGTTCGTGAATAAAAAACTCGTCCGCGTCGCGGCGATTGATTCCGCCACATAGCCGCTGAAAAGACGGTCACACTTTTATGAAAACAAGATCCTACGCCGCTACCGCGGCCACGACTCCACTCGCGCCATACAACCTCGACCGCCGCTTGCCAGGAGAGCACGACGTCCAAATCGAGATCCTCTTTTGCGGCGTTTGCCACTCGGATGTGCACACCGTGCGCAATGAATGGCAGGGCACAACTTACCCCTGCGTGCCGGGGCATGAAATTATCGGCCGCGTCATCAGCGTCGGAGCGCACGTGCAGAAGTTCAAAGCAGGCGACATTGCTGGTGTCGGCTGCCTCGTGGACTCCTGCCGCACTTGCGGAAGTTGTGCGGAAAACCAGGAGCAGTTCTGCGAGAAGGAAGCCATCTTCACCTACAACTCGCCCGACAAACACAGCGGCGGAATGACCTTCGGCGGCTATTCGGAGAGCATCGTGGTGGACGAAGCGTTTGTGCTGCGAATCCCAAACAACCTGGATCTTGCAGCCACCGCACCCCTGCTCTGCGCGGGAATCACGACCTACTCACCCCTTCGCCATCACGGCGTCACGAAAGGTGAAAAAGTCGGCATCGTGGGACTCGGGGGACTCGGGCACATGGGCGTAAAACTCGCGAAGGCACTCGGCGCGCACGTCGTGGTTTTCACCACATCGCTAAACAAAGTGGCCGATGCACTACGGCTCGGCGCGGATGAAGTCGTTCATTCCAACGACGAAGCTGCGATGAAAAAGCATCTCAAAAGCTTTCACTTTATTCTCGATACCGTGGCGGCAAAACACGACATCAATGCCTACCTCGTTTTGCTCCGTCGCGACGGCAATCTCACGCAGGTCGGAGTGCCGTCCGAGCCGCTCGCCGTAGAAGTCAGTAACCTCATTTTTGGACGCCGAAGTTTCAGCGGGTCGCTCATTGGCGGCCTCGCTGAAACCCAGGAAATGCTCGATTTCTGCGGAGCTCACCAAATCACATCCGATATCGAAATCATCCCGATTCAGAAGGTCAATGAAGCCTACGACCGGCTCGTGAAGGGCGATGTGAAATACCGCTTCGTCATCGACATGGCCTCGCTCAAGCAAGCTCAGTAACCCGTCGCCTTTATGTCAAACATCACCAGCCGCGAGATACGTCTCGCTTCACGCCCCGTAGGCGTCCCCACCGCCAGCAACTTCACTTTGGCGGAAACAACCTTGGAGCCGCTTCAAGATCAGCAAGTGCTGGTGCGCAATTTATTCATGTCCGTCGATCCGTACATGCGTGGCCGCATGAATGACCGGAAGTCGTATGTGCCGCCGTTCGAGATCGGAAAGGTGCTCGAAGGCGGAGCCGTGGGCGAAGTCATCGAGTCGCGTTCCAGCGAGTTCAAAGCGGGCGATGTCGTCACGTCCAAATACGGTTGGCGCGAGGCATTCATCGCAGCACCTGCGGAACTGCATGCCGTCAACAAAGACGTGCAACCGCACTCCGTTTACCTCGGCACCCTCGGCATGACCGGCATGACGGCGTGGGCGGGATTGACGATGGTCGAGGTGAAGGCTGGCGATGTGATCTATATTTCAGGCGCGGTAGGCAACATGGCCGGACAACTAGCGAAGTTGCGTGGCTGCCGCGTGATCGGTTCTGCTGGCTCGGAGGAGAAGGTTAAACATCTGCTAGATAAATGCAGATTCGATGTCGCCTTCAACTACAAGACCGGCCCTGTGCTGGAACAACTGAACAACGCTGCCCCTGACGGCATCGACGTTTATTTTGACAACGTCGGCGGTGAAT
>JAYTMG010000567.1:0-8536 GCA_043728745.1 Verrucomicrobiaceae bacterium
ATCTGGTGAACTAGACTTAAAATTCCTGCCTGATTGGCTAAAAGAAAGCCCGTCCGCGCCCGCAAATCGGTACGCCGATTTCGAAGGCGAACCGGCGGGACGTGGCGATCGGCGCAGCTTCGGCGGTGGCGGCGGACGGCCCGGCGGGCCTCGCCCTGGCGGACCACGCCCCGGCGGCCCCGGCGGCCCACGCCGCGATGATCGCGGCCCTCGGCCCGGTGGTGGAAATCGCGACAACCGCGGACCCGGCGGAAGGCCCGGCCCCGGCGGACAACGTCGCCCAGGCGGCCCGCAGGATCGCGATCGAGATCGCGAGCAGCGTCCTCCGCAGGAACCCATCCGCCAAGTCGTGCGAGTAGAAGTTTTGCCCGAGCCGATGATCGCGATGAGCATCGCGAAACAAGTAAAGCTGAGTGGCCGTGCATGTGGCGTTTTTCGCCTCGCGAATATGTTTTTGGAGCGTCCCGAGCGGCTGCGCATTCGCGTTCACGCGCTCGACGAAGGCGCGATCATGTATCAGATCGGCGACGGCATCGTGGCGTTCGACAAGACCGTGCTGGAGCGCGGCGCGTATCAGCAATTCCGCAAGGATTTCTACGAGACCGAAGTCATCCAAGGTGACCCGCCAAAAGGAAACTACACGTCCGTTGCGCGCGAGCGCATGAGCGGTGTGTTGCTCGGGCCTTCCAGCCACCATGGATATCAAGTCGCGATTCGCAAGCTCTACGAAGAGCGGTTCGCACGCCGGATGAGCTTCGTCGATTTCCAGCGCAACATCGAGATGGTCAACGACCCGGTCGTTTTCGAGCAATGGAAGAAACAGGCCAGCAGCGTGACGATCATCAAAACGCGCGTCGCAGAAGGCGAAGAGCCGGTCACGTTCAAGGACGAATACGAGGCCGAGCAGCACTTCAAGCAGCATCACCTGCCGAATCTTTTGAAGAGCGGAACCACGCTCGAAATGACGGGCACCGCGATGAATTGGTTCCCCGAGCGCAACGTCGCTTTCAATATCCGCGACGCCGTCGAGCGCGAGCACCGATTCCCCGGACAAATGGTGAATGCGCTTCGTCCGATATTTTCGGAAGCCGGTCTGCATCACTTTAAGTGGAAGAAAAAAATCCTGTTCGTCTCCGCGATCCGTCCGCAGCGTCACACGCCCGGCCAGACATTCAGCGACGGCATGGCGTTCATCCTTAACACCGTCGCCGAGCATCCCGGAATCCCCCGCCCCGATCTCGCCGCCCGCTTCCTCGTGGGAGTCGCACCGGATTCGGAAGAAGCGACCGCGAAAAAGGCAGCCCTCGCATCGGACCTTCACTATCTCATCCACGTCGGCCACGTCGTCGAATTCCAAAACGGAGCCCTCGAACTCCCGCTGGATCGCCGCGCACAAAACGCCGAGCAGCATGATGACTCCCGCATGGATGCCAACGCCGAAATGGCGGAGATGGGCGACCAACCCGCGAAGCAACCGCAAGGCAAGCAACAGCAGCAGCAGCGGAAAGGCGGAAACCCGCAGCAACAGCAGCGGCAAAACCAGCAGCGCCAGCCGCAGGAGCCAAGACAGCGTCAACAGGGCCGTGGCAGAAAGCACGACTACCTCCCGCTGATGCCGATGGTGCTCCTTTAGCCCGCCGTTGCCTCTCCATTTCCAAGGAGGCACGAACCGGCACCGTCTTCGAGGTGCAAGAGGGCCACGTCTATAACGACCCGCCGTGGCCAAAGCCCCCACCGACCGGCCTGCGGATGCTGCGGTGCTGCTCGCGGAGTGGGATGCGGCTATCGAGGCACTGCGCGAGTATCCAGCGCAAGCGGCGCGACACCGCTTTTGCGAGGGCGCTCTCGCATACGGCCCCGTGTGGTTGAAGCCTATTCGCCCGGCTCACGTCTCGAAAGCGGTGTCGGCGCTCGTTCCTCGCTCTGCCACCGCACTCCAAGACGCTATCGCGACGCTCGGGGATTTCTCGGCTTGAGGGAGCTCTCAGCAGCGATTACCAGCGAGCTATGGCAGACATCTCTTGGCCACATGCGCCGCTGCATCGGCTCACGGAGCACGGCATTTATTTCGTCACGGCGGCGACGCTGCAACACGCGCATCATTTTCGCACTCCACAAAGGCTGGAGGTGCTGCATCGGGGCTTGCTGAAGGTCTGCGCGGACTTCGGCTGGCGGCTGGAGGCGTGGGCGGTGTTTTCTAATCACTACCACTTCGTAGCCGAAAGCCCCGGCACCGCCGAGAGCCTGCCAGCCATGCTCGGCAAGCTGCATGAGAAAATGGCGAAGTGGATCAACAAGCTGGACAACACCCCGCAGCGACAGGTCTGGCACAACTACCGGGAAACCAAGCTGGATTTCCCCCGCTCCTACCTCGCCCGACTGAACTACACGCACCAAAACGCCGTAAAGCACGGCCTCGTAAAAGTGGCGACCGCCTACCCGTGGTGCTCCGCCGCGTGGTTCGAGCAGCACACCAGCCCCGCGATGGTAAAAAGCATCTACGCCTTCAAATTCGACCAAATCGAAGACCCCTACTCCCCGGATGACGCATGGTGAGTCGCGGTAGCGTCTTGGAGTGCGGTGGCAAGCGTAAGCGCGACACCGCTTTTGCGAAGGCGCTCTCGCATACGGCCCCGTGTGGTCGAAGCCTATTCGCCCGGTGCGCGTCTCGAAAGCGGTGTCGGCGCTCGTTCCTCGCTCTGCCACCGCACTCCAAGACGCTATCGCGACGCTCGGCGACACCATGAAAATCATCCGCGACATGTCTGAATTTCATGGTATTATCGCCGGGTGATTTCACGCACCTCTACATCCGATGCCGTCCATACCGCTCTCAGTCGGAGCCGGGTGGTGGCTTTGGTCGGGCCTCGGCAGACGGGGAAAACGACGCTGGCCCGGCAGTTTCTCGCGCCGGATGCGGCGGGCTATTTTGATCTGGAAGACCCGGTGAGCCTTGCCCGGCTGGAGCAGCCGATGACGGCTCTCGGCGAGCTGCGCGGGACAGTGCTGGTGGATGAAATCCAGCGTGCGCCCGAGCTATTCCCCGTGCTGCGGGTGCTGGCTGACCGAGACGATGCGCCAGCGAAGTTCCTCATCCTCGGCAGCGCAAGCCCGGCGCTGATGCAAAAGTCCTCGGAATCGCTCGCCGGACGACTGGAAGTGGTGGAGCTATCGGGATTTTCCATGTCGGAAGTCGGCGCGGATAATCTGCGGGCGCTCTGGATGCGCGGAGGCTTCCCGCTTTCCTACCTCGCGGGGTCGGATGAGGACAGTTTCGCTTGGCGGAAAAACTTCATCCGCACGTTTGCGGAGCATGATCTGGCGGCTTTCGGTGCGGGCATCGCCCCGGCGGCGATGGTCCGTTTTTGGACGATGCTTGCGCATTATCACGGGCAGACTTGGAACGCGGCGGAGATGGCTGGCTCGCTCGGCGTGAGTGCGAATACGGTGCGCCGGTATCTGGATTTGCTGACGGGGACTTTCATGGTGCGCCAGCTCCAGCCGTGGCACGAGAACTTGGGGAAAAGGCAGGTCCGTGCGCCGAAAATCTACTTTCGAGACAGCGGGCTTTTTCACGCGCTGCTCGGCATCCGCTCGGAGGCGGACGCGCTCACTCACCCGAAGCTGGGCGCATCGTGGGAGGGTTACGCCATCGAGCAGGCGATCCAGCATCACCAGCCGGATGAAGTGTATTTTTGGGGCACGCATAATGGGGCGGAACTGGATTTGTTGATGTTCAAAAGCGGGCGTCGTTTTGGCATCGAGTGCAAGCGTGCGGATGCGCCGAGGCTGACGCCCTCAATGCACATCGCGATGAGCGACTTGAAGCTCGATTCCCTCACCGTGCTGTATCCGGGCACCAAGAGCTACTCGCTGGCAGAAAACATCCATGTCAAACCGCTGGCGGCGATGGCCGGGTGAGCGTCTCTACGCCACGAAGAAAGTGTGCGGGCCGGGGAAGCCCTTCAGCTCTCCATCGTAGTGGATTTCGCGGAGCGAAAAATGCGCGTGCAGCGGGGCGGCGGCGATGACTCTCGAGCCGTAGCCGGGTTGGGGCCAGTTTGCTGGCGTCCCTCTTTCCGAATTTGCCGATCAGTGAACAGACTGCCGGACGGCGACAGTCGCGATCTTTTATGAGTCGAGCCCTACTTCACAAAATAGCTCAAATTCTCGAGCTGGATTGCGAGATCCACATTATTCACCACCACGCGCTCAGGGACATGCAGGACGCTCGGCGCGAAATTCAGAATCGCCTGAATCCCCGCCTCGATGAGGGTGTTCGCAACGGACTGCGCGACATGGCCTGGCACTGTGAGAATCGCCAGACGCACGCTCTTTTCTTGGATAAAGGTCGTCAGTTCCTCCATAGGTAAAATCGGCACTTTCATATCTTTTGGGCGCTTCCGGCTCGTGTCCTGATCGAACGCAGCCACGAACTCAAAACCCTCCTTCGCAAATCCACCGTAGCGCAGCAATGCGGTGCCGAGTTGCCCCGCGCCGACGAGAATCACCGGCTGCAATTTCGCCATCCCGAGCACGTCCGTAATCGCCTTGCTGAGTTCTGCGACATTGTAGCCCAGCCCGCGCGTGCCCCACTGACCAAAATACGTCAGATCCTTGCGAAGTTGGGTCGGCTTTACTGCTGCCGCTGTTGCGAGCGCTTCCGAGCTCACTGTGTTCGCCCCGTTCTCCTTAAGCCGCTGGAGCGCACGATTATAGATCGAGAGTCTGTAAATCGTCTTCCTTGGGATATCGTCCTTCTGCATTAGTTTGTGAAACAGAACGAAAATTTCCCGGATCGCCAGAACTTTCTGACTAAAAGTACGAAAAACGGTACCGACAGCGGGACTCGAACCCGCACGGAAGTTGCCCTCCAAGGGATTTTAAGTCCCATGCGTCTGCCATTTCGCCATGTCGGCGATACCTTTCGCATAAAACCCGATGCCAGCGCTAAATGCAATCGGGCGATTCAAAAAAAGCCAATTTTATCCTTCACCGAGTCAAACCGTGCCCACGTTCGGCAATAATCATCAGAGATTTGCAGAAGTTTGGGCCCATAAATTCAAAATTTCCCTTCTTTCCAACCAACAGGTGTGCTATGATGATCCTCCTATGTCTATCGCAAAGAAACCCGCATTCAGTCGTCGGCTCCCGGATTTGGTGACAGAAGAGCTCGCCTCCGCGCTTTCTCGCCGTTCTGGTTACGAATTCAAAGACCTTTTCGACGTGGTCCACGAAAACCTCAAGGCCCGCAACGCTGCCAGTGGCGGCGAAGAAATGCTCCGTCTCCGTGCTTACGAGAAACTCCAAAATCTCGTCTCCCGCGGAATGGTCAAAATCACTGTCGGCAAAGACGGCAAGAAGAGCTACAAGGGCCTGCCAAAACAGCTCGCGACTCTTCAGACCAACGTCACGCCTGCCATCTAAGTGAAAGAGTTCTTTCCCGTCCTTCTACAGGTCGGAATCGTCCTCGGTTTTGGCATTGTGACGCTGGCAATCAGCGTCCTGCTCGGAAAGTCGGCGAAGCGCACCAAAGCCAAAGATATGGCCTACGAGTGCGGCATGATCCCGCAGGGAGAAGCCCAGCCGCGATTCGCGGTGAAATTCTACCTCGTGGCGATGCTCTTCATCCTTTTCGATATCGAGGTCGTCTTCCTCTACCCTTGGGCCGTCAATTTCAAATCGATGATCCACACCCATGGTTCGGGCATCTTTTGGAGCATGACCGGTTTTCTCTCTCTCGTGACCGTCGGATACATTTACGCCATCAAAAAAGGCGTTCTCGACTGGAAAAAGAGCTAACTCAAATTCAACAACATCTTGCGGCCCGGCTATTACCTCGGTAACAGCCGGGTCGCCTTTTTTTACGCCCATGATTCATTCTGTCACACTCTACCGCGTCCGTCCCGAAGTGGACGAAGCCAAACTCGACCAAATGATGATCTCCGCCCGCGTCGGAATGCTCAAAATCCCCGAGGTCCAGGGCGTCCGCACCGGAAAAAACGTGGAGCCCGGCGCCTCGTGGGGATTTTTCGTCGCTCTGGATGTCGAAAGCATGGACCGCCTGAAACTCGTCCACGAAGACGCCATCTACATCAAATTCCAAGCCGACATCCTGTCGAGCACCGTCGAAGAGCAGTTCGTGGCGAACTACGAGATGCAGCCCGGCAAAAGCATCAAGTATTCGTGAAGCTGCGAGCGCCCACGCGACCTCGAATCGTCCGTCGGTGGCGTGGTCGGCGAGAATAGTTGCGGCCCGGCGCCGAGGAAAGTTCCGCCGCCGTCTTCGACAACGGCATCCTTTTCCGAAGAGCCCGAGCCGGGCACGAACGCTCTGTCAGCCTTCATTTGACCGCAGGCTCCCGTGCCTTTCGGCGGCGATGGGCGAGATCATCTCGCACTTTCGCGGTTGAAGTTTTCCACGGATGCTCTTTCCTCCCGCGCTCTATGCTCCGTATCCGTGCTTTCCAGGGCCTCGTGCCCGATCCTGCTCAAGTCGCTGACATTGCCTGCGTGCCGTATGATGTTCTGAATACCGAGGAGGCGCGCGCGCTTGCCGAGGGGAAGCCGAACACACTCCTCCGCGTGGACCGCGCGGAGCTGGAACTGGCGGCGGATACGAACCCTTACTCCGATGCGGTGTATGCGCAGGCGAAGAAGAATTTCGAGCGTTTGCAGACCGTCGGCGCGTTGCGGCGCGAGCCTGCTCCGACGATTTATCTCTACCAGCAGCGGATGGGGAACCATGTGCAGACGGGGCTTGCGGCGGTGTGTCATGTGGATGATTACGTCCACGAACGCGCGGAGAATACGAAGGCGCAGGACATCATCAAAAAGCACGAAAAAACGCGGCAGGACAAAGAGGACGACCGCACAAAACTCATCGGCACCCTGCGCGCGCAGACGGGCCCGGTGTTCCTGACCTATCGCGGCCAGCCCGAGATCGACGCGATTATTTCCGCGCAGCAAAAGGGAACGCCGACTTACGATTTCACCGCGCCCGATGGCATTCAACACACGGTGTGGCGGGTGACGGACCCGGCCATTTTGCAAACGCTGCAAGACGAGTTCGCGAAGCTCCCGGCGGCGTATGTGGCGGATGGGCATCATCGCACCGCGAGCGCCGCGCGTGTCGCGCTGGAGTTGCGGGCGAAGGGCGCGGGCTCGGTGGATTCCGATTGGTTCCTGTGCGTGCTGTTTCCGGGCGATCAACTGCAAATCATGCCCTACAACCGCACGGTGAAAGACCTGAACGGACTGACGAAAGCGGAGTTCCTCGCGAAGGTAGGCGCGGCATTTTTGCTCGCACCGGCGACTTCACCGACGCCGAGCCAGCCGGGCGACATCCGGATGTATCTCGCTGGCGCGTGGTATGCGCTTTCGTGGAAACCAGCGGCGGACGCCGACCCGATTTCCCGTCTCGACGTGCAGGGGCTCCAGCAACTTTTGCTCGATCCGATCCTCGCCGTGGGCGACCCGCGCACGAGCAAGCGCATCGACTTCATCGGCGGAATCCGCGGCACGGACGAGCTTGTGAAACTCGTGGACAGCGGAAAAGCGGCGGTCGCATTCTCCATGTATCCCACGACCGTGCAGCAGCTCATGGACATCGCCGACGCAGACCAAATCATGCCGCCGAAAAGCACATGGTTCGAGCCGAAGCTGCGCTCGGGGCTGTTCGTGCATACGTTTTAGGGAGAGGGCGGGGATTACGAATGACGAATGACGAATGGCAAGCGAGTTGGGTTCACCGCCCGCTTGCGACTTCGTCATTCGTCATTCGTCATTCGTCATTCGTCATTCGTCATTCGTCATTCGTCATTCAGCCGGTCATTGACCGCATATTGTCCTCGGCGATGGCGTCGAGCTGCATGAGCGATTCCACTCGTGTGAACCGCTCGCGCAGGCGTTTCGCATCGGGCATTCCGCGGCTGTAGGCCATGAGTTGCGTGCGCATACTTTGCATGGCGTGAAGCTCGCTGCCTTGACGGCCAATTTCGTTCGCGCAATGCCGGCGGACGTGCGCCCATATTTCGGGCAGCGTTGGCGCGGGGAGATGTTCGCCAGTCGCGAGGAAGTGTTTGATCTGCCGGAAGACCCACGGGTGCTGCATGGCTGCGCGGCCAATCATCACGCCAGCGACTCCGGTGGTTTTTTTGCGCAACTCGACGTCTTGCGGCGTGACGAGGTCGCCGTTTCCGATGACTGGAATCTTCACGGCTGCGGCGACTTCTCCGATGACATCCCAGTCTGCGAGGCCCGTGTAGCCTTGCTCTTTGGTGCGGCCGTGAACTGCGACGGCCTGGATTCCGCATTCTTCGAGGATGCGCGCGGTGGTCGTGGCGTTGATGGTGTCCTGACTCCAGCCGATACGGATCTTTGCGGTGACGGGCAGGGGAGCGACTGCTTTTACGATTGCGGTGGCGATGCGCGCGAGAAGCGGACAGTCGCGGAGGATGGACGAGCCGCCGTTTTTGCTGACGACCTTGCTGACCGGGCAGCCGAAATTGATGTCGATAAAGTCGGGGCGCTTCCA
>JAYTMG010000568.1:0-2702 GCA_043728745.1 Verrucomicrobiaceae bacterium
CTATCGGCGAGGTGGAGCGCAGCCATTTCCGCATGGCCGAGAATCGCGGTGAGGATGTTGTTAAAGTCGTGCGCGATACCGCCGGCGAGCCGCCCCATCGCGTCTATTTTTTGCGCATGGCGGAGCTTGGTTTCTAGCTTGGCGCGTTCCTCCTCGGATTTGCGGCGCTCGCGGCGGACGCCTGCTTCGCCGAGTTCGCGGGCGATGGCGAGGTTGAGGCGCTGGAGATTGTCTTTTATCACGTAATCGCTGGCACCGGCCCGGATGCTTTCCACGGCGGTCTCCTCAGTGCCCGTCCCGGAAATGATGATGAACGGGATCTCATAGCCTGCTCGACGCACGTATTCGAGAGCCGCCATGCCGGAGTAACCGGGCACATCGTAGTCGGCAATGATGACGTCCCACGGAGCGTCGTGAACCATAGTTACAAAGTCGTGCTCGGCATAGGCCTGGCGGATTTCGAGAGCCCAGCCGGCGGCTTTGAGCTCGCGCTCGATCAGGCGGAAATCATTGGGATTTTCTACCAGATAAAGCAGGCGAAGTTTCGATGTCATGAAAGACGGGATGAGAACCATAGATCGGCGTTACAGCGACGGGGATTATCGCGGTCTAACCGGTTCGAGGCGGCGGGTATTTGGAGTGTCTTTTGCCCGCGGAGCGGGAAGGTGGTCGGCCATATACGGGTGCGTGGATGCAAGTTTGGTGCCGGTGTGGTGGAAAAAGTGGGAGGATGCAGGGCTGCGTCTAACTCACCCCGTGTAATCGTCCGAAACTTCGTTACATGCGCTCCGGCACTTCGATCCCGAGGAGGCCGAGGCCGTGCTTCAGTGTGCGTGCGGTGGCTTCGGAGAGGGCGAGACGCGAACTGCGGGCGGGCTCCGTGGCCTTCAGAACGGGGCACGCTTCGTAGAATGAGTGGTAGGCGTTCGCCAGCTCGAATAGATAGTTGCAGAGGATGTTCGGGCGGTGATCGTCGAGGATACCGGGCAGCGTTTCCCCGAGCTGGGCGAGCTTTTTGACGAGTGCGAATTCGGCAGGCTCGGTGAGCTGCACCTCTGCGGGAAGCTCGGTGATTCCTTGCTCCGCAGCCCGTCGGAAGATGGAGCGAATGCGGACATAAGCATTCTGCAAATAGGGCGCGGTGTTGCCTTGGAAGCTGAGCAATTTATCCCAGCTAAAGACATAGTCGCCCTGCCGATTGGGCAGCAGGTCTGCGTATTTCACCGCGCCGAGTCCGATGATGCGGGCGATTTCGCGGCACTCGGGTTCGGGAAGCTCGGGGTTCTTTTCGCGCACGACTTTGTAGGCGCGTTCTTCGGCTTCGTCGAGGAGGTCGGCGAGCTTCACCGTGTCGCCGCTCCGGGTTTTAAAAGGCTTGCCGTCTTCGCCGAGGATGCTGCCAAACCAGCAGTGCGAGAGCTTTACCGCGCTGTCGGCGTGGAGCCGCCGCCAGATGGCGAAGAACTGCCGGAAGTGGAGCTGCTGCCGCCCATCGGTGACGTAGATGATTTCATCGGGCGCAAATTCGCGGACGCGGTAGGCGATGGTCGCGAGGTCCGTGGTGGTATAATTTGATGCACCGTCGGCCTTTTGGACGAGAGCAGGGGAGGGCTTCCATCCGTTCTCGTCCTTGATGAGAAACGGGTCTTCTTTCTCCGGCACGCTGCCGTCGCTGAAGACACAAATGGCACCGTCGCTTTTTTGCGCGATGCCCGTTTTCAGCAGTTCGGTGACGGTTTCTTTGAGCCACGGGTTATAGAAAGATTCGCCGAGCGTGCAGTCGAAATGGATGTCGAGCCGCGAGTAGATGGTGTCGAACTGCACTTGCGAAAGGCGGATCATTTCCTTCCAGATGGCGAGGTTTTCGGCGTCGCCGGATTGAAGTTTCACCAGCTCGGAACGCGCTGCAACCATGGCGGCTGGGTCGGTCTTGCATTGCTCGTTTTGCAGCTTATAGACGCGCTCGAGCTCGCCGATGGGGTCGCGCTCCAGCGCCGATTTATCGATGATCGTTTTCCACGCGAGGCAGAGCATTCCGAACTGCGTGCCCCAGTCGCCGATGTGGTTGTCTGCGACCACGGTGTGCCCGAGAAACCGCGCAATCCGCGCGAGCGCATCGCCGAGAAATGTGGACCGGATATGGCCGACGTGCATCGGCTTTGCGACGTTCGGTGAGGAAAAATCGATGACCAGCCGCCGAGGCGCGATGTTCGGCACGCCGAGGCGCGGGTCTTTGATCAACGCGGCAAAATGCGCGGCGAGCGTAGCAGGCTTGAGGCGGAAATTGATGAATCCAGCGCCTGCAATTTCCGGCGCTTCGCAAATATCGGCCACGTCGAGGCGCGCGATGATTTCCTGCGCGATCGCCCTCGGGTTCCCTTTGCGAGCCTTGGCGAGCTGCATGGCGATGTTGCCCTGATAGTCGCCAAAGCGGGCGTCTTGCGTGGCTTGCACGGTCACGGGGACGCCGCCCGTCTCGCCGACTGCGGCGCGGAGCTTCGACTCGAGGATGGTTTGGATAGTTTCCATTGAACCGCGCACCGTGCCACGGCAGTGGCGAGCATGGCAATCATTGCGCAGTGCTTTCCGTGGTCGCAGTGGTCACGATTAACAAACTGTTACGAGCTGCCCTTTGACCTGTTGCCGGAACCGTTGTCCTACGTGAAGTAAGACAACGTCATGCACATCGCACTCCTAACCAA
>JAYTMG010000569.1:0-32729 GCA_043728745.1 Verrucomicrobiaceae bacterium
TTCGACTTCAAACTCCGCGTCCCCGGCGACATCCTCGACATCCACATCGACGACCGCGACGGCGAGCGCCGCGTGTTGCTCAGCGCGCTCACGGGGAAACGCGCGCCGCTCACCACGGGACGGCTGCTGTGGCTCACGCTGAAGTATCCGCTCATCACGCTGAAAGTGATCACGCTCATCCACTTGCACGCATTCATTCTGTGGTTGAAGCGCCTCCCTTTTCATCGCAAAAGCGCCAATGCCGACATGCAGCGCGACGTCCTGAAACCACACTCTTCCATCGCTCCGAAAGCCCCATGAACGAATCGCTCACCGCCACCGCCCCACTCACCGCCGCCGCACAACCGGGCCTTTACCAGCGCATCGTCCTAGATGCGCTCGATAAAATGACCGCCGGCTCGCTCATGCTGGAACTTCCGGACGGCACCAAGCGCACCATCGGCACACCCGGCGCATCCACGCATGCGACCATGCGCATCCGCGACGCCGCGTTTTTCAAGCGCTGCGTACTGCACGGCGACATCGGATTTGGGGAAAGCTACGTCGATGGCGAATGGGAGACGGACAACATTGAACGCGTCATCTCGTGGGCCGTCCTAAACATCGAGAATTCCCCCGCGATGTCCGGGTCGAAGACGCGATCGTTTGCGCTGGGCCTGCTCAAATTCACCAACCGAATCAACCACCTCCTGCGCCCCAACAGCCTGACCACCGCCCGCCAAAACATCGCCGAGCACTACGACCTCGGGAACGATTTTTACAGTCTGTGGCTCGATCCGACGATGACGTACTCAAGCGCGATTTTCACCGCATCGGACCAATCACTTGAAGCCGCGCAAATCGAGAAATACGACGCCCTTTGTCGAAAGCTGCACATCCGCAGCGGCGACCATGTTTTGGAAATCGGCAGCGGCTGGGGCGGCTTCGCGTGTCATGCGGTGAAAAAATACGGCTGCCGCGTCACGACCGTCACGATTTCGCAGGAGCAATTCCGCTACGCAAAAGAACGGTTCGAGCGCGAGGGAATCACCGACCACGTGGACATCCTGCTCGAAGACTACCGCAAGCTCGACGGCAAGTTCGACAAGATCGTCTCCATCGAAATGATGGAAGCGCTCGGCGACCGCTACCTGCCGACTTACTGCCGCCAGCTCCATCGTTTGCTCAAGCCGCACGGCATGGTCGGCGTGCAATACATCACCGTCCCCGACAACCGCCACGCCGAGCTTCGCAGCGGGGTGGACTGGATTCAAAAGCACATCTTCCCCGGCTCGCTGCTCCTCAGCATCAGCCGCGTGAACGCCGCGATGAACAAGACCGGCGACCTCTTTCTCCACGACATCAAAGACATCGGACTCAGCTACGCCCGCACGCTGCGAATGTGGTTCGACAACTTCAACGCCCGCCTCGCCGAAGTCCGCGCACTCGGCTTCGACGACCGCTTCATCCGCAAATGGAACTACTACCTCCAATACTGCGAAGCCGCCTTCGCCATGCGAAACATCAGCGTCGTGCAGGCCGTTTATACCCTACCGAATAATCCACGGCTGCGGCACGGATGAGTCTTCCGCAGGGACCGAAGCGTAACTCACCACAGCCATGATTCTTTTCCTGCGCATCGCATTCATCATCGTCCTCATCAGCATGTTCGCCGTCACGGGCTGGGCGAGCACGGAGGTCGCGCTTTGGAATACACCTCGCGCAGTCGCCACACATCCGTGGTTTATCGCCACATTGTTCGATACGTATTTCGCCTTCCTCACGTTTTACGCATGGCTGGCGTATAAAGAGACCACGGTGCTCGCGCGGGTCGGGTGGCTGCTTGGCATCCTGCTTCTGGGCAACATCGCGATGGCGATCTACATACTCATCCAGCTCTTCCGCCTCCCGCTTACGGCGAAGATGGAAGACTTGATTCTCCGCCGCAAATGACCGCCGCCGTCCCGCGCGAATCGTGGTGGCGACGACGCATCGTTGCGCCAGTCATTGCGCAGCTAAAGCAGGGAGCCACACCCGAGAAACTCGCGCTCACGGTGGCTCTTGGGTTTGTCCTCGGAGTGTTCCCCATCCTTGGTTCCGCCACGCTTTTGTGCGGGCTCGCGGCTTGGGCATTGCGGCTGAATCAACCCGTCATTCAGATCGTCAACTACCTCGCCTACCCCGCGCAACTCGCACTGCTCATCCCGACGTATCGCGCCGGAAGCGACCTTTTCGGCATCGCCCACATTCCGCTTTCGATCCCGTATTTACTCGAACGCTTCTCCGCCGATGTAGGGATATTTTTTGCAGACTTCGGAATGATTGCGGTGCGCGGGATCATCGTCTGGGCGCTCGCGGCTCCGTTCGTTGCCGCCGCCACTTATTACGCCATGCTTCCCATTCTTCGCCGCGCGGCGCGGCGCATTTCTTAGACGTACATGATCACCCAACTTCTCACCGGACTCGCAATCGCCGTCGCGTATTTCACCGTCACGTGGGCGATCAGCGTGCGGGTAAAAAACTACGGCTTTCTCGATGTTGCGTGGTCCTACGGCGTCGCCATCCTCGCGCCATTTTACGCGCTGAACAGTCCCGCCGTCGCTGAGCGCAAATGGCCCATCGTCGCCGTCGGTGTCCTATGGAGTCTGCGGCTGGGGACTTACATTTTGCTGCGCGTTTTGAAGCATCATCCAGCCGAAGACACCCGCTACGAGACGCTGCGAGCACGCTGGCCGGGCACGGGGATGTTCTATCTCTTTTTCCAAATGCAGGCGGTGCTCGTGACCATCTTTTCCCTCCCGTTTCTCATCATTGCATGGAATCCCGCTCCGACACTCTCCGTGATGGAAATCGCGGGGCTCGCACTGGCCGTCGTGTCGCTTTGCGGCGAGGCCATCGCCGACCGCCAGCTCGCACGTTTCAAAGCCGACCCCGCCAACCGTGGCCTTGTTTGTCAGGCCGGGCTGTGGGGATATTCGCGGCACCCAAATTACTTCTTCGAGAGCCTCATCTGGTGGGCGTTTTTCCTCACCGCACTGGGCTCGCCGTACGGCTGGGTGACGCTCATCTGCCCGCTGCTGATGCTCTATTTCCTATGGAAAGTGACCGGCATCCCGCTCACCGAGGATTACGCAGTGAAAAGCAAAGGCGACGCCTACCGCGAATACCAGCGCACCGTCAGCGCATTTGTTCCTTGGGCGAGAAAGAAGTAACTCAGGCTGTGAACAGCGCCGCGACGGGGACTCGCAGAGCGGGCAGTGCTGCACTTTGCACCGTGTCGCCCATACCGAAAATTGCCCGCGCGGTGTAGGTGCCGTTGAGAGGTTGAGTGTGGACTTCAATCTTTTTCTCGGCCGCCAGTACCAGCCAAAACTCGGGGACCGCCGCTTCGGCGTAGATGTCTGCTTTCTCCCGGTCGATTTCCTCGCTGCTCACTGCCACTTCCATCACCAGCACTGCCGTGGATGGATGCGATTGAGCGAAATCATCGTCGGTTCCCACGATCACAGCCACATCCGGCTCGGGCTCCGAGTCGCGGGTGGAAATTGGCGCTTCCTTCGTGACAATCATCGTCTCAGCGGAGGCGGCGAGGACACGGCGATAGAGCTTGCGGACGGTGGTTTCGTGCAACGGAGATTTGCTCATTTTTTCGATGATGACACCTCGGATGAGTTCAGCCTGCTTTTCCACGAGACCATGCTCGACCATCCAGTGATACGTCCGCAAATCAATCGGGCACGCCTGACGGCGAATAGCCTGCTTTTCGAGAATGCGAATCATTCGATTAAAGTAAGAGCTGCTGCCCGTATGCGCAATCCGGAATTAAGCCACATGACCGATGTGGGTAGCGACGCGCTTCGGGCGAATTTACAGTCTGCGCAGTGTTCACGCTGGCGCGGAGTGCGCAATGGCGTCACAAAGCTCCGACATGCAGAAACCGAATCCAGATTCACGCGCACGCTTCCTCGAGAAATTGCGCTCCAGCCTCGCCGATGGCTCCTTTATCAAACTCACGCTCAGCAACCGCCGCAAGGAAGGCGTTCTGCGCAATGTTTATGGGCGTCTCGTCGATCTGAAGGGCGGGCGCGTCGTCTCATTTACGCTGCGCGAAGCGACCCGCGACATCACTCGCAACGAGCCTTTCGACTCCGCCGCGCACAAGGTGGACGGCTGGATGACGACCGACTTTCAGGAAGCTCATCTCTTTACCAAACTCGGCGATTGGCGCTGGAAGGAAGGCAGCCCGCTGAAGGCCGCGAAACCGGTCTTCGTCGATGCGCTCCCGACTTCGCACGACCGACCTAAAGTGCGCGCTGTCTCGGGCGCAGCATTTCTCACGAAGCTCGGCGTCACCGCTGCGGATGGCACCGCGCGCCCCGGCATGTCCGACAAGCTCCGGCAGGTGGAGCGTTTCGTGGAATTGCTCGGGCACCTCGTCGTGGATTCCCCGCTTGCGGCGAGCCCTTCCGTGACTGCGTGCGACATGGGCGCGGGAAAAGGCTACCTCACTTTTGCCGCCTACGACTATTTCCGCCGCCGCGAAACCGGCATCTCCATGACCGGCGTAGAGCGTCGCGCCGACCTCGTCGCGCAGACCAACGGCGTCGCCGCCGAACTCGCGTGCGACGGGCTTCATTTTGTAGAGGGCGAAATCGGGACGTTTGCGCTGCCGGAAAAGCTCGACCTGCTCATCGCGCTCCACGCCTGCGACACCGCCACGGACGACGCGATCGCCGCCGGAGTGAAAGCAAACGCCGCGCTCATCGTCGTCGCACCATGCTGCCACAAGGAAGTGCGCCGGACATTCACGCCGCCGCCCGTGCTGACCGAAGTGCTGCGCCACGGAATCCTCGCCGAGCGGCAGGCCGAATTGCTCACCGACGGACTTCGCGCGCTCATTCTCGAGATTCACGGATACGAGGCGAAAGTGTTTGAATTCATCTCCAGCGAACACACCGCGAAGAACCTCATGCTCACCGCAACCAAGCGCACAACGCCCGCCAACGCCGACGCACTCAAAGCGCGCCTCGCGGAAACGATGGCCTTTTTCGGACTCGGCGAGCAGCGCCTCGCCAAGCTGCTCGGCACGTTATGAGCACCGGGTTTTCGCGCAACGAAATCGCCGTCCTCACCCGAATCCGTTCGCGGTTTTTGGACGCGACAAACGTCGGCGGCGGATACTGGAAAGACGACGAGGAACTCGCGCTGTACGACGACACGTTCGCCCAGCGCATCGGGTGGAAATGGGAAGCCGTCCTCCGCGAACTCGCCGCCCGCGATTGGCAGCCGCGCAGCACACGGGTGCTCGATTTCGGCTGCGGCAGCGGGGTCGCGTCGCGTCGCGTGCTTGGCGCATTTCCCGGCATCCGCGAGGTCTCACACAACGACGTCTCATCGGCGGCAGTGCATTTCGCCACGCGCCGTCAACGCGAGGAATTCCCTGCGATTCCCTCCGTGCCTTTCGACAAAAATCACCCGCTGCCGCCCGGCACGATGCTCGTCGTGAGCCACGTCCTCAACGAACTCCCGCCGCAAGCCCACCGGCAGCTCATGCAGCTCGCGGAGCAAGCCGAGGAAATCCTATGGGTCGAGGCCGGCACCCACGCCGACAGCCGCAGCCTCATCGCCGTCCGTGAAGCGCTCCACGGAAAATTCGCCGTCGTAGCCCCCTGCCCTCACGCCAAATCCTGCGGGATGCTCGCCGCCGAAAACGCCGCGCATTGGTGCCACTTTTTCACGCCCTTCCCGTCCCACGCCGCGCAAGACGCCCGCTGGTCGCAGCTTGGCCGCGAGCTGAATATCGACCTCCGCGCATTGCCTTACAGCTTCCTTGTCATGCAAAAGCAGCCGCAAACCGCGCCGAACTCCACGCGAATCATCGGCACTCCCGTGGAAAAAAAGGGCCACTTTGAACTACTCACCTGCGCCGCCGACGGGGTGAAAGAAGTCGTCGCCCAAAAACGCGACGTGCCCGATTTCTTCAAAGCACTCCGCAAACGAACCATCGCACCGAGCTACAACGTGACCGTCGAAGCCGGAAAAATCGTCAGCGCTATTCCCGCACGCGAGCCATCGAGCGAGCCGGGGCCATGACTCCAAAATAGGTTCCTTTTGACCCTGCGCGGGCTCTTTTCCGCAGAATCCAGCCGTCCTTTTTCAACTTTCCATTTCCCATCCAGCCATTTCCCGCTAAACCGCAGCCGCTTTTTCTCACATGGCCAAATATATCGAAATGCCCAAACTCGCCGACACGATGACCGAAGGGACCGTCGTGAAATGGCTGATCAAAGAAGGTGATAAAGTCTCCACAGGAGACGAAGTCGCAGAAGTCGAGACCGACAAAGCGACGATGGGAATGGAGACATTTGACTCCGGCACCGTTCACAAGATCCTCGTCCCCGCCGGACAAAAAGTTCCGTGCGGCACGCCCATCGCCCTCATTTTGACAAAAGGAGAAGTCGCTCCCGCAGACGGCTCGCTCCCCGTGGTCTCCAGCCCGAAAGCAGCAGCGACCGCAGCAGCAGCAGCAACTCCGGCGGCGGCAACACCCGTCGCCGCGAAGAGCGCATCGCCAGCCGAAAGCGGCGCACGCATCAAAGCTTCACCGCTCGCGAAGAAAGTCGCATCAGCCGCAGGCGTGAGCCTCTCGGGCGTCGCAGGCACAGGCCCAGGCGGACGCATCATCGCACGCGATGTCCCCGCAGCCGGCTCCGCGCCAGCAGCCACTTCGGCAGCGCCGGCAGCAGCGGCGAAGGCCATCCCATCGACACCGGCAGGCCCCGGCGACACGACGATTGCCCTCACCGGAATGCGCCGCATCATCGCCGAGCGGCTCCTCGCCAGCAAGACGACCATCCCGCATTTCTACCTCACCATCGAAGTCGATGCCGCGCCGCTCATGAGCTTCCGCGCCGCTGCAAATACGGCGAGCGAATCCTCGGGCGGACCAAAACTCACCGTGAACGATTTCGTGCTCAAAGCGGTCGTCGTCGCGGCAACGAAAGTGCCCGCCGTGAACGCCAGCTTCACCGGCGACTCCATCATCCAATACGGAAGCGTGAACCTCAGCGTCGCAATTTCCGTGGACGACGGGCTCGTCACACCCGTCATCCGCGACGCGCAGAAAAAATCCATCCGCGAAATCAGCGAAGGCGTCAAAGATCTCGCCGGGCGCGCACGCACCAAGAAGCTCCTGCCAAACGAATTTGCAGGCGGCACCATCACCGTCTCGAACCTCGGCGCGTACGGCATCGAAGACTTCTGCGCGATCGTGAATCCGCCGCAGGCCATGATCATCGCCGTCGGAGCGATTGTTAAGAAGCCCGTTGTCGGAGCGAACGACGCCATCGTCGTCGGCCAGCGCATGAAAATCACGCTCAGCGGCGATCATCGCGTCGTCGATGGCGCGGTCGCAGCGACCTACCTCGGAGAGCTGAAAAAACTCATCGAGAGCCCGGCGCTGATGCTCCTGTAGCGGGCCATGCCTCGCGCAAAGAAAGCCGCAGCCGACCCGCTCCTGCTCACCCGGCAGAGCCTCATCGCACGGCTTTCCAATTGGGACGACCAGCTCAAGTGGCAGGAGTTTTTCGAGACTTACTGGCCGCTCATCTACGCCGTCGCGACCCGCGCCGGGCTGCGTGAGGATGAGGCGCAGGAAGTCGTCCAAGAAACCTGTATCAACGTCGCGAAAAATATCGGCCGCTATGACTCCAAAATCGGCTCGTTCAAAAGCTGGCTGATGACGATGACGCGCTGGCGCATCAACAGCCAGTTTCGCAAACGGAGGACCGGGCGCGTGACGAGCGACGACTCCCGACTCACCGGCACCGTGGACCGGATCGCGGACCCGAGCGACAAGATGGAAGCCGCGTGGGAGGAGGAATGGCAGCGCAATCTTTTCGACGCCGCCATCGCCCAGCTCAAACGCAAGGTCGATGCAAAGCAGTTCCAGATCTTCGATTGCGTCGCCATCAAAGGCTGGTCCGCTTCGGAAACCTCGAAGCAACTCGGCGTCAACATCGCGCAAGTCTATCTCATCAAGCATCGGCTCAAAGCGATGCTCAAAAAAGAAGTCCGCTCGCTCGATAAATAGACCATGAACCTCAGAAGCATCCTTTCACTTTTCGCCGTCACAGCCGCAGCTGCGGAACCGACGCTCACACTTTCGCGCGAGCAAAACTGGCTCATCATCCACGCCCCGCACATCCCCGGCGGCGAGATTCGCATCAACTATCTGGAAGCGTATTGCAGGCCCGGTTCCACCGATGCGGACTGGGCGAAAACCGTCATCCATCACCGCTGCGAACTCGTTTCCCTCAGCGAAGATCGCAAGACGCTGAAGCTCCGCGACACACTCACCGACGGCGTCACAGTCGAGCACACGATCACTGCGAAAAACGACGAAGTTGATTTCCGCCTCACCGCCCACAATCCCACGGACAAAGCCAGCGAAGCCCACTGGGCGCAGCCGTGCGTGCGACTCGGCGCATTCACCGGCTACACCTCCACCGCGCCCGCGCCCAAAGGAGCGCCAGAGGATTACCTCGGCAAATGCTTCATCTTCCTCGACGGCAAACTCGATCGAATGCCCACGCGCAATTGGGCCACAACCGCCCGCTACACTCCCGGCCAGACATGGGCACCGAAGCACGTCCCGCGCACCGACGTAAATCCTCGCCCGCTCAGCCCGCTCGTGCCGAGCAGCGGCCTCATCGGCTGCTTCAGCGCGGACGAAAAATGGATCTGGGCGACCGCATGGGAGCCTTATCAAGAGCTCTTCCAAGGCGTCGCAAGATGTCTCCACAGCGACTTCCGAATCGGCGGACTCGCGCCGAAAGATACGAAGGAGATTCGCGGAAAAATCTACCTCGTCCCGAACAACGAAGCCGCGCTCCTCGCAAGATACGCGCGAGATTTCCCCGAGCACGGATCAGCGACAAAGTAAGACGGTTTCAAGCTGTCATACCACATTCCGAAACTACCACGCGGCGCTGCGTATCCTACGCAGTGAATGGTGGAGTAAAACGGCGCGACCTTCGCGAGCACTACGCTTAAGGACTTCCCAAGTGTGGCGTAGCATACGCCACACGGCGGGCAGGATGCCCACCCTACCCGGCACACATCGCCTCCCGTTTGGATCGTCTCTTTATTCCGGAACGATCGTATCAGTTCGCCTTCACTTCGATATTGTCGATCCACGCGCGTTGCTCCTGCGGCGTGAGTGAGAAAAAGCCGGGCGAGCCGTGTTGATGTGCGGCTTTATGTTTGAACTCCAGAGTCCATTCGCCGGGCTCGGGATCGGCTTTTTTCCAGGCTTTCGCGCGGATTGTGCCGCTGCCGTCTTTGTCGGTATCGACGCGCACTTTCAGGCGATGCCATTCGTTTGGCGTCATCGTGAAAGGCTTGGTTTCCTTAATGCGCTCAAGGTTGCTGCTGAGTTCGATCTCACGGGCGTTGCCGCGAAGTACGACGAGGTAACGCTGATTGATCAGGCCGATGTCGGACATCTTGCGCTTGTTGCCTTCGCTCATCACGTCGGCCTCGATGGTGTAGTTCTTCATGTCGGGATGGCCGATGAAGACCTGGCCGCGCTGAAAGAGTTTGTTGTCGATCGATTTGCAGAGCGCGAGATTTTCGCCTTCGCCGGGTGCTTTGCGAACTTCAAATCGGAAGCGTGCACTGTTCCAAGCGAGCGGCGGATAAGCGAACGGTGTGGGCGCTTCCACGACGTTCCAGTTCGTCGGCCCTTGCGATGGTGCGGGTTTGCCGGGCTCCGAAGGCGCGGGCGCGGCGACTTCGTTGCCGAGGCCAGGGCCGGTGGTTTCGCCGAGCTTCGTGCCTTCAAAGTCGATCTTGATTGGGAGATCGGGCAGCACTTTTCCACGCATAGTCCCGAGGACTTTGTCGGTGCCTGCAAATACTGCGGAGAATGCTCCCGCGCTGCCGATGGGCTTTGCGTCGGCGGTGAGTTTTCCGGCGGCATCAAATGTCCCGTTCATCGTGGCTTTGACGAGCGCAGTTGGCGGGATATACGAGTCAAACTTGAGCTTCGAGAGGTCCATTTTTTCCTGAACGGTGACGCCATTGTCGGCTTGGCCGCGTACGCGCATCTGGATGCTTTGTCCGGGGCGCATGAGAACCTCGTTGGGGATGAGCTGCAGCTTCGTGATTGCGGCATCTGCGGCGGGTGCCGGGCTCGGCTCCGCCTTCCATTGCACCGTTGCGGCACCGGCATTCGCGCCCTTCTTTCCGAATGCGTAGAGCTTCTTGTCGGTCTGGACGTAAACCTTGCCGTTATACGCAACAGGCGATCCGAAGCAGCGTCCTTCGAGCTTTGTCTTGCTGAGCAGTTCGGCGTCTTTTTCGCCGGGCTTGAAAATGTAGAGCTCGCCGTCGCCGCCGTCGCTGTCGGCAGCCGCAGCCGCCTCACCGCCCGCGATATAAAATGCGACGTAGAGTTTTCCATCGGCGTAAAACGGCGACGATTGCCGCTGCTCTGCGCCGAGCTTTTTGCGCCATTTGATCTCGCCGGTTTCGAGATTCACTGCGGCGAGTTCTCCAGTGCCGCTGACCTGATAGAGCGTATCGCCGACGATGCACGGCGACGATGCGAGGTTGCCCATCGGATTGCGCCACAGCTCGAGCTCCTTCGGCGAAAAGATGCGCATCCCCGGAGGCACTGGATTGACGGAAGGCACTACGGTCTTCGGCTGCTCATCGGGCTTTGGCAGCCGATAAGCGGAGGTGCGGCCCACTTCGCTGGTGTCCACATTTTCGGATTCGTGCGTGACGATGAGCGAGTCCTTGTAGCGCAGAACGCCTGCATTGATGCCGCCTTTTGCACCCGCCTTCGCTGCGGGGAAACGGAACATCGGCTCGCCTGTCCACGCGTTCACGCAAGCGATGGACGAGTCGCCACATGCGGTGAAATAGACGCGCTTACCGTCGTACCACGAAAACTGAAACGGCGAAAATGTGTTGTCTTGCGGACGGTCCGCCGGAGCGCTCAGCCAGACGAGTTCACCCGTTTTTTTATCGAACGCCAAGCTACGATCGCCCGCCGCTCCGTTTGCACCCCAGCCGCTCGTGACGCCGCGTGTGATGACGAGATCGGCCTCCACTGCGGGCGTCGCGGTCCGCGCGTTTGGGAACGTGAGCCGTCCGTATTCCTCCATGAGCGAATGCTGCCAGACGATTTTTCCATCCGGCGTAAAGCAGGTGAGAATCCCCTGCGTGCCCTGCACGTAAATGTTGCCCGTCTCCGCATCGACGGTCGGCGAGCTGGTCGCATAGCGCAGGTAGATCGTGTCGCTGAGGAAGTCGTTCTGGAGCGACTGCCAGATTTGCTTCCCGGTCTCTGCGTCGAAGCAAGTCACGCCCTCGCGGAGGTCCTGGCCATCGCCGACGTAGCCGTTGATATAAAGGCGGCCATTCGCAATGACCGGCGCACTTTGGCCCGGAAAATCAGCGCTCCACAGCGGCTTTGCTGCGTCCACTTTATCCGGCAGCCCCGTCTCGGCGGAGGTGCCGTTTTGCGTGGGCCCGCGCCAGTGAAACCAGCCCGCGTCTTTTTGAGCGGCCACCGCGGAGGCGGGTTCGGCCTTGGCGGTCTTCTTCTGTGCGTGGGACAGCGTGGTGGTGCAAGCGAGAGCGAGTGCGACGGCAGGAGCGATACGGAGCTTCATAGCGACGCCATGTTTTCGGGAGTGGCTCAGCGAGTCAATTTATTACTTACACGTATTATTTCAAAAACGCACCGCTCCATCAAATTGCACGCAACAAAGCCGCGAAACGACACGGTGCAAAAGGCGTCCACCGCCGTAGCTCGCCATTCCAAAGTCGAGTTTTGGCGATCCTGCGGGCCTATACTCGACATTGAAATGTCGAGCTACTTTCCGCTAACTCTTCGCGTCTTCCGAGTCGTCTTCTTTTGACTCGCAGACGGTGCGGTCGAGTTCATCGACGGCGGCGGCGAGGAGCGCGACGGCGATGCGCTTCGATGGTCCGCGGAAGACGGATTCCTGGGCGATGATGTCGGTGAGTAGATTGAGGATGTCTTCCATCACGAGCGGCTGCCGGCTCTTTGAAAAATGGGCTGCGGCAAATTGGTCGGGCGCGTTTTTTTCCCATGTCGCGAATCCTTCCGCGAGACGCTCGACGTCGATTTCGTAACGATCGAGTTCGTCTGGGACCATGATCGCGTAGATGCGAGGAAGGACGGCGAACATCGCATCCCACTCGTCTTCACTCAGTCGCTCGCCGCACGCGGTCCACAGACCGTCGAGCAAGTCGCCCGCTTCGTTGTCGAGCCACTCGATGATTTTTTCCGGAGCATCGGCGGATTCGACAAGCGCGGAGAAGCGGTCGAGCCCTGCTTCGAGTTCCTGTTCGGTGAGCGGTGCGAGTGATGGTTCGTTTTCGTCTGACATGGCCGGACTGTGGTGATCGGCATTGGCGTTGAAAAGCGGAAAGGCAGGGCGTAGATTAGCTCGTATGAATTATGTCGTCGAAATCGAGGTGCAGTGTCCGTTTTGCGGAGAGGTGTTTCCCAGTCGGCTGGATGCGATGGAGGGGACAAACTCGATGATCGAAGACTGCGCCGTTTGCTGCCACCCGATCCAACTTGTCGTCGAATGCGACGGCGGTGAGGTCGTGGGCGTGGAGATCGGGCGATCGTAATTCTGAAAAGAATCTGCATTTATTTCGGGTCGATTCGTTGACATCCTGCGATCTGGTTTCGATATTCGTGAAAAGCAATGAGCCTTGATTTAAACGATATCCTCAGCGACTGGCCCCACGAGCCGGGCAGTCTCCAAGTGCGACGGATCGAAGGGAGCGACGGCAAACCGAAGATTCAACTACGACTGGACCTCGGCGTCCTTCAATTTGAACTAAATGGACGACCCGACGGTTCCGAGCCCCACGGCTTGGAATCCCTTCTTGAGTATCACCAACAGCGAGCCAAGGAGGCTGAGGATGCGGATGGGAAATTCGAGCTCACGGAAGATGAAATCGGCGAACTGCAAAGCGAGGGCATCCAATACTACCACCGCTATGTCGCGCTATTTCAGCTCGGGGACTGGCACGCCGTTGCGCGTGATACGCGGCGAAATCTCGACATGTTTAGCTTCGTGGAGAAATACGCTGCGGACGAGGAACTCGCCTGGAGCGTGCAGCAATTTCGCCCGTATGTCTTGATGATGAGCACTCGCGCGAAAGCGTCGCTCGCTTTGGAAAAGGATGACGCCGAGGCTGCGATCGGGCTCGTGGAAAAAGGAATCAAGACGATCCAGAAATTCCTCACTGACGCCGACGAAGAAGACCACATCAAAGAAAACGTCGAAATCGCGTCGTTGCGCGAATGGATGAAGGAGCTCAAAAAGAAGCGGAAAATCTCGCCACTGGAAAAGCTGCGCAAGGAAATGGAAGCCGCGATCCATGCCGAGCAATACGAACGCGCCGCATCGCTGCGGGACGAGATTCAGGCATTGCAAGCGAAGGGATAGCGGACCGTGTTTGCATTCTTGCCGCGCAAAGATTTGTAATCGGCGGCATGAATCGCCCGACTGATATTTCCCGCCGTCATTTTCTCGAAACCACTGCCATCCTTGCTCTGGGGCTTCCGCTGACTGCTCGCGCCGCCGATGAGGGTCCGCAGCAAGCAGGCGGGACTCGGGTCGGCGAGGTGACGGATTCCACGGCGATTGTGTGGACGCGGCTTACGCGAGCATCTTCGCGCAATGCGAAAGGCGTGCAGTTTTTCGCGAAGGGAAAAGCGAAGAACCAGCCGCAGCCGGAGACGCCCGCAGATGTGGCCGACATCGAAGGTGCGTGCCCTGGCATGGCGGGCCGCGTGCGGGTGCGATACGGACTCAGCGAAGACCTGAGCGATGCCGTCGCAACCGAATGGATCGACGTCGCAGTGGCGACGGATTTCATCCACCAGTTTCCGCTCGCTGGTCTGATGGCGGGATGCCTTTACCACTACGCCAGCGAGGCTGCGGCTGCGGGCGAAACCGTGACGAGCACGGTGCGCGGCCGCTTTCACACATCCCCGTCCGCGACCGAGCGCAAGCCGGTGAAATGGTGCGTGATGACGTGTCAGGGATACCACGATCGCGACCACGCGGACGGGCATCCGATTTACCCGTCGATGATGGCGCTGAAACCCCAGTTCATCGTCATGACCGGCGATCTGGTTTATTATGACAACGACCCGCCCGAGGCCACCACCACAGCGCTGGCGCGGGTGCATTGGGAGCGCATGTTCAGTCTGCCCCGCATCAAGGCCGCTATGGCCAGCACTTCGACTTACTGGCTCAAGGACGACCACGATGTGCTCAGCGACGACGCATGGCCGGGCAAGGAATATGGCGACCTCACGTTCGCCGAAGGTTTGCGCATTTTCCGCGAACAAGCGCCCGTGGGCAAAGTCCCGTATCGCACATTTCGCTGGGGGCGCGATTTGCAGATATGGTTCACCGAAGGGCGCGACTTTCGCTCGCCCAACAAGATGCCCGACGGACCGGGAAAAACCATCTGGGGAGCGGAGCAAAAAGCGTGGTTCAAGCGCACTGTCGCCGAGAGCGACGCTACGTGGAAAGTGCTCATCAGCCCCACCGCACTCGTCGGCCCCGACCGCGCGGGCAAGGCCGACAACCATGCAAACAAGAGCTTTCAGCACGAAGGCGACGAACTTCGCGAATGGATCAAAGCAAACGTGCCGGAGCATTTTTTCGTCATCTGCGGCGACCGCCACTGGCAGTATCATTCCGTGCATCCGGCGACTGGCGTGCAGGAATTCAGCGCCGGAGCCGCGAGCGATTCACACGCCGGAGGCACGCCCGGCGAGGACCCAGAATACCACCGATTTCACCGCGTGAAAGGCGGCTTCCTCTCCGGCGAAGTCCGCACCGAAGGCGCAGAAAGTGTCCTCGCACTCCAGCTCCACGATGTCGATGGCGCGGTCGTTTACGAGCTCGCGAAACGGCGGAGTATTGCGCAGCCGTAGCTGGCAACTGCTTTCTATCCTACAGTTCAGTCACGCAGTGACCGCAGAAAAATCGGGCTTGGTTCATCTCCGGATCAGCACAAGCCAGACGATCACGAGAATTGGCAGCAAGATCGGAATCGCAAAACGGAAGATGTATTCGATGAAGGTCGGCGTGCGCACTTTCGCGTGCTGCGAGATCGCTTTGACCATGAAGTTCGGGCCGTTGCCGATGTAGGTCATCGCACCAAATAGGACGGACGCGAGGGAGATCGCCTCCAAGGTGGGAGCGTTGTTTTTAATAAACAGTGCAACGTCCGCCGTGTTATCGAGCGAGAGCTGCTGCGAGCCCATCGCGGTGGCCAGAAATGCCAGATAAGTCGGGGCGTTATCCAGCAAGGCGGAGAGAGTCCCCGTGGCCCAGTAAAATGCACCGGGGCTGGCAAGCGGGGGCGGCTGCGCCTGCAAATACTGGAGCGCCGGAAGCATCGTGGCAAATATGCCGACGAAGAGCCAGGCGACCTCTTTCAACGGCTCGAAATCGAAATCGTTGGCCTCATGGATTTCGCGCCGCGTCGCGAACCACGAGCCGAGCGCCGCTACGGCCATTGTCCCTTCACGCCAGCCCATCGGGAGCGACAGGACGGCAAAAAGGATCAACCCGATGAACACCACATTTTGCAGACCCCGAAATTCCCACGTTTCCGTCGCGGTTTCCAATTCGCGGATCTTTTCCGGTGCACGAAGAAAGTTGGCGCGATCAAAAAGAAAGAAAACCGCCAGCAAAAGCAGTAAGGCGAGCGCCCAACCCTTCCAGAGATGCGTGGTCGTCCACCAGAACGGAACCCCTTTGAGATAGCCCATGAACAACGGCGGATCGCCAACCGGAGTCAGGCAGCCGCCCACATTGCTGACTATGAAAATGAAGAAAACGATGTGGAAAGACGTGATGCGATATTTGTTCATCCGTATCCACGGGCGGATCAGGAGCATGGAGGCACCGGTCGTGCCGATGATGCTCGCGAGCACTGCGCCAATCGCGAGGAACAGCGTATTCACCTTTGGCGTCGCCTCGCCCCTCACCCGGATATGGATACCGCCAGCAACCACGTAAAGTGAACCAATCAGCGCGATGAAACCGAGATACTCCTGCCCGGCATGAACCAATGCCCCCCCTCGCCCCACAACGATATAATAGCCCGCGCTGATGAGGCCCAAAACGACTGCGACCAACGGGTAAAACCGGTGCCACAACTTCGGAAACGCAATCGGCCCCAGCGCAATGCAAGCCAGCAGCATTACAAACGGCGCGAGCAACCAAAGCGGAGGTGTTTCCGAGACAATCGCGGCAATCATTTAGGCCAAAGCCAATACAGGTAAACTCCGTAGCCGAGAAGAAGGCAAATGCCCTCAATTCGGTCAATAACTCCACCGGAACGGATCATCGGCACGAGCGCAGCCGCAAATGTGATCATCACAGCGACATCCAGCATTCCCACACCCGGTGCATAAAGTGGATGAATGATGCCGGTCAAACCGAGGACGGCAAGAATGTTGAAAATACAGGAGCCTACGAGGTTTCCGAGTGCGATTTCCGGTTGCTTCCGAAACGCAGCTACCAGACATGCAGCCAATTCGGGCGTGCTCGAGCCGCCCGCCACAATGGTCAGACCAATGATGGCCTCACTCACTCCATAAGTTTTTGCGACGGCAGCGGAACCCTCGATCAACCAATGCGATCCGAACGCAAGTAACGTTAGCCCCGCTAGAATCAGGATTACGTCCAGACCGATATTCGTCGAAGCCGAGACGCCCGCGCCGGAGCCGTTCGGCCCTTCCGGGGTTCGCTTCGCCTTCCGGACTACGGCGACCATGTAAACGATGAATAGGACGAATAGGACTGCCGCTTCAACCTGCGAAAGTCGCCGATCCCACAGGAACCAAATGGGCATCAGCACTACAGCGAGCATCACGGGCGCATCGAAGCGTGCAAGTCGGTCACTCGCCGTGAGCGGACATATCATCGCAGTCAGCCCGAGTATGACCCCGATGTTGATCGAGTTGGCCCCGATTACGTTGCCAATCGCCAAATCGCCTTGGCCGATCCATGCCGCCTTGACGCTTGAGATCAACTCCGGCGCACTGGTGCCAAATGCGACTACCGTGAGTCCTGCCACGAGCGGAGTCACACCGAGGCGCAAAGCCAGCGAGCCAGCACCTTTAACAAGGAACTCGCCTCCGAGATACAGCAGGACTAGGCCTGCGAGGATCAGCAGAATCGGTGTTTGCATGGAATCGGGCACCTCACCCGCCAGTTACGCAGTGACCACTAATTGCCCTGTCCGAAGCTCAGTCGTCCGGTCTGGATCGCCGTCTTGCTCGGAGTCGATCCGATGAAGACGCCCGCGCCATTTTGCGTCTTTTGCAAAACAACTCCGGCAATCTTGATTTTCTTCGCCGTGACTGGATGCAGGAAAGTGCCAGTGAGCGCCCCAGTCGAGGTCGTGACGCGAAGGGCGAGTTTATCCGCACCTTCCGGCGCAATCGTGATTTTGTTTTGGTCCGTGATGCCGATCGATTTCACCGGGAAAGGAACTCGGAAGTTTCCTGCCGTGAGCGTCAAAGATCCGTTGCCCGATGTAAACGCCGACAATACCCGCTGGCCACTCACCGGAGGCGCGTAGGCAGAACCGAGGAGTTGCGATCTGCCGATCGCGAATCCATTTGGGAACAGCTTGTCGCGCGGATCACCGATCTTTCTCCAGTCAAACGAGCCTGCGAAATCCGTCGCCAATTGCGTCTTGTCGTGGAACATCACGCCGAGCATGACGCCACGCCCCGCATACAGATTCAGGAAGAGCGGCCATGTCTTGTCCTTGCTCAGATAAGCGGACTGTGCCGCCGGTGTTCCGTCCGGCAGGGTGCCAATCCAGCGCACATTTCCTTTGGCATCTACGGTAAGAGTTCCGGCACCGGTTCCCTGCGGCTTGCTCAGGGTGAGCGTGTCCGACATTGGCATTTGGAATGTAAACTTCCCGGCAACATCCGCCGTGACCGTTGCAGCCTCATCTTTGGTCAATGCTCGTGGACACTCGATATAAGAATCCGTTCCGTCTGCCGAGACCGTTCCGACAAGGTTTGTTCCGGTGAAGGCGGGGCCACCAAAGACTACCAAGCCCGACATGCTGGTCCTGAGCGCGAGCGAAAGGACGAGCGGTGTGTTCTGTTTACGCGGGATTTCCCCGATATAATTTCCGTCGCCAGTCATTTCGCCGCGGACTGAGTAGGTGACTCCACCGTAGATCAGCTTTCCAGAAAACTTCCCTGTCTTGCTCACGCTCGCCTCGAAATAGCCACTCGTCGCGACGTCGATTCCGATAGCCCTCGTTCTCAGATCCCGGCTGACGAGACCTGCGTACTTGCCAATAATCGCATCAGGAATGAGCGCGGGCGAGAATGTTGCAGTCAGTGCAATGTCCTCATCCGGCATCACAAACGACAGCGACTTGCTCGTTG
This sequence comes from Verrucomicrobiaceae bacterium, assembly GCA_043728745.1. Lineage (GTDB taxonomy): Bacteria > Verrucomicrobiota > Verrucomicrobiia > Chthoniobacterales > Chthoniobacteraceae > SXWH01. Next base: position 18,485 of record JAYTMG010000569.1, read on the forward strand.
CGGTGAAAGCTCCGGACCAGCCATTGAACAAATTCGAACTGGCCGCTGGTTTCGCAACAATTGTGTAGGGCTGTCCGACTTCCAGCTCTTTAGTCCCTGTGAATGCCTCCGGCACTGAGCCAGGGCCAACAATGGTCATCGTGAGGTTGCGCTTTTTGACGTAAGTAAACTCGACTTTAGAAATCGCGGATTCATTCCCCGCCTCATCAATCGAATAAACTTCGAGAAGATTATCACCAAATGCCGAGTGATCAGTGATGTCTGCCGACCAATCTTCATTGGTCAGGTCGGCTACCCTCAAAGATCCGTGGTTCAAGCGGTATCGCACCTGCGCGACATTCGTTTTGTCGGCGGCATCTGGATTATCCTTCGCCGTTCCGGTCGCGATAACCGTCGCGGGGTGCTCGATTCGTATGTTTTTGGCCGGGGCGGAAATCGTAATCGTCGGCTTCACTGCGTCTGGCACGGGTTCGTCATCGAAGATGCGGACTTCCACCGTCCTGAAAAATCCTTCCTTATACTCAGGCCCTTGGGAAACCTTCAGAACGATGGTCCTCACGGTGTTGAATACGGTATTATCGTTCGGGCGGACCGTAAATGTTGTCGTCGCAGAACCTGGAGGAATCGTCACGACCGCAGGAAATGGCGGATCGTAATCGACCCCCGGATCGGCAGTTCCCTCAGAATTCGGATCAAGGAAAATATTCAACGGGGCATCAAGCTGGTTGGAGTCGCGGGTGAACGTATAGACAATAGGCGTATTTGAGCTTTCGAGAACACTTGCGACCGAAGTCGTGACCGAAACCGGCACGAGATCGTTGTCCAAAAGAGTCACGCTCGCATTGTTCGGAAGGCCCATGTTATAAGCTGAGTCGGGCGTGAGAATCAATTCCACCAACTCAGTTCCCTCGGACAACCGATCGTTCCGCGGGACCACCACCACATCCACCGAAAGCTCGCCTGCAGGAATCATCGCCTTGAACGGCAACTCGACATAGTCCTGAATTTGGGACGCGTAATTCGGCGTCGAAGGGTCGGGATTTACCGGCGGCTGGGTTAGAGTGTATTTTACTTCAAGCGGGGTATTTACAGCAATTTTGCGGCTGATCGTGAAAATCGCATGGTCCGCTGGCTGCGTCGCCAGATTACGCTCCGACGCGGTCGGATCGGATGCGACAACCGTGATTGCATTTCCTTCATCGTCATCGATCTCAACGGTCGCCAAGGTAGTCCCTCCAAGGGTGCCGCCAATTGGATTTGTCAGAACAACCATAAGACGCTCGTCGCCTTCAGTTCGGATGTCATTAAGGATCGGGACAGTAATAAACTTCACGGTTTCATTCACCGCAAAATCAAGCGTTCCGCTCACGTTGAGATAATCCTGATCGGGTGTCGCTGTGGTGCGGGTACTGATGTAATAATCAACAGAACCGGCGATGGCGGTCGAGCCGGTGCGCCGGACAGGAATCACAACCTCCGGCGAAAACTCGCTCACTGTCTCGAACCGCCTCTCCATTGTGAATCTCGTGCTCGACGCAGGCGTTCCATACAACCTGATGCGCGCTTTTCGGAGGGTTCCGACGGTTCCCGGCGTTTTGTCGCTGAGATTCAGACTCCAAGTCCCTATGCTGTCCTCGCCCCAGTGCTGGGAGCTGCTGAAGACCCAGCCGAGATTTCCATCCGTGTAATCAACGTCAGAGTTGCCATTGGTTGGGCGCCTGCGCTTTTCAATAATCCGGCTCACATGTCCTGATGGCGAAGTCAGTGTGATTTGCAAATCGCTGCGATGGCCGTGAGAGATGTCGAGTTGCACCTCAACGTGCTCAACACGCATGGCCGGTCCGCCCGAAAAATTGAATTCCCGGGTGATACCCGTATCATTTGCGTCGGGTACGATGATTGGCACCGCTGGCGAGGAAAGAATTTTCTCCTGAACGGTCTCAGGCCCCAGATTCGCCCAATCTTCCGCCCGCGTGACAGCCGCAGTCGCATCGACCATTCCGGCTCCGAAACCGTGGTTAAACTGGAAGCCAGCTCCGTTAATCGCCCACCGGATGTCTGTCGGATCAACCTTGGACGCAGTGCTCGCGAGAATCTCCATCACATCGCGATAACCAAGTTCGGGATTGGCCTCCAGCATGAGAGTAATCACACCCGCAACCAGGGGACATGCGGACGAGGTGCCGCCGAATGAGTTTGTGTAGCTAAAGTTCGTTGGCTCCCCGAAAACGCCCGGATAGTTATAACCACCGGAAAAAAAATCGTTGTCTCCCAAGACGTCGGTCGTGAAAATACTAAGCTGCCCGCCGCTGGACGGTGCCGAGATGAGCAAAGGCGCACCATCGTTGCTGTAATATGACTGCTTCCCATTGTTCGCAATCGCACCGACACCGATTGCGTACCGGGAATTGGCGAAACCATCCATATTGACGTCGTCTTCGTTTTCGCGCCCGTTGCCACCCGCCCACAGTAATACCACCCCTTTTCCGCCCCGTCCCGTCTGAGCGGCGCTACGCATGCCCTCCAGCGCAAGAATGTCAGGCCCGCCCAATGTTCCGCTAAACGGCCCCCAACTGTTGGACTCAATGTCGATCTGCGTAGGGACGCTACCGCCATCCCACATGAAAGCGCGACCCATATCCGCGTCTGTGACGGGTCCCGAAATCAGTCGGATACCGATCAAATTCGCAAGAGGTCCCGCTCCCGTGACACCCAGTCCGTTATTTCCCCGCCCCACTGCGACGCCCGCGCAGGCAGTGCCGTGGCTATCGCCGAATCCCGGCTCTGGATTATCGTCCAGATCGTTAAAGTCAAAGTGAGGGCCACCGGCCGTAACTTCCGGCTGAACCCGCACGTTTGGAGCAAGGTCCTCGTGGTCGAGTTCCACAGAGTCGTCCAAGATTGCGAGGGTGACGCCAGCTCCCGAGTATCCATTCAAAACCGGGGGTATTCCGGCCCCGGCGGACTGATAGTCCCAAGCAGGAAGGACATTCGCATCTGCACCGGGGATACCGCCGCTGTTGCCCAAATTCAGCAAATGCCATTGCTGGATAAAGAAAGGATCGTTCGGGTTCACCCGCTTATTAAACTGGGTGCGCAATTGCGGCTCTGCCTTCATCCCTTCTCTCCGCAGCTTCTCCGTGCCAGCGAGCGCTTCGGAAGCACTCGGAAAGCTCAGCATGATATATCCATCGACCCGCGTCGCCTTGGATTCAGCCGCTCCCGATATCCGCACCAAATCTGCCGCAACTGCGCCGGAAGCGAGCACTTGCGACGTGATGACGCGCCGCGCTGCATCTTTCCGCGCCTGCCCCTGCTCATAGGCGACGGGCTCAAACGCCGCACCGCCAAATGCACGCGGGCCGACTGTCTTTTTCCAATCCTTCTGAGGAAAACGGACGATGACACGGCTGCCGTAGTCCTTCACTACAACAGAGTCGGCAATGCTCGATTTCACATCGAACGCGACATTACCACTCTTGCGGAACACCGAAACTTCGTCGTCGGCGATTTCGAACTGACGGGGCACTCCCCCATCGCGAATCGTGTAAACGGTTCCGGCCCACGCGGCACTAGAAACGAGTGCAATAGCTGGAAGAAGAATGCCGACAAAGCGGCGTCCTGAGTTGGCTGAAATGTTCATGGTCGAACGAATAAAGCACGTTTCGCGAATCCGGCGACGCTTTTTTATCACGAAAATTCGAGGCTACTAGACCTCCTGCCCAACGATCCAAATCCCCGATTCGCCCTCCCGTTGGCACCAGTGCCCGAGCAACCCTCACAAATCGCCATCACCTTCGTCCCGATCGTCGCCGGACGCGCCTACATCGTGAAATACAAATCGAACCTCTCCGACCCGACATGGACACCGGTTTCCGGGCTGAACCTGAACGAACGGTGATCGATCCGAACATCACAGAGACACGATTTTACCAAGTGACCATCGAACTGCCATGATCGGTCATCGTGATTGCAAAACGGCTAAAGTTTTTTCTCCCAAAAGTGCGCTCTGCCGAAACGCGGATCGAGTTCGTAGCCCGAAAACCCGACGGAAACGTATGCCCGCTTTGCGATTTCGTTGTGTTCGAGCACTTCCAGCGTGAGCTTGCAGCAGCCGAGTCTCGACGCCAATTCCACTGCTTCGCGCAGCAACATTTTCGACAAGCCCTGTCCGCGAAATGGCTGGCTGACGATCACGTCGTGGAGATTCAGCAGCGGCTTGCATTGAAACGTAGAGAATCCCTCGAACGCGACGATTAAGCCTGCGGGAATCAGGCCGTCCCACGCGATGAGCACGTGTGCGTGACTCCGCTGTGCGATTGCGGTCGGGAGCTGGAGTTTTACGGCGTCCGAAAGCGCTTTTGCGCCGCCCTCTTCCGAGCGCGCGTATTCGTCGAGGAGTTGGACGAGCGCGGCTGCGTGGCTCGCGTCGGTCATGTCGGCTTTGAGTATGCGGTATGAAGAAGGCATCGCACGAAGCGTTCGGGACAGATGCGGCGTTTTGCAATGCGGAATGCAGCGCGCGAGGCGATCAGTGCGGAGGTGCTGGCGGGGCGGCGAAGGAAACGCTGTGCCCGCGTTTCTCCGCATTGCCGGCTGCGTCTTTCGCCTGTGCGATGACTTGCCCGGCTTGCGGGATGGAGGCTGTCCAATCGGCGATGCCAGCTTGCTGCGTGACGATCGTGGCTTTCACTCCGTTGACCGTCACTGCGGTGATGGTGCCGTCATCTTGCGTGACTCCGCGCACTGCGAGGCTGCTGCCTTCGCGGCGGATGCTGGTGATCATTGTGGCGGGAGCTGTATCGTCTTTGGGCTCCAGCAGCGTGGGGAAAATAACGCCGCTGACTTCGGATGCGCGCACCTCTTTTCCCGTCCAATTTTCAATGACGCGCCCGTCTTTTACAGCATCGGGGAATTTCGCGCTGACGACGCGGCGGGTGCCGTCGGCGGTGTGAAAATAGTAGCTCACGGGGAACTGAAGCTCGTCGTTGCGCGGGCCGCCTCCGAGGTCCACGACGTTGGACTGCGAGCGGGAATTCACGATTTTCAGATCGCGAAAATGCCCGCTCGCTCCTTCGCGCGGTGTCGTGCAGGCCATCTGAATCAGCGGGTCGCGGCCCACGCGACAGTTCGTGAGCGTCACTCGTTCGTACGTGAAATCGCCATACTGGATGCTCTCGTCATCTTGGCCGCGATTGATGGGTTCGCTTTTGATATCGTCGAAGTCGAGGTCGCGATAAACGTGCGCGTCGTAGTCGGGATGATAGATGCCGTACACCGCATTTTTCACGCGCAGACCTTCGCAGAGAAAGAACTGCACGTTGGGCCGAAGGACGTAATGCGTCTCCCACGCGCGCAAGTTTCGCACGATGAACGGATGGGCGCGGTCGCCGTGGACGGAGCCGTTTTTGTCGTCGCCGAGATTGAAGCTGTAGAGCCCCTCGGTGTGCGATTCATTGTCCTCAAACCGCACAAACGGCAGCGTGCGCACATCGCGCTCGATGGGCTCGCCGTCTTCGTTGCGGATGCGCAGCGTCGGGTTGAAGTTGCTCGCTTTTTGAATCTCGAATCGGAAGCCGTATTCATCATTTTCGCAAGCAACGTTGCGGGTGAAAGTGTTGCGTCCGTTTGCCCACCAAAATCCCGCGCCGTCATTCGGGTCGAACGGGAGAGCTTGCTTCGGCAGACGCTGTGCGCTGATCGCTTGCACCGCGAGATTGCGGTCGAAGACGTTCCATTGCTCAGTGGCGTCTTCCAGGAAATAGCCGTGTCCGCGCGAGCGATAGCCGACGCAATCGCGCACGAGCAGATGGTCGGTACCGTGGACAGTGATCCAGCGATTATCGGAATCCCACACGCTCGCGCCGAGCACGCCACTGCCGCGCATCGTGTCGCGCACGAGGTGAAAATGGATCGCGTATTTTCCGAGGATGCCCTTTTTCCCGAGATGCCGAAACTCCGCGTAGCTGATGCCGCCCGCCGAGTCGCGGTGATACATCGTGTGGCCGCGAACGCCTGCGGGCTCCGCGCTTTCCACGATGACGTTGCGCGAAAGCAGCGCCACTTCACTACGCATGATTCCTTCGCCGAAATGCGTGTATTCCAGCGGCTGATCGAGCGTCACGCGCGAGCCGTCGAGCTTCACAATCGTCCGCTCTTCCGTGGCTCCGGCAAACGCACCGCGCGCCGCTTTTTTCACCGCTGCCTTGTAGTCTTGCTCGCGAGAACCGGTGATGATGACGCGGTCGCCCGTGCGCCAGCCGGTCGCGGGTGACTCCAGCTCCAGCTCGGTCGCGCCTTGCTTTGCGGGCGATGCGAGCTTTAGCCAAGTGCGCGGCATCGGCGCACCGTGAATGTCCCATCGTCCACCGCACGCGATGATCGCGGGGAGCGTTTCTTTGTTCATCCCTTCAAAATACCGCAACCGGATCGTCGCCGTCACACCTGCCGGAATCGGTGCGTCGGCGGTGCCGATTTCCAGCGCGGGCATCGCGCCGCCGGTAGGAATCGGCGCATCGTCGTGGCAATCGAATCCATCCTCGCTGCAAGAAATGCCGGGAGTCACGCGCAGCAGCCCGACTTCGAGACGCGTATTTTTTTCGCGCGAAAAAGAGAGCGTCCCCGCGACATGGATCACGCGCAGCGCATCGGCGGAATCGAGATCGTAAATCACCGAATGCCCCGTCTGCACTTGCACGCGTGCGCCCGCCTTCGGCAAAGCGCCGCCCCACGTCGCGGCGTCGGACCAGCGTCCAGACTTCGCAGAGCGCGCATCGAACGCGACAGGATCGGCAAACACGATTGAAACTAGGGCGAGACTGAGAGCGAGAATAGCACGCATGATTGGAAGAGTCTGCGGGGCGAGGAATCTTTGTAGTGCAAAATTCGCCGTGCGTAATGGAGCATCATTGATTTCACTATCGAGGGATGTTGGTAATCTGTTTCATGAATCACACTCGTCTTGCCATTTTGGGAGCAGTGCTCGCGCAGTTCTCGACTGATGGGCTTCGCGCTGCGCCGGTGGATTTTGTGCGCGAGGTGCGGCCGGTTTTCGAGAAGCATTGCATCGAGTGTCATGGGGAGAAGAAGCAGAAGTCCGGCTTTCGGCTGGATGTGAAGGCGGCGGCGCTCAAGGGTGGCGACAATCACGGGCCGGATATCGTCCCCGGAAAAGCGAAGGAGAGTCCGCTGATTCATCTCATCAGCACGACCGACGAGGATGAAGTGATGCCGCCGAAAGGCGCACGGCTCTCGGCGGCGGAGATCGATACGCTCACGCGCTGGATCAATGAAGGCCCGGTTTGGCCGGATGGCGTGGACCGTGTGAAGCTCGCAGACAAGCGCGAGCATTGGAGCTACAAGCCGCTCAACGTGTCGGACGGTCGCCGCACGATCGATTCTTTCATCGACGCGAAGCTCGCGGAGAACGGTCTGCGCCGTTCGCCGCCTGCACCGCCCGTCGCACTCATTCGCCGCATCGCTTTTGATCTTACCGGACTGCCACCCACGCCGGAGCAATTGTCCGCCTTCGTCGAGCAGTCTCGCGACGGTTCGTCATTGCAGCGCGTGGTGGACGACTTTCTCGCCTCGCCGCGCTACGGCGAACGCTGGGCGCAGCATTGGCTCGATGTCGTGCGCTACGCCGACACGCACGGTTTTGAAGTGAACACCGAACGGCCCAACGCTTGGCCGTATCGCGACTACGTCGTCCGCGCGTTTAACAACGACACGCCGTACGACCGCTTTATCAAAGAGCAGATCGTCGGCGATGCCATGGGCGAGGATGCGGCGACGGGATTTCTGGTCACTGCGTCCGCGTTGTTGCCGGGTCAAATAGGGAAGGATGCGCCGTCTATGCGGCTCGCCAGGCAGGATGAACTCGACGAAATCGTGAACAATGTCGGGCAGACTTTCCTCGGTCTGAGCGTCGGATGCGCACGCTGTCATGATCACAAATTCGACCCAATCACCGCGAAGGATTATTACGCGATGCAGGCATTTTTCGCGGGCGTTCAGTATGAGGAACGTCCGATTCGCGATCCGAAGTCGGACGGGCCTCGCGTGGAGCAGGCAGCGGACATCGACGCAGCAATCGCGGCGCTGCGGAATCGTCTGGAAACCGCGCAGCCAAAGCGCGTGATCTTTATCGACGACGAAGATTCCGCGCGCACGACCTCGCTGAAAAAGAAGAACGGCCACGGCGAAAATCCAGCAGGCGCGGGCCGAGGGTATCGCGACGACGCGGGCGGCGCAGACCGTGTGCAGAACCTCAGTCGCGGTCGCTACACTTGGTGGGACAACGTGCCGGACGCGGACACATTTACTTGGAATCCCGGCGTCGAGGGACGGTTCCGCGTGTGGCTTTCGTGGGGCGTCCACGGCAGCGGCGTGCATACGCGCGATGCTCGCTACGTGCTCGACCGCGACGGGAATCTCGCGACGCGCGACGACCAGACTGAGATCGGAAACGCCGACCAATTTCGCTTTTCAAATGTCACCGATGGCGACTCGGAAAAAATCCCGCTGTGGAGCGGATTGCGCGATGCGGGGATGCAGGAACTTCGACGCGAAAGCCGCATCATTTTGCGCGGCGGAAAAACGGGCACGGGAATCACGGCGGACGTGCTCGTGCTCGAAGAAGCGGACGGGCTGAAGCTCGCTGTGGAAGAGCTTTCCCGTTTGGAGAAACGGAAGATCGCAATCGCAAAACGGCCGGTCGTTTTCGGCGGTGCATTTACAAAGCCGGAGGAAATCCGACTGCTCAACCGAGGCGATCCCGAGCAGCCGAAAGACGAAGTCCTGCCCGCTGTGCTCAGCGCATTCGGCGAGCTGACTCTGCCGAAAACCACGCCCGAGCAAGAGCGACGCAAAGCGCTTGCAGACTGGATCGCGAGCCCGAAGAACCCTCTCACAGCGCGAGTGATGGTGAACCGTATTTGGCAGGGACACTTCGGCGTGGGCCTTGTGGAAACGCCGAGCGACTTCGGGAACAACGGAATGAAACCGACGCATCCCGAATTGCTCGACTGGCTCGCTGCGGAATTCATGCGAAGCGGCTGGAGCGTGAAGCACATGCACCGGCTGATCGTAATGTCGGAGACGTATCGGCAAAGGGGGCAGATTTATGATTTACGATTTACGATTGATGATTTGGGGAGCGCGCGTTCGGAAATCATAAATCATAAATCGAAAATCATAAATTTAGGGCATCAAATCGATGCCGATGTCCGCATGCTCTGGCGTTTTCCCGGACGCCGCCTCGAAGCGGAAACGATTCGCGACTCGATGCTCGCCGTCAGCGGAAAACTCAATCTCGCGATGTATGGCCGCGGCTTCAATCTCTTCAACCAACGCGGTGGCCTGAGCGGATTCAACCCCGTCGAAATCCTCACGCCGGAAAACCAGCGACGCATGATATACGCGCACAAAGTCCGCCGCGAACCGGAAGCCGTCTTCGGCGCATTCGACTGTCCCGACGCCGGCCAAAGCACCGCCATCCGACGCGCGAGCACCACGCCCATCCAAGCGCTAAACCTCTTCAACAGCCGCTTCACCCTGCAAGTTTCCGAAGCCTTCGCCGCCCGCGTGAAGAAGGAAATCGGCGACGATCTCGCGAGGCAAATCAACCGAGTCTATCAACTCGCCCTCACCCGCAACGCAAGCGCAGCCGAGCTTTCCGAAGCGGAGCCCGTAGTCCGAGAACACGGCCTCGCCGTCCTCTGCCGCGCGATTTTTAACAGCAACGAGTTCCTCTTCCAGCCATGAATTCAGAGCGTCTTCAGCCCGACGAGCTTTGCCAGCGTATTCGCCTTCGCGTCGAAGGACAAAAACCGCTTGCACCTCAGCTTCAATGCCGAGGCGACATGGATGATGTCGTAAGTGCGAAAGCCGTGCGCTGCGGTGTAACGGCGCACGAGGGTGTCGAACTCCGTTTCGATGTCAGTGAGGGTGAGGGGGACGACTTTCAAAAACTGCGATGTTTTCTGCTGAAGCTCAAAGTCTGCTTGGGCAACCATTGCGGTCTCCGGCGACACTCGCCACGGGGCTCCAGCCCGACTCTCAAAGACCATGCGCTCGATGGCATTGGTAACCTCAAAGCGAATCAACCCAGTGATTGGCACCTTTTCCTGACCAATGGCGTGACTGATCTTCGTGCAGTCAGGCGACTGAAGATACAGACGCACAAGCGCGTTGGCGTCGACATAGAGATTCATTCTTCGCCAGCAATAATACGGTTGAAACGTTCTTCGTCCCACTCGCTGGCTTTGGGCGGCTCATATCCCAGCGCACGCTGCTGCGCCCAGAGATTCTCAAAGTGGGCCGTGACCCCTGCTCCCTTGGCAGGCTCCTTTTTTCGGCCTTTGGGCTGCGATTTTGCTGCCAGAGTGAAGACCTCGCCAGATCGTGTCGTGATCTCTGCGCAGCCGAACTTTCGCACCGCAGCTAGAATCTTAGCCGATTGGCGGTTGAGGTCTCTCAATGTGAATGTCGCTACCGTGCTCATGTCTGACAACCATTGTCTGACAAACTCAGAAAGTCAAACTCGCTCTTCAACATGAAAAACCACGCCGAACATCTTTCCATCTCCGGCCGCGCATTGCTCGACCGGCGGCAGTTTCTCTCCAATAGCGCCACAGCGCTCGGCTCGATAGCGCTGACGAACCTACTCGGACTCGATGGACTTCTCGCGGCAGAGAACCACGGGCCGATCATCGATCCGGCGAGACCGTATGCGGCGAGGCAGCCGCATTTTCCTGCAAAGGCGAAGAATGTGGTCGTCATTTTTTGCGCGGGAGCGGTGAGTCAGTTGGAGACTTGGGATTACAAACCGGAGCTGATCAAGTGGGACGACAAACCGTTGCCGGGCGGTCCTGCGGTGACGTTTCAAGGGCCGGCGGGAAATCTCGCGCGGCCACAATATGAGTTCCGTCAGCGCGGCAGGACGGGCAAGTGGGTGAGCGACATGATTCCGCATCTCGCGGAGCTAACGGACGACATTGCGTTTGTGCATTCGCTCACGAGCAAATCGAACACGCACGGCCCGGCGGAGAATTTTCTATCGACGGGATTTGTGCTCGATGGATTCCCGTCGCTCGGCTCGTGGGTGACGTATGCGCTCGGCAGCGAGAGTCAGGAATTGCCGTCGTATGTGGCGATTCCCGATCCGCGCGGAGTTCCGCAGAATGGCGCGAACAATTGGGGTCCGGGGTTTTTGCCCGCCGCGTTTCAGGGCACGACGATGTCTTCGAAAAATCCCGTGCGCCATCTCACCGCACCCGGCGTGTCCGGCGATGCAGACCGCGCGGCACGGTCGCTTTTGCAACGCATGAACGCCCGGCATCTCGAAGCGTATCCCGGAGATGGAAAACTCGCCGCGCGCATCGCCAGCTACGAACTCGCCGCGCGGATGCAGCTCAGCGTGCCGGACATCAACGACCTCACCACCGAGCCCGCGCACATTTTGAAAATGTATGGCGCAGACGACGCGCAGAATCCGGACAAAGCGGCGTTTGCAAAAAACTGCATCCTCGCGCGCCGACTCATCGAAAAGGGCGTGCGTTTTGTGCAGCTTTTCAACGGTGCGTATGCGAGCGCGGGCAAGCTCAATTGGGACGGCCACAGCGCGCTCAAGGAGCAATACGACATCCACGCGCAAATCCTCGACCAGCCCGCCGCCGCGCTGATTCGCGATTTGAAGCAGCGCGGCTTGCTCGAAGATACGCTCGTCGTTTGGTGTACGGAGTTTGGCCGGATGCCCTTCTTCCAAAAAGGCGCGAAGGGCCGTGACCACAATCCCGACGGCTTCACCTGCTGGCTCACCGGCGCAGGCGTGAAGCCCGGCGTGAGCCACGGACGCACGGACGACCTCGGGCAAAAAGCCATCGAGAACATCCACCCGCTCTACCATTTCAACGCGACGATTCTCCACTTGCTCGGCCTCGACTACGAGCGCCTGAGCTTTGAGCACAACGGCATTCAGCGGCGACTCACGAACGTGGAGGGCAAGGTCATTTCGGAATTATTGGCTTAGCCGTTGTCCGCTCAGAGCCCAGTCGGGTGGTCGATGAAGTGCGACGGGATGCGGTATTTTTTCGCGACGTGTTCGGCGAGCGCGCGGACTCCGAATGTCTCCGTCGCGTAGTGTCCTCCATAGAATAAATTTACGCCGAGTTCCTCCGCGAGCGTGTAGCTGTCGTGCGGGCCTTCGCCGGTGATAAATGCGTCGCAACCGAGCGCGGCTGCCGCAGTGACTTCGCGGCCTGCGCCGCCGGTGACGAGGCCGACGCGCTTGATTTTATCGGGTCCGCCGGGCGCGATGTGGACGCGGCCATTCACTGCGGCTCCCAGCTTCTTCGCCAATGCTGCGCGGGTCGTCGCGAGCTCGCCGACGATGCCGACCAGTTGACCTTTTGCGGAAAATGCGGGCTTTGTTTTTTTGAGGCCGAGCGCTTTTGCGAGCAGTGCGTTGTTGCCGAGCGTCGGGTGCAAATCGAGCGGGAGGTGCGAGCTGAAAACGGCGAGGTCGCCAGAGATCGCGATCTGCACTTTTCGCCGCAGCGCACCGGTGAATGGCTGCGCGCCGCTCCACAGCAAGCCGTGATGCACGAGCAACAGCGTGCCCGGTACCGATGCCGCTTCACGCAGCACGGCTTCGCATGAATCCACAGCGCAAGCGACGCGCGAGATCGCGTCGCTATTTTCAAACTGAAGCCCGTTGTGTGCGCCGGGATAATCACCGACGTGTGCGTGGTCGAGGAGCTCTTCTAAATGGCGGACGATGTCGGCGAGTTTCGGCATGGGTGACGCTAGAAGATCCGCGCCTCATTCGCGAGCGGGAAAAACTTCGACACTCGCAGTGTTCGCGCTTTTCGAGTGCGGGACGATTCGCTTTGCTCCAGCGCGAAGTTTATGCCGAAGAAAAAACCACAGGAGAAAGGGTCGCCCGTTAAGACTCCGAAACATCGCGGGAAGGTCTGCCACGCCTTGCTCGTGGTGGATAATGCGCCGCTTCTCAAAGGTCATCGGGCACGTTATCAAAAGGTGCTCAAGGATGTCGCGAAGGCTGAGCAGGAGCTGCTTCGGCATCAGTCCAAAGACGGGCCGGAGTTTGAGCAATGGTATCACTCTACATTCGGCAAGCAGTTGACCGATTTGAGAAAAGGCGAGGAGGAGATTCACCAGAGCGCGCGCATTTTGATCGATGTCGATGAGCTAGTGATGCGCGACGGCTGTGCGGATTATATTGCTTATCATCGCGTCAAACTGCGTGAGCAGGGACTGCCTGATCCTTACGAACCGAAGGCTGCGGATAAAGCGTCGCGCGACGTTACAGAAGACGATGACGCCGATGATTTCAACCCGTTCCACGAGGAGTTCAGCGCTGATGAAAAAGATGCCTTCGCCGATTTTTTGAAGCAGCAAGCGAAGGCTTACAAAAAGGCCCACGGCCAGTTCCCTCCGGGCTACGACGATATCATGCGCAGTCTTGGGCAGGTGTCATCTGGGCCGCCGCCGCCGTCGAATCACAAACAGATTTACCGCCAGATCGTCTCGCGGCTGCATCCGGATCGGGCCGCGAAGTTTTCGCCCATCGAACAAGCGCTATGGCACGAAGCGCAGACGGCGTATCGCTCCGGCGACACGGCTGCGCTAGAGGTCATTCTTGCGCGATGCGAGGCCGCGCAGGACGGCGTGGAAATCACTCGCGCCTCGCTCATCGTGGGCATGATTGCGCAGGCGCGCGAAAGTCTGTCGCAACTTCGAAATCGGCTGCGGGACTACAAACGGCACCCGTCGTGGAACTTCACGAACCAAAAGGATCGCGCTGTTTTGAAGCGGAGGATTCTCCGGCAGTTTGAATTGGATCTCGATGATCAGGCATGGCGGCTGGAGGGAGTTCGGCTCGACCTCTCGCTATTGGAAAAGCGTCACGCGCAATGGCTCGCCGCTGAGGCGAAGCGTCAGAAAAAGGGCGCGGACATGAATAACAAGCCGACCCCGAAGAAGCCCATCCCGAAGGCTTCACCGCCGATGGCACATGCGCCGAAAAAGGCGGGCTTCCAAGAAACGAAGCAGGGCGAGTTCTGGTAGAGTATATCAACAACGGTAGCGTCCGGTTTTTTCCGCGCTCTGCGGACCGGGTGTGATTAAAAGTGGAAATGCTCAAGTGAGCACGCTTGCGTCGTGGCGCACGCGGCCCTCCGCGTGCTTCCCCTCACGCGAAGCGCATTATTCTCGGTGGAAC
>JAYTMG010000570.1:0-10277 GCA_043728745.1 Verrucomicrobiaceae bacterium
CGAAATGGCCTTCATCGAATGGGTGGATCTGCCGGCCTCCGCTGCTGCTGTTCCTGCAAAGGAAGAGAAAGCCGCGAAGCCTGCAAAGGCACCGAAAGCACCAAAAGCTGAGAAGGCCGAAAAGCCTGCCAAGAAGGCGCCAGCAAAGAAGAAGAAGGACGAAGGCGAAGCATAAGTCTCTCGACTGAATTACTTCACAAAGAGCGGGTCCACGAAAGTGGGCCCGCTTTTTTGTTGCCCGAATGGAGCTGTAAGCGTCGTGGCACGATCGCCCTCGTTCGTGATCTTGCCCCAGACGCCCCGTCCGGCACCAAGCCAAACGGCGAAGCCGCATCTCAAGTTCACGCGTCTCATCAGCGAGGGGCTTGTATCTGGTTAGCCCAATGAAGGGGCGTCCTGAACTCTGAAACAGTTTCCAATAAGCTGGGAGGTTATGGGAGACGCCTTGGTGCCTCACGGGGCCGAGACGGTCCCGCTAGTGCGCTGTGAAGCGCCATATAGCCTCTGGAGTGAAAGACCCCAGCCAGTTGGAACCCGTAATTCCGGCTGAGAACTTAACGTAACTGCGTCGCCGCGAGGCGCGTGGAGAGCAACGGATAACGAAAGAAGAACTGACCGCGCTGTGATGTAGCGCAAAGCGCCGTGATAGGGGGTAGGGACGGAGATATGACTCCCCGCCCCTCCTTCCGAACCGGACTGGCGGCTTTCTCCCGACATGTAGGGACTCTCCAGTTAGTGCTTCGCTGGGTTTTGCAGGCCGGTGATTTCTTCGGATCGGGCTGCTTCCAGGCTTGAAGTACCCGTACTTGGTAAACTAGTCGTTGCTCCACTTCTGTTGGTCTGTTCCTCTTCCTTTTCTTTTAATCCTACCCTTTTGCGCAGAATGCTTCTTAGGCGTCCCTTCACCCATCCGTCTATATGCCTGAGCGCACTTGCATTCGCGTTCTTGAGCTGATCGAAGCGAGACAGCCTGCCGATCTTTTCTCCAACAATAGCGGACAACTCGAAGTGCTCTCCGGGATTTCCCATATTCACCATTCTCGATTTCTCGGGATGCAGCGCCCTTTTCAGATTCCTAAAAATCATCCGCTTCGCTGATGGCCTTTTTCATCAGCTTCCCGATGCGGTATTTCGCCCAATAGACTTCCATGAGTTTGATGCCCAGCCGCCGCGCGGTTTCTCCCGCTGCGACGCCTTTTATGACGTGGAGCTGGAAGGCCTGATACTGCACGGGCTCGACTTCGTGCTTCACGTGATCTTCGGCGACGCGGAGCGCGTGTTGCCGCCATTCTTCGTCCCACACTCGATCAAAGTCCGAGCCGAGCTCTGCGCCGGTATCGAGGCTGGCGGGCTCTACGAGTTGCTCGCGCGGGACTTGTTCGCCGTTGTGCCGGTAATGTTTGGAGCGCCAAAAATTCGCGATGCGTCGGCGCACGATCGTGAGCAGCCAGCCTTTGAACCGCCCGCGCGTACGGTCGTAGCGGAAAACGGGCATCTCCTTTGCCACTTCGATGATGGTCTCTTGCACGACATCCTGTGCCTCTGGCTCGCGCAGTCCGGAGCGCAGGGCGACGGCCAGCAGCATCGGGCGATAGATGGAGTGAAAGTGTTGCCAGCTCGCGTGGTCGCGCATGTCGCGGAGCGCACTAAGGAGCGTGACGCTCGTCAAAAACGAGCCTTGGTAATCGGTCGCAGAAGCAGCCATGTGGGAAACCTTAACTTCTCTCCCATCATTTCCGCGCCTGAAAAATCTCACAATAATTCCGCGCCCGACTCAAAAAACGCCATCCTCGCGTGAACCCGGCGATTCAGTCGCGATCGCGACCGGGCGGGTTTCACAAAAATCAGCGCGCGGCTTGCCATTCGGGATGCGCGGGCGTTTTGTCTATCTCGAATCCAACAATCCATTTTCGTTCTCACCATCGCTTTTACTGCGGCTTTGCAGCGGCGGGTTTGTGGTGAATGGGTAGAAGAGGACCGCATCAAGATCACTAAATGAAAATCGCATCAATCATCACCGCGCTTCTCGCGCTCTCGTTTCACAGCATCGCCGCAGAAAGGCCGCGGCTTCAGATCATCAATGGAAGCAAGCAGCCGCTCGACGCGTTCTGGCTGAAGTCCGATACGGAGCGGATGCCCGCAGGCTCAGTGAATGCGGGACGAGATACGACAATCACGACGACGATCGGTCATCGGTTCGTGCTCGTCGGGCGCGAGGATAAAACGGAAGTCGCGGTGACGAGCACCGTGCCCGTGCAGGGCGTGCGCTTCGATCCGCCGCAGAAGGACGGCATCCCGGCATTCTACACGCAGCGCGCGGATGTGGGCGGCTTTCCGATTGTGGCGTCCGCTCGCGTGAATCCGTTCGCTGTGAAAGAAGCCGTGTTCCTCCTGGAGATGATGCTCGCGAAACGCGCGGATGTGCTCGCGGCGATGGCAAAGAGCGGCGCGCGACTTTGCATCATGGCGCATGATGAATTCACCACGGATTTGCCGGAGTTCGTGCGGCTCGGCGTCCCGCCGGATTCGGAGTTTCCCGGCGTGTCGGCGAAGGATTTTTGGGATGCGCGCGCGCGGGGACTCGGCGGCAGCGAACATGATCCGTATTGCAGTTGCGCGGAGGAAAACCTGCTCGGCTACAAGGGCGACCCGTATTCCACCGAGTCCATTCTCATCCACGAGTTCGCGCACAATATTCACCTCCGCGGCCTGAATAATGTGGACCCGACTTTCGACACGCGACTCCGCGCAACCTACGACGCAGCAATGAAAGCAGGGCTGTGGCATGGCAAATACGCCAGCGTAAATCACCACGAGTATTTCGCGGAAGGCGTGCAGTCGTGGTTCGACAACAATCGCGAGAACGACCACGACCACAATCATGTGAACACGCGCGCTGAACTCGTCGAATACGACGCGGGCCTCGCCGCGATGTGCCGCGAAGTTTTCGGCGATACGGAGCTAAAATATACCAAGCCTGCTACGCGTCTCACCGGCCACATGGTGGGCTACGACCCAGCAAAAACCCCTGCGTTTTCCTGGCCCGAGCGCCTGAAAAAAGCACAGGACGAAATCGGGCGCAAAGCGCGCGCTCGTGGTAAGACGGGAAAGTAGTCGCCACAGCCAGCGGGGACGCTAAGTGTGTCCGAAATGCGTAGTCTTCTCCTGCTCTTCGCCGTCGTCGCTTCCGTCCACGCCCAACAGACCATCCGTCTGCCGCTCGGTGGTGGTGTGGAAATGGAACTCGTAAGGATCGAGTCCGGAAAATTCACGCAAGGCGAGCCGGTGGATTTGCGGCGCGAGGTGAATCTCTCGAAGCCGTTTTTCATCGGCAAATTTCCTGTCACGCGTGGGCAGTTCGCGCGATTTGTCGCGGCGACAAACTATCGCACCGAGTCGGAGAAAGGCGTGTCCGGCGGCTTTGGCTGGGAGGGCGGCAAGCTCGTACAGAAGAAGCAATACACTTGGCGCACGCCCGGCTTTTCGCAGACGGACGAGCATCCGGTGGTAATGGTCGATTTCGCGGATGCAAAAGCTTTTTGCTCATGGCTGTCGCGCCAGTCGGGACAGAAGATCACATTACCCACCGAGGCGCAGTGGGAATACGCGGCGCGTGGCGGCGGCAATGCGGGCGAGGCGTGGACGGCTGCAAATTCGCCGGGGAGCACGCAGCCCGTGGGAAAGAAATCGCCGAATGGTTTTGGCATCCACGACATGCTCGGGAACGCGTGGGAATGGTGCGAAGATTGGTTCGCGCCGTATCAAGCCGGTCCCGTGAATGATCCGTTGCAGACGAATGCGAACCTCTCGGACAAGCCGCGGCGCGTGCTTCGCGGCGGGGCATTCAGCCGCCCGGCACCGGATGCGAGCGTGGCGAAGCGCTACCGCAATGACGCGGGCAGCCGGAATGCGGATAACGGTTTCCGCGTGGTCGCTTTCGACGGACCCGTTGCGGCCCCGGCCCCGGCCCCGCCGCCCGCGCGGGTAGAATTGGAGAGGCCGCGGCAGGCGGTGCCCGGTGAACTCAACATCCCGCCGCCGAGCGGACACGAACCGCGCGAGGTCGTGAATCGCGAGACTTCATCGCGCAGCGGCGGCATGGGGATTTTCGGATGGTTGCTGAGTTTTACCGGCGTGTTTGTCGTGTGGAAAATTGTCAAAAGTGTAATCCGAAGTTTCACTGCAAATCCGGTGCGCGCGGTTTCACCGGATTCTGCGTCGCCGGTTGCTGGCGATGGCGGCGGGGAGGGTATTTTTTCGATTCGCATCATGGATGACGGGTTCTGGATTCGCAGCCGCGTGGCGGTCGGGACATCGCTCAACGCACGATGGACGGGCACGACGAGCACGCAAATGCGGACCTTTGATTATCGGCCCGGCCCGGAGGGACATTTCGTTTTCACCGGTAGCCGACCGTCGGGCGTGACCGTGAGTATGGGCGAGTTTTCCGCTGATGACACGTCGAGCAACAATGCAAGAATGCTCGGCAACGCGGCGGGAATGTTCCCGCAGCGCAACGTCGATCCTCCTCGGCAAAGCGGCGGCTTCTCGGGCTTCCCGTCTGCGTATTGATGCTGTGAGCGACGCACCGTCGGGCGGTCATTTTTCAGCGTATATTCGCGGTCGGAATCCTTTACTGGAGGGGCGCACCGTTCGTGCGTTTTCCGAAGCCGGAGGCAACTTCGCGGGGTTCGGTTTGGACGACGCGGCTCTTGCACACGCGCTGGAATCGGCGGAGGGAAATGTGGCGTTTTCGCAAGCAGGCGTGTGGTTTCCAGGGCGTCGCGCGATTCCGGAATTTCCATCGGACGGCGAGTGGATCGCTGCGGGGGCTTGGCTGGGCGATGACGACAACGCAGCAAAATGGGCGCGCGCGCTGACTCGGTGCGGCGGGGATTTATCACGCCTGTCGTGGTGGAGAAAGCGACCGCCCGCTCCGCCTGCGATGCTGCTTTCGCGCGATGCTTCGCGGCGATTCGGGGCGGTGCTTCGTTCGTGCGGAAGCTTGGAAAACGCGTGGATTGCGATGTTCCGTGCGAAGGTTCGCGTGGTGCATTTGGCTGAACTCGACGCGCATTTTTCCGCAGGACTGCGAGTGCTTCAAATCGTGACGAGCATTCAGATCGGCGGTGCCGAGCGGGTTGCGCTCGATTTGACGGCGGCGGTTCCTTCGCACGGTGCCGCATCGTTGCTAGTCGCGCTTGGAAAGCCGATGCGCGAGGCGTTTCCGGCACCGGCTGGGTTCGTTAGCCTATCGGCTTCCCGCAACGATCCGGCGGGCGTTGCCGAGGGCATTCGGCGCATTGCTTTGGAGTTTGGCGCGGATGTCGTCCACGCACATCTCATCCGCGCGGCGGAGGCTCGTGCGATTCGCGCGACGGGACTTCCGACGATGCTCCACATTCATAATTTCCCCGAGGGTTGGCCGCCGGATTACGGTGAACTTTCTCCGAAAGATGCGACGTTGCTCCTGCCGTGCGCGCAAAAGGTGGACCGCGAAGTTGCGCGACTTCTGCCGCAGATGTCCGCTCGAACGATCTGGAATGGCATCGCGTCTTCCCCGGCTCCGGCAGGGCCAGCGCGGGATGCGTTCACCGTCGTCACGCTCGCAAATCCTCGTTTGCAAAAGCGGCTCGATCGGATTCCTGAAATCGCCCGCGCGACGGCAACGTTGCTCGCGCCGCGGCGTGTCCGATTTGTGATCGCCGGTGCGCGCGAGCCCTACAGCGCAGACTCGGCGGCGGCAATCGCCGCGCTGGATGCCGCTATTTTACAGCACGACGCAGGCGACATCATCGAGCGTCCGGGGCTCATCGCGGACACTACTTCGCTGCTCGCACAAGCCGACGCGATGCTCAGCGTCAGCGCCTACGAAGGTCTCAGTCTCGCGCACCTCGAAGCGCTTTCCGCCGGTGTCCCAGTCGTCGCGACTGATGCGGGCGGAACGAGTGAAATTGCGGAGCAATCCGACGCTTTGACTTTGCTCCCGATCGACGCGACCGCCGCGCAATTCGCGAGTGCGCTTGCGGCGTGCAAAAGTGGAATGGCGTCGCTGCCGGCAAGTTTCTTGCGGCACAAAATGGCGGCACGCGCGGCGTGGCTGGCATCGGCAGTTGTGCGTCGAGAGCGGCGCGGGAAGGGCGACGGGCTGTGGCTGATCGCGAACAATTTTTCCACCGGCGGCGCGCAATCGAGCGCGCGGCGATTGCTGCTCGCGCTAAAAGAACGCGGTGTGCGAGTTCGCGCTGCGGTGATTCAGGAGCAACCGGAATTCCCCACGCCAGGTCGCCGGGCGCTGATGGATGCTGGAATCCCGGTGATCGCCGTGGAGTCGGTGGAGACGCTGCTCGATGCCATCGAGAGCGATCCGCCCGAGGCAGTGTTCTTTTGGAACGTGATCACGAGCTGGAAAATTCTGCTCGCCGATGCGTTGCTCGACATGCGCGTTTTCGACATTAGCCCCGGCGAGATGCTATTTTCCTCGCTCGATCGTTATTTCGAAAATCCGCCCGCTGGCATCCCGTACCGCACCGCGACGGACTACGGCTCGCGGCTCGCGGGGCTCGTCGTGAAGTACCACGCTGAAGCCGGGCGCGCTGCAAAACTGGGCTGCGCTGTGCATGTCATTCGCAATGGCGTCCCGCTCTTGCCGCCCGTTGTCCGCGAGCCGAATGCCGTGCTCGTTTTGGGAACAGCGGCGCGACTTTCGCCTGACAAAAAACTCGGCGACTTACTGGCTGCTGTCCGTCTTGCTGCGCCGCAGATGCCGCCGTTCTTATTGCGCATCGCCGGTGGCCCGGAGCGCGATTTCCCCGCGCACGCCTCCGAGTTGCGCGAACTTGCAGCGGGATTGCCGGTGGAATGGATGGGCGAGGTCGCTGATATGCCGACGTTCCTCGGCGGGCTCGATATTTTCGCGATGATCTCCGAGCCTGCCGGGTGCCCAAATGCCATCCTCGAAGCATCTGCCGCAGGGCTGCCCGTCATCGCGACCGACCACGGTGGCGCGCGGGAACTCGTGATCGAAAGTGTCACCGGGCGGATTTGCCCGCGAGGCGATCCGCAGTCGTTCGCGGAGGCACTGCTCGCACTCGCGCACGGTCCAACGAGACGCGAGGAAATGGGTCGAGCCGCGCGCATTCACATGGAAAAAGAATTCGCGATTTCCAAGATGGCAGATCTTTATCGCGCGTTGATTAGCGATGTAACAAAGGTGCCATACTCGCGATAACATCGCTGTAAAAAGTTATTTTTATCAGCGATGATGAGTCCTCGAAGCGGTCGCGATTGAGACTGAAAAGAGTGTGTCGCAGAGGGCTTTCCGCCTAGGTTGACAAAGGGCGAAATCAGAAACCGGCAAATAATTTCCGAATGTGGGGATTGCACATGGAGCAACCCTGCGTATTGGTAACGCTCATGAAAATTTCATCACTTCTGCCATTGGCGTTCGCCGCCGCACTTGCATCGTGCGGGAAGCAGGAGACGACTGTCGTGGAGTCAACCCCGCAATCGCCCGAGGTCGCCGTGGCCAAAGACCCGGCATCCGAGCCGGCTAGCGCCGCTCTTTCTACCGAGGATTCCTCGCAGCTCGAGGCGTGGTGGAAGAAATACAATCTCGACCCCAATGACGCCGCACAACTTGTGGCGGACTCGGATGGTGACGGCTACGCGAACCGCGAGGAATTTCTCGCCGATACGAATCCCCGCGATCCAAATTCTCTACCCGGCGTGATGGAAGGCGTCGTGATGAAGTCGATGGTCGAGATCCCCGTGCCCATCATCCTCCGCGAAGTCGCGAAAGACAGCAGCACTGCGAGCATTGAACATACGGGCGGAGCTAAAGAAACCGTCTCTGCGGGAGCGACGCCGAAAGACTCGCCGTTCCGCGTAAAGGCCGTGAAATACCAGATGAAAATGGACAAGCACGGCGTGTTGACCGACATGTCCCAGGTGACGCTGGAGAATCCGGAAAGCAAGGAAACCGTCTTCCTCGTCCGCGATCTTCCTGCGCGCAGCAGCCAGACCCACGCCGTCATCGTAGGCGCGGACGGCAAGGAACAGCAGATTCATTTCGAGGAAACATTCACCCTCGCCGCTCACCCAGGCAAGCAGTTCGTGGTCGTAGAACTGCGCGCCGAGCAAGTCGTAGTCCAGCAGGTGGGCAGTAAATCCACGCTGGTCATCCCTAAACGCTGATGGGCATCACCTTCCATCCCGTGGCACCTGGCGATGTCCAGCGTTTCCTGTTCGATGTAGCAGACCACCTTCCGCTGGCCGCTACACGGGCCATGGATTTGCTGCCGTCGGAGCACGAGAAAAAGAAGGTCGCGAACCTCTACAAAGAATTCCTCGTCTGGCGTGCGGAAGTTCCGCGCCGCGAAGGATTGGGCGAGATTTCTTTTGCAAATACTTATGCGCGGACGATGGCGATCATCGCCGGCTTCCGGCACCCTTACTGGTACGCAGGCGATGCGGGACTTAGTGATCTCGCGAAGTCCGACAACGCCATAGCGCATCTGTTCAAGCCGCTGGGAAAATGCGGCACCGGGCGCCTCAACACGGTGCCCGATCGCTCAAAAGGTCTGTGCATCGATCAAGAGGCGGGCAGCGGCGTAATCTCGGATTTGGGCGCACTCAAACAAGAACTCGCACGTCTTAAAAAGCCGCGCACACGCTCCCGATTTCTCGGTCTGAAAAAAGACACGCAGCCTGGATTAGTGGACCAAGTTTTCTCGCCCGAGGCGTTCGACGCGTTAAACCGGGCGATTTCTTATGCAGACTCGCGCGGACTCGCCCTCATGGAGGCCTCCGGCATTGCCGCGCCGGGCTTCAGCGGGGCATCGCGTTACTCGAATTTCCGCGCGCACACGCTTGGTGCGATCGACGATGGCACGCTCCCGCCGCCCATTCCCGGCGAAGAGCCGCTCTCGCCACCGATCCCGTTTATTGCGCCTTCGTCTTCGAAAATTACACACCTTCCGGTAGCCAATGCGGCCAGCCTTTTCGACGTGCGCGAGGACCTGACGGATGACGGCGCATTGTCCGGCAAACAGCAACTTTCTGCGCGACTCGGCTTTGCCCAAGGCGAGCCGCCGGATGAAAAAGTGCGCCGCTTTCTTGCGCGGCTGTCGATTTGGAAAACGAAGTACAGCAAACGTTGCAGCGCTATCTCCATCACATGCTTCGCGCCGGTTACCTCCGAGGATGCGATTTTCAAACACTTCCTGCATGAACTAACGAACGATTACGGCCTGCTCCAGTTCATGAATACGCTCAACTCCGTGAAGCTCACTTTCTCGCGGGCCGATGGAGAGTCGCGGCGTCTCATCTGGGGCGCAGATGAATCCGGCAGCCGCACGTTCCTCGACGAAGCCGCTGCATAAATGGGAATCGCACGAACCATCATCGTGCGTCTGTTGGCCCTGCTAATCATTCTCGCGGGCTGGACGGGCATCAAAGCGCACAACTTTGAGCGCCGGTATTTTCAGGAGATAACCCTTACGATTCCGTCCGCAACCCCGCAGGACTTGGATGCGCTTTACGGCGAGGCGCAAAAGGCAAGGCTCCCAATCGACCGCATGGAAAGGGAACGCAGCGGCGTCCTCGTTATTGCGGTAGAAAGCACAGACTACTCAAATATGGATAATGCCGAGCTTCGTTTCAAAGAGGTTATGGCACCAGCATTGGCGGCGCGGAAACTTTCGATCAGTGGGACTTCTCGCGACGGAATGATGAAAATGCCCGATCGCGTCAAAGCGATCCGCAACCGGTTCGTTTATTCCACCGCACTCACGATATTCGGAATTGCGATGCTCATCCTTTCACTGCGCATTTTCGGCGGGGGTCGTCCGCCGGAATCCCCGCTCGAAGGCGGGCAGGCTGTGCGTTGATTCCACGCTACTTCTTCCCGCGATACGACCGCGCGAGGAGCGTCATCGGGTGTGCGATTTCCACTGCGTTACCATGCTTGCGCACGCCGAACTCGAGCTGCACTGAGCAGCCGGGATTTCCGTTGGCGACCACTGCGGCTTTCGTCTTCGCGATGTTGCCCATTTTGCGTTCGAGCAGCTTCATGCTCATCTCGGGCTGTGTGATGTTGTAAACGCCCGCGCTGCCGCAGCACCACGAGCTTTCCGGCAGCTCGATGAGCTTCACGCCGGGGATGAGTTTGAGCAGGTCGCGCGGCTGCTTGGTGATCTTCTGGCCGTGGCAAAGATGGCAGCTTTCGTGGTAAGTTATTTCCAGCGGTTTACCGTCTGACTCTGCGAGCGAGTGCG
>JAYTMG010000571.1:0-15364 GCA_043728745.1 Verrucomicrobiaceae bacterium
GTGGAGAATGTGGCACAGCCGTCCCGGCTGTGGATCACAGGCGGGACGCCTGTGTCACTTTCCATGTTCGCGAGCAAAATGCGCAGCACGTTGCGGAAGCTCCGATACGCCTCGCTCGTCCGTGCGAAGCCGTCTTCACTGAACGGAACGTCGTTTGTATATTCCACGCTGGCAGCCCACAGACGCACGATGTCGGCACCGTATTTGCCGACGAAATACTCGGCTTCCATCGGCTTTTTGTAAGCGCCCTGCTCGCTCTTGCTGATCTTGCGCTTCGTGTCTTTGTCCACGACGAAGCCGTGCGTGATGACGGTCTTATACGGCGCGTGTCCGGTAAGCGCCACCGAGGTCATCAGCGACGACTGGAACCAGCCGCGATGCTGGTCCGTCGCTTCGAGATAAACGTCCGCAACTCCGCCGCACGCCTTCAGCTCTGGATGCCGCGACGTGACGGCCTGATGCGAAACACCGGAGTCGATCCACACGTCGAGCGTGTCGTTGCGACGCGAAGTGTCGGCGGGCAGCCCGAGCTGCGCAGCCCACCATGCGTCGTCCTTTTCAAACCACAGATTCGTCCCACCGCTCTCGACGAGATCCGCGACTTTCTTCGCGAGGTCGGCGCGGACGATGGGTGTCCCATTTCCCTCGTAGAAAACGGGCAGCGGCACACCCCAAGTGCGCTGGCGCGAGATGCACCAATCGGGCCGCGATTCCACGGTGCCGAAAATCCGATTGCGGCCCCAATGCGGAAGCCACTGCGTCTTATCGATCGCCGCCAGCGCGTCGCCGCGAATCTTGTCCACATTGATGAAAAACTGCTCCACAGCACGGAAGACGATCGGCGTCTTCGAGCGCCAGCAGTGCGGGTAATCGTGGGTGTATTTTTGCTCCGCCAGCAGCGAGCCATTCTCTCGGAGAAACGCGACAATCTCGGCGTTGGCATCGAAGACGTATTTGCCGACCCACTGCGGCATCCCGACTTCGTCGGTGAACTTACCAAAGTCATCCACTGGCGAGAGCACGGGCAGGCCGTTCGCCTGTCCAGCGATGTAGTCGTCCTTGCCGTGGCCGGGCGCGATGTGGACTTGGCCGGTGCCGGTTTCCGTCGTGACGAAATCAGCAGGGATGACCTTCGAAGTGCGCGGGAGAAATGGATGCTGCGCGGAAAGTCCGACGAGCTGTTCGCCGGTCACTTCGGAGCTGACTGCACCGAGTTCGAGGCCGCTTTCTTTTGCGAACGCGTTCAGCAAGTCAGTGGCGACGATGAGCTTTTGTCCGCCAAAATCCGCGATGCTGTATTTTACCTTCGGATGCACGGCGATGCCGACGTTTGCAGGCAGCGTCCAAGGCGTCGTCGTCCAGATCACAAACGACGCGCCGGTTGTTGCTTCGGCAAACTTCACATAAATCGCCGGGTCCGTCCGCTCCGCGTATTCCACCTCAGCCTCAGCCAGCGCCGTCTGCGCGCCGGTGCTCCAATAGACCGGCTTTTTCGACTGATACACGAGCCCCTTTTCCACGAACCCGCCGAACGCACGAATGATGTCCGCCTCGTATGAAGGCGCGAGCGTGAGATACGGATCGGCCCAAGAGCCGAAGACGCCGAGCCGCTTAAATTGCCCGCGCTGGATGTCGATATATTTGCGAGCAAACGCCTCGGCGCGACGGCGGATTTCCGGAGGCTCTAAGCCGCGCTGTTCCTTCACCACCTTGAACTCAATCGGCAGTCCGTGGCAGTCCCAGCCCGGCACAAACGGCGCGCGGAAGCCGAGCATCGAGCGGCTTTTCACGATGAGATCCTTGAGGATTTTGTTCAGCGCCGTACCCATGTGGACGTCGCCGTTTGCGAACGGCGGACCGTCGTGCAGGACGAAAAGTGGCGCACCGATACGGTTATCGAGAATCTTCTGATAAAGCCCCGCGGCCTCCCATTTTGCCAGCCGCTCGGGCTCGCGCTTCACGAGATCGGCTTTCATGGGGAAGTCCGTCTTTGGCAACAGCAGTGTATCTTTGTAATTCGCGCTCATTAGTAAAAGGGCGCGGAACCTAGCGGCGAACGCGGCTGACGCAAAGTCAAAGTACCGCCGAAGGTGAAAGACCCGACATTCCCGCCACGAAAGCGAAGTTTCGCTCGACGGCTCTGCGGAAACAGCGGACGAATTCGCACACGTTTCCGGACATGCGAAAACTCATCTACATCGCCCTAATCGTCACCGCCTCGATCATTGCCTTGAAAGCCTACGAAACAAAAAACGCGCGGCTCCACGCAGCCCGCAGCCGGTCCGAGCCCGCCATCCGCGCCTCGTTCGCGAAAGCAGGTGTTTCCTACCCCGCCGGGGAAGTTTTCCTCCGCGCCTTCAAGCGAGAACGCGAACTGGAGTTATGGGCGCGCGGCGACGGCAAATTCGTGAAAGTGGCCACCTTCCCCATCCTCGCCGCAAGCGGGCAACCAGGGCCCAAGCGCAAAGAAGGCGACCTGCAAGTGCCCGAGGGACTTTACGAAATCGACCGCTTCAACCCGCAAAGCCTCTTCCACCTTTCGCTCGGTCTTAATTACCCGAACGCCTCGGACCGCATCCTCAGCGACCGCGAGCAGCCCGGCAGCGACATTTTTATCCACGGCAAAAACAGCACTATCGGATGCCTGCCGATGGGGGACGAAGGCATCGAGCAAATCTACATCGCCGCCACCGACGCGAAAAAGAAGCCGGTCAAAGTTCACGTTTTCCCAGCCAGAATGAGCGGCGACGAGTGGACTGCATTCGCCGCCGAGAGGACCGCGCTCGCAGCGTTTTGGGCGCAGCTTCAGCCCGCTTACGATTACTTCGAGCAGCATCAGACGATTCCGGATTTCACCGTGCAACCAGACGGCGCATACCGCATCACCGCATTTCCGCGTTGAATCATCTGCCGCGTCGTGGATGCTGCACACATGGCACGCCTCAACGTTCTAAAAACCTACAAACTCTCCATCGGCGGCAAATTTCCTCGCGGCGAAAGCGGACGCGTCGTCCCCGCGCTCGCGCCCGATGGCCAGAGCCTCGGCAACTACTGCCTCGCCTCCCGCAAAGACTTCCGCGACGCCGTCGTCGCAGCCCGCAAAGCACAGCCCGGCTGGGCAAAAGCGAGCGCCTACCTCCGCGGCCAGATCCTCTACCGCGCCGCAGAAATGCTGCAAACCCGCCACGCCGAACTCGCCGCAGAACTCTCGCGCGCCGGGACCAAAAACGCCGCAGCGGAAGTGGACGCGTCCATTGATCGCCTCGTCCACTACGCAGGCTGGACAGACAAATACTCGCAGGTCTTCGGTGCCGTGAATCCGGTTTCCACGCCGCATTTCAACTTCACATTTCCCGAGCCCACGGGAGTCGTCGTCGCAGTTTGCCCCGACTCCCCCGCCCTGCTCGGACTCGTATCGATCATCGCGCCGATCATCCTCAGCGGCAATACCTGCATCGTCCTCGCCAGCGGCACATCACCGCTCCCCGCCGTCACATTTTCCGAAGTCCTCGCCACGAGCGATCTTCCCGGCGGCGTGGTCAACACCCTCACCGGCTCGCGCGCCGAGCTCGCTCCACATTTCGCCAGCCACATGGACGTGAACGCGATTATCGACGGCTCCGGCGACGCGGCGACCGGCGAAGCGCTCCGTGCCGGCAGTGCGCTCAACATGAAACGCTACGCCAGCCGTTCGCTCACCGCCGTGGAATGGGCTGGCGAAAAAGCCGAGTCGCCGTATTGGATTCTCGATACCGTAGAGATGAAGACTGCGTGGCATCCAGTGGGCGTCTAGCGCCCCGTGGCACGAACGCCCCCGTTCGTGATCGTGCCCCGGACGCCCCGTCCGGAAACCCACAACGGCGAAGCCGCACGCGAATTGAGAATGCGGCTACGCCGTGCAGATTGATGCCGGACGGGGGTCCGGGACACAAACACGAACGAGGGCGTTCGCACCACGCTGCCGGGAAGTCAGTTCTGGACGAATGGCCTTATTTCCGGCAACTCAGTCTTCTTTTCCCTCAAGGACGTCTAATAATTTTCCGTACCATCCGTCTTCAGTCTATCTCGTCTATGCACATTCTCCGTTCTCTATTCACTGCCTCGCTTCTGAGCGCTTCCGCTTTCGGGCAAAACGGCTTCATTCCGCCGCCACCCGTCGTTGATCCTGGAACAACGCCCGCTCCCGTCGTCACTCCCGAAGCAGCCCCTGCCGCTGCCAGCAACGGATTCGCGCTGCCGAACACCCTGAGCCCCGAAGAAAAGGCGCAGGGTTGGCGGCTGTTTTTTGACGGCTCTCGGCTTATCGGCATGAAGGGCGTCCAGAAATCGGACCCTATGGCCGCCGGATGGAAGGTCGAAGCTGGTGAACTAAAACTCCCAAAAGCAATCAAGGACACGGGCGAGGTCACAGGCGGAGACTTGATGACGAGCGACCTCTATTATGACTTCGATTTTCGTTTCGAATGGAAGACGACCGCTTCCGCAGAAAGCGGCGTGCGCTACATGCTCGCGGAGCAAATCGGCAAATCGCCGGAGGGTCTGGAATATCAGATCATCGACGATGTGCATAACTCCAAAGGCCTCAAGGGCGGCCCTGTCATGCGCTCCAGCGCGCTCGAAGGCATCATCGCCCCCGGCGCAAACGCGAGCCTGCGCACAGCGGACCCACTTGAACGACGCGGCGACCCGTGGAATGAAGGCCGCATCGTCGTTCAGGGCGCGCACATCGAGCACTGGCTCAACGGCGAGAAAGTCCTCGAATTCGACCTCGGCCCTACGCTGCGCAATTCCGCTGCGGCAAACGGCCTTCGTTTCAGCCCCACTTGGGGACAGAAACGCACGACCAAAATCGCGCTCCTCGATCAAGGCACCGAAGTCGCCTACCGGAATCTAAAAATCAAAGTCCTCAGCCCGACGGCAGCACTCACCGCGCGCCCTGTCGTGCCGGGGACACGTCCAGGCGCGCCGCCTGCCGCACCTGTCGTCCCGGTAAATCCATACCTTCTGCCCAAGAGGAATTTGCCGCCGAAGTAATTACTTCGCGCCGATTTTGCCGAGCACGAGTTCCGCGATTCGGTCGGCTTGTTTGTTGATTTGGTCGCCGTCGCGGCCTTCGATGAGCAGGCGGATTTTTGGCTCCGTGCCGCTGTAACGCAAGAGCACGCGGCCTGCGTCGCCCAGCTCCGCCTCGGTTTCCTGGATGAGCTTCACCACGTCTGGCATCGTCTCGATTGCAGGCTTTTCGCGGACCATCATGTTTCGCTGGGCTTGGGGATATTTTTTCAGGCAACGCTTCAATTCGCTAAGCGGGCGGCCTGTTTCCGCCATGATGCGCAGGATTTGCAGCGCACTCACGATGCCGTCACCGGTCGTGGAATAGTCTCGGAAAATCATGTGCCCGCTCTGCTCGCCACCGATGTTCAGCCCTTGTGCGAGCATGGCTTCGATGACGTATCGGTCCCCGACTTTCGTGCGCAAGACGCGTCCGTGATTATCGCGCAATGTTTCATCGAGGCCGAAGTTGCTCATCACCGTGGCGACGAGCGTGTTCTTCGCGAGCTCGCCGCGGCGGATGGCGTCGAGTGCGGCGATGGCGAGGATTTCGTCGCCGTCCACCACGTCGCCGTTTTCATCGCATAAAATGACACGGTCTGCGTCGCCATCATGGCTGATTCCGACGCTCGCGCCGCACGATTTCACCATTTGGCAAATCGCGTCGGGATACGTGCTGCCGCAATCGGCGTTGATATTCCGTCCGTTCGGATGATTGCCAGCAACGGTGATGGTCGCGCCGAGTTCCGCGAGAATCCACGGCGTGCTCTTGTAGGCCGCGCCGTTCGCGGCATCTACGGCGATGTGCATTCCTTCGAGCGTCAGGTTTTTTGGGAAGCTCGATTTCGCCTGTTCGACATAGCGCCCGAGAGCATCGTCGATGCGCTTGGCCTGCCCGATTTTGTCTTCCACCGGGCGGATATTTTCGATCTCGCCGGACATCACGAGATGCTCGATGCGATGCTCGATGGCGTCGTCGAGTTTATAGCCGTCATGCCGGAAAAACTTGATGCCGTTATCCGCATAATGATTGTGCGAAGCACTGAGCACGATGCCCGCATCCGCCCGCAACGAGCGCGTGATGTATGCGACGCCCGGCGTGGGAATCGGTCCGAGCAGGAACACATCGACGCCCATCGACATGATGCCCGCCGCCAGCGCGTTCTCCAGCATGTAGCCGGAAAGTCGCGTATCTTTCCCGATGACGATGACCGGCCTGCGACCCGTCCGCCGCTTGCTCACGCCCGCTTCCGCAAAGACATGCGCCGCCGCGCGGCCCAGCTTTAGTGCGGTCTCCGCCGTCACGGGCTCCAGGTTTGCGACTCCACGAATACCATCCGTGCCGAACATTTTTCGTTGATTACTTTCCATAAGCTCCCGCGCCAAAATTCACATTCAACTCCGGTGGTTTCGGCTGCGCCGCCGCCGGGTCGCTGAGCTGGCTCTTCTTGATGACCGCCCACAAAAGCGTCGCTAGCACCAGCGACGCTACCTTCGCGAAAAAGTTGTTGGTGAATATTTTCTTGAACACGTCCCGCAGCAAAAGCTCACGAAGCCATTTGCGCAAGCACTCTGCCGGAAAATCGCGGATTCTCACACAATCCGGTTCGTCGTGATGATTCCCGGGATGTCGTCAAAGTGAGTGTCGTGCGTGAGCACGACCGCGCCGATTCGCCGCGCACAGCAGCCGATGATGATGTCGGTGAGCGGCAGGATTTTACCAGCGCGATCGAGCTGCCACGCGATGCGCTCCACATCGGCCCACAAGCGGGTGTCGGACGGGACGTGCAGCATGACATCCCATCGCGCTTGAAATTTCTTCAGCAATTCCGGGTCGCGAATTCCCCGTGCGACTTCAGCGCGAACGATGCTGCACGTCGCGAGCTCGCGCACCTTTGCGATGGGCAACAGTTCCCGTAGAGGATTTCTGCCTTCCCTCGCCGTACGAATGTACCAACTGCTATCGACGAGAACGGGTGTGTCCGCCATAGGTCGCCGGCTTTTCGGCTGCGCGAAGAGTTTCGGGGTCTGCGGTTGCGTCAAATGCGCCGCGCCACGCGTCCGGCGTCATACCGAGATCATCGTCGAGAAGCCGGAGCA
Source organism: Verrucomicrobiaceae bacterium (assembly GCA_043728745.1). Lineage (GTDB taxonomy): Bacteria > Verrucomicrobiota > Verrucomicrobiia > Chthoniobacterales > Chthoniobacteraceae > SXWH01. The sequence goes on from JAYTMG010000571.1 coordinate 7,153, forward strand.
AATCGCCGCGTCGGTCCAGTTCGCGGAGCGCGAGTTCGATGGCGGCAGTCTTCGTGCGACAGCTCGTCGCGGCCATCACGCGAGCGAGCAACTCATCATCGATTTCCACGGTCATCTTCATATATGGGGAAAGTATGGGATTTCACCCATACCGCAAGACATATAGCAGACGGCACCGCACTCAAGCCGCTAAATCATTCGGTGGCGGCGGCGCTTTCACGATGCCGCTTCCGAGAGGCGCACTGCTCATCACTGGCGCTAGCTTGGCTCCGACCGCCGGTGCCATAAGCAGCTCTGCGAGACGTTTTCGCAGACCTTCCGGGGTGAAATCGCGTTCCAATTTCCCACGGTTGCAGATCGAAATTTTGCCGGTCTCTTCACTCACAATCAGGATGACGGCGTCGCCCTCTTCACTCAGCCCGATGGCGGCGCGGTGACGGAGCCCGAGGTTGCGGTCGAGGTCTTGGCGCTGGCTCACGGGGAAAATGCAGGCCGCCGCTGCGATGCGGTCGTTGCGAATGATGACACCGCCGTCGTGCAACGGCGTCTTCGGATGGAAGATCGTGACGAGCAGTTCCGTGGAAAGTTTGCAGTCAATCTCCACGCCGCTCTCCGTGTGCGAGCCAATGTCAGTCCCCCGCTCCACGGCGATGAGCGCGCCGAGGTGCTTGCTGGAGAGATCCACGAGCGTGCTGGCCAGCACTTCGACGGTCTCCATGCTCTGCTGCTGGGTATTGAAAAGACGATGACTCCCGAGCTGGGCGAGCATCCGGCGGAGCTCCGGCTGAAAGATGACGACGAGTGCGATGATGACGACCGCCGAGAGGCTGCGAATGAGCCAGCCGATGACCGCGAGCCCGAAAATCTGCGACAGCAACGACAGCCCGAGAACCAGCGTCGCGAGCCCCGTGAGGACGCGCGCGCCGCGGGTGCCGCGAATGCCGAGATAGGCGTAATAGATACCCACCGCGAGGATGAGAATCTCCAGCCCGTCCTTCCAATACGTGAGCGCAAAATCCTGAAACGAAGCGAGTATCATCCCAAAATCGCCTCGGTCATCCGAAGCGCCTCCACATTTGGTTTCACCTCATGCACGCGAAAAATCCGCACGCCTTTTTCCCGCCCGAAACTCGTCAGCGCGACCGTGGGCCACGACCGATCCTCGATCCGATCCGAGCCCACCAATTTCCCCAGGAAACTTTTGCGCGAAACGCCCAGCAGCAAAGGCCGCACGCCTTCCGATATCCCGACGCTGATCCCCGGCAAGCGGCGGAGCAACTCTAGGTTGTGCTCCACCGTCTTCCCAAAACCAATTCCTGGATCCATGACGATTTTCGCTGCGGGCACGCCGCTCCTTACTGCGCGGTCCAGTGTCTTGCAAAAGAAATCCTTAACCTCGTCTGCAACATTTTCATAATGCGGGGCGGACTGCATCGTCACGGGGGTGCCGAGCATGTGCATCACGACGATGCCAGCGCCCGTTTCTGCCGCAGCTTCGAGCATCGCATCTTCGCGCAATCCGCCGACATCATTGATGATTCCGGCCCCGGCTGCGCAGGCTTCGCGGGCGACTTTCGCCTTCATCGTATCGACTGAAATCACGCACTTTCCCCGCAGACGCTCGATGACAGGGATCACGCGGCGCAGTTCCTCGGCCTCATCCACCGGCGTCGCGCCGGGACGTGTGCTTTCCCCGCCGATGTCGATGATCTCCGCGCCCTCCGCGAGCATTTGCTCGGCGTGTGCGACGGCAGCCTCCACGTCCACCCAGCATCCGCCGTCGCTGAAGGAATCCGGAGTCACATTGAGAATCCCCATCACGGCACCGCGATGGGTCAAATCGAATATGTGATTCCGTGTCTCCCAGATCATCCCACGAAAAGCGGACGAAGGTGACGATCGTAGAGGTTTTCGATCACATTTTTTGCCACGATGGCCTCGTTGGCTTTCAGCAAATCCGTGTAACGAGCGCCCGCTTTTGCGGCGAGCTTGAACGATACGTGCAAAAGCTGGCGGATGTTCGCGTTGAACTCCGGATGCCCCGGAATGTGGCGCACGGCATTCGCGAGTTGTGCGCCGGACCAGCCGTTCACCACGTCTGCGGGCGGGAGCTTCGAGCGGTCGATGTCGATCACCGAAGCGTAAGGCGCGCACAGCTCGTCCACATGCTCCAGCGCGTAGGCGTAGATCTCTTTTGCCAGCGCGAGTCCATCGCCGCCCGCTTCCGAAAGCCCGATGATTTCCTCCAGCCAAGTCGTCCCCGCCGTCTTCAAATGCACGCCCGCGCCCGTCGCCGCGAGTGCCCGGCGGATGATGGGATAAATCGAGTATTTGTCCGAACCGCTATGGACGCTCAGCTTCAAATTCGCAGGCAGCCCATAGGTCTTCACGGCGTGCGCGATCACCGCGAGGTCGTCGTTAAACTCCCGCTCAAACTGCGCGAGGTCGCCCACGTAATCGACGCCCTTATTAAACCGCCCCGTGAACTTCGGCGCGATCGTCTGGGCCTTCACGCCTTCATCGGCGAGCGCAACGAGGATCACCAAAAGCTCCGGCGGCGTCTGCGGCGCGTCAGTTTCATCCATCGAGACTTCCGCGATAAAATGATCCTCTCCGCCTTTGCGCACCGCGATGTGGCGGTAAATTCGCCCGGCGTCCTGCACCGCGCGCAGATACTTCGTAGCGATGCGTCCGATGTCCTCGCGGGTGGTGGTAAACGGAGCGCTCACGCCCGGAATCGCGACGATGCCGATCAGCTCGGGATGCTTCTCCAAAAAGCTGAACACATCCGCCGCGTCCGCCGCCTGCCCGATGCTGTCGGCCACGTCGATGGTGAAAAAATCCGACGCCTCCAAAAACCGATCCACCGTTTCGATCCGGATATGATCCGCGTCCACATGCCACCCGCGTTTCCAGTCCAGCGCAGTCACCGCCGCCTTTGCCGCAGCAAGGACAGAAGCCGGTTCGCTGCCGATGAACGTGTGCTCGCGATTGGACTTATTCCACACAGGGACGACATCCGCTCCGTCCTTGGAAACTTGGATACAAGCCTGCAACTGCGCCTTTGCCTGATGAGCAAAACGATCGCCCACACCGATGGTAAATTTTTCGAGAATCATGCGACAGCGACCGTAAGTGGCAGGCGCGGTATTTGGGAAGAATAGAAACGGTCCGACTCTCAGATCACACCTCGCTCGTCCGCAAATCCTTAATCTCCACCTGCGCGCTCACGGTGCCGTTCCATTCGTTGCGGGAGACGGTGAACGCCACATCCCACGGGAGCGGCGGGATGGGATACTCCGCTGCGCCCCACCAGACCGCGCGCGTGTCGGAGCGGCCCTGACGCAGCGTGATGGAGTAGTGCCGCTCTTTCATCACACGCGGTTCGCCGACGTGCATCACTTTACGCGCCATGAAAACGGGCTGCCTGTTTTCCATCCCAAATGGCTGCATCGACGCGAGCTGTTCCAGGAGTTTGAAGTTCACCGCGCTCAGCGAAATTTCCGCGTCGATATGGATTCGCGGGACGAGTTGTTCGGGCGTCAGGATCGACCTCGCGGCGGTTCCAAATCGGGCGCGGAATTCATCGAACAACTCTTGCCGGATGGTGAGCCCCGCAGCCATGTCGTGTCCGCCAAATTTCTCCATAAGGTCCGCGCATTCGCCGAGCGCGGTGACGAGCGAGAGCCCTTCGATGCTGCGCCCGCTTCCTTTGCCGAGGCCCATCGGATCGAACCCGACGACGATTACCGGGCGATGGTATTTCCGCTGAATACGTGAGGCCACGATGCCGACGACTCCGGGGTGCCAGCCTGCGCCGCCGACGACGATTGCTGCATCCGCTTCGGGGACGAAACGATTGCGCAGTTGCGCCTCCGCCTTCACGCACACGTCGTCTTCCACCTCCCGGCGCTCGCGGTTTTGCTGGTCCAGCATCTTCGCGAGAATTCCGGCGCGCGGCACATGGTCAGTGAGCAAAAGTTCGAGCGATGCCTCGGCGGATGCGAGGCGTCCCGACGCATTGAGGCGCGGTCCGATCCCGAAGCCGATGTGTCCGCTGTCGTAAGGCGGCTTGATCGCTGCGACGTCGATCAGCGCGCGCAGGCCCGGCCAGCTCGTTTGCTCCATTCGCTCCAGGCCGGCTTTTACGAGAATGCGGTTTTCATCCACCAGCGGGACGATGTCCGCGACGGTCGCGACGGCGACGAGGTCGAGCACCGTCTTCAGATCGAAACCCGGCACGGGCCGCCGCTTCAGCAAGGCGTGCGCGACTTTGAACGCGATGCCCGCGCTGCACAGATACCGGAAATCGGAGCCGCTGACTTTCGGGTTCACCATCGCGACGACGGGCGGGAGTTCGTCTTTCGGCTCGTGGTGATCGAGCACAATCGTGTCGATGCCCTGCTCGCGAAGGCCCGCAATCTCAGCAACAGCCGTCGTGCCGCAATCGACGGCGATGAGCAACTTCGGCGCGTGAATCGCGATACAACGAGCGACGCCATCAGCCGAAAGCCCGTACCCTTCATCCACACGATGCGGCAAAAAAGTCGTCACCTCGCCACCTGAAGCGCGGAGCACGCGCGCGAGGATGGTGAGCGAAGTCACGCCATCCACATCGTAATCACCGTAAAGCGCGATCCGCTCTTTTGCATCAAGCGCAGCACTGATTCGCGCAACGGCGGCGTCCATTCCCGGCAGCAAAAATGGATCACTGAGCGAGCGCAGGAGCGGGCTCAAAAACCTGCGCGCCTCGGCAGCCTCACCCTTTCCCCGCCGGAGCATCACCTCTGCGACCCACGGCACAATCCCGGCTTCCGAGGCGAGTTCGGCGGCACGGACAGGATCGACGGGAGACGGCAGAGACCAGCGCACGGGCGTGCTTTAGCGGCTCAAGACACCGTTGATAGTGCGCATGATCCCGCGCGGGTTGTCGTCGCGAAGCTCGGGCGGGAGCGCATCCTGAGGAAAGCCCTGCCAGCTCACCGGGCGCACCCAGCGCTCAATCGCAGCCACGCCCACGCTCGTAAAACGCGCATCGGTGCTCGCGGGATAGGGACCTCCGTGCTGCATTGATGGGCAGACTTCCACGCCCGTCGGAAACGAGTTCAGCACGACGCGACCAGCGCGGCGCTCAAGGACGGAAACGACATCGGCAAACTGCTCAAGGTCGTCGCCAGCGGCGTGGACAGTCGCGGTGAGCTGCCCTTTTAAACAGCGCGCAGCAGCGACGAGTTCGGTCACAGTCCCTGCGGCAACCAGTAATGTATAAGGACCGAAAATTTCCTCCCTCAGTTCGTGGTTAAGGATGAATGTGTCCGCATCCGTCGTGAACGCGACCGGGTCACTCTGCGTCTTTGTGGAGTCTGCGTCAGCGCTTGATTCCGCAAGAACTGTCACGCCTTTCACCGCCTGAATTCGGTCCACTCCCGCGAAGAACGAATCGCAAATGGAACGATTCAACATCGTCGCCGGAAGCGCGCTCTGCACCTGCATGCGGAAGCCCTCCGCAAATGCGTCAAAGTCCGGACCGCCCAGCGCCAGAACAAGTCCCGGCTTCGTGCAAAACTGCCCTACGCCCATCGTGAACGAAGTCTTCAATCCCGCAGCGATCGCAGCACCGCGCTCGCGGAGCGCATTCGGCAAAAGCAGCACCGGATTCAGCGAACCCATCTCCGCAAAAACCGGAATCGGCTCGGGCCGCGCTGCAGCCGCGTCAAAGAGCGCACGCCCCGCGCGCTCAGAACCCGTGAAGCCCAGCCCGCGAACCAGCGGATGCCGGACAAGACCCTGCGCAACAATCGACCCCGCGCCATGCAGCATCGAGAAAACACCTGCGGGCAGCCCACATTTTTCCAGCGCACGATAGATTGCCGAAGCGACTAATTCCGCCGTGCCGGGATGCGATCCATGCGCCTTCATGATCACCGTGCAACCCGCCGCCAACGCCGACGCCGTGTCTCCACCCGCAGTAGAAAATGCGAGCGGGAAATTGCTCGCGCCCATCACCACGATCGGCCCCAGCGGCACGCGCATCCGCCGCAAATCCGGCTTGGGCACCGGCGTGCGATCCGGGATTGCGTGGTCGATGCGGGCGTCCACCCACGAACCTTCGCGAATCAGCGCAGCAAATGCTTTGAGCTGTCCGCAGGTCCGCCCGCGCTCGCCCGTGATTCTGTCGATCGGCAGTCCGGATTCCACATGCGCGCGCTGAATAAGTTCATCGCCCAGCCCCACGATTTCGTTCGCAATCGTATCCAAAAAATCCGCACGCGCCGCATCTCCGACACGACGGTAAATCTCGAACGCATCCTCCGCATGACGCACTGCATGGTCCACATCCTCCGCGCTCGCTTCGTGAAAAGCGGGCTCCAGAGCCGTGTTGTGAAGCGGTGACTTGGCGTGAAAAGTTTTGGTCGAATCCGAGGCGAGTTTTCCAGCAATGAAGCTGTGTCCGTGTAGCGTGTGCATGATGGTGTTTTAAGGAGCCGGAGCCTTTGGAGTATCGGAAACGAAAACAAGCGCATTCTTCCAACGAGGCAATCTCCGGGCGTGATTGAAAGTGGAGCAGATGAAGGGGCGTCGCTCGGCAGAGACGCGAAAGCAGGAAAGGTTTCCAACCTGTCTGATTCGCAAGCACGGGGGAGGTATTCGAGACCTGCCCGCTGGGACAGGTTGGAAACCTGTCTTACTTTGCGCATCCACTTTTAATCACACCGGCAATCTCCTTCCCCCATCAGCGCCGTGCTCGTCATCCCGCGCACCCTCTCCAGTGGGCCGAAAAATTAGACTCGCCGGGGTTGAACAAGCGATTGGGGGAAGTGGTCTCATCGCTTGGAGTTGGCCGAGAACACGTAAGCACGCGTAAGCGAAAAGAGATGCATCCAGACACGCACATTTTTCAATGCGCCCCATACATTTGAGAGCACCGAGAAACTTCGACGCTTCCAACACGTTCCCGACCCAAACTCCCCTCATCCGCCTTGCTCTCGGTCGCAACGATTCACTGGAAACAGAGCATGAGAAAGGGCAAGAGATTGTCGCGAAATCCTGGCAGTTTTCCAAACGCCAGCTACCTGATTTTCATCTTCACTACCGGTTTCGCGAACCTCGCATAGAGCGCGGGCAGGAGGAAAACATTGAGCAGCGTGGAAGTGATGAGACCGCCGAGGATGACGATGGCCATCGGATATTCGATTTCGTGGCCAGGGATATTGCCGCGCCAGACGAGAGGCAGCAGCGCGAGTCCGGCCGTCGCTGCGGTCATGAGAATCGGCGCGAGGCGTTCTTCCGCTCCGCGTAAAATGAGGGCGCTGCCAAAGGGCTCGCCTTCCTCGCATTCGAGATGGCGGAAGTGGCTCACGAGCATGATGCCGTTGCGCGCGGCGATGCCGAGGACGGTGACGAAGCCAACGAGCGACCCAAGCGAGAGAACGCCGCCGTTTAACTTCGCGGCGAAGACTCCGCCGATCAGTGCAAACGGGAGTGTGAGGAAGACGAGCAGCGTGAGTCGCAGGCTTTTGAAATCCGCGAGCAGGAGCACGAAAATGCCGCCAAGCGAGGCGTAGGTGAGCCACATGAGTCGCTGGCTGGAGTCGTGGCGCTCTTTGTATTCTCCGAGCAATTCGGGGTGATGACCGGCGGGGAATTTCACCGAGGCGAGCCGTGCTTCGAGGTCGCGAGCGACTGCGCCGAGGTCGCGTCCGGCGACGTTGCATGTCACGTCGATGCGGCGGGATGCGCCTTCGCGTTTGATTTCGTTGGGCGTGGGCATGATGGCGATGTCGGCAATTTCTCCGAGCCGCACCGCGGTGCCGGTGGGTGATTCGATGAGCAATTCGCGCAACGAGTTAATGTCCGTCCGCGCCTCGGGAATGCTCCACACGGCGACTGCGTGGATTTTTTGCTCCTCGAAAACTTCGCCGACTTTTTGCCCCTTCACGAGCGTCGCAACGGTGCGGAGAATCTGCGCTTCCGTGAGCCCGTAGATCGCGGCGGCGTCCTTGCGCGGCGTGACGACGACTTGCGGGACGAGCGCCTGTTGCTCGACTTTCAGGGTGGTTACGCCGGGCACGTCTTTGAAAACGGCGGCGACCTCTGCGGCTTTGCTGCGCAACGTTGGCAGGTCGGGGCCGAAGATGCGGACGACGATGCTGGCGCTCGCGCCGGTGAGCACTTCTTTAATCCGTTCGCGCAGATACGTGAGCAGGTCGCG
>JAYTMG010000572.1:0-11138 GCA_043728745.1 Verrucomicrobiaceae bacterium
GTTCAAAGACTCCACCGCGCGGGAAAAAGCCATCGTGGCGAAAATGCGTGCGCTCGTCTCGGAAGCCGAGGAAAAGCTGCGGGCCGTAAAGCAGTGGGACCGCAACTACGAGGGAATGGTCGAGCCGATGACGAAAGGGCTCATGAGCCTCCGCGAATTCCTCGAAGTGGATTTGCCCAACGGGATCTGGCAGATCACGGGCTCCATCAAGGCGCTCGACGCCTACGCTGAAACTCAGATGCCTGTCACTCCACCAAAACCATGAATGTCGCCGGAAGCGCATCCAATCTAAACGAGGCATTCAAAGAGCTGCTCGCCACATGGGATCATACTCGTGGCTACTGGCGCGATGCGAAAGCTGCAGAGTTCGGGGAAAAGTATATCGAATCCCTCCCCGTCGATATCGCGAAGGCCATCACCGCGATGGGCGACATCGACAAAATTTTGAAGAAAATCCGAACCGCCTGTGAATAATTCCATCGACCTGCGCGTAACCCGTAGCCTCGCCCTCATCGCAGAGCTCAAGCGGACCGTCGCCGATTTCGCAAAACGTGAGGAGACGCACCTTCGGGAAACGCGCAATCGCGGGTACCAGCTCAACCGCAAACACCACGAAGCCACAGCGGCGATGGAGTCGGGAATTTCAGCTCGAATCACCGGGGCGGAAACGGAGTTTGCAACCCACGCAGGCAGCGTGCGAGCGGCGTATGAAAACCGCCGGTCATGGATCGAGCGCTCTCATTCCTCGCTGCTGAAGTCCCTCCCGAGCCGCGCGCAGGCCGCACGCGGCGGAGTCGTCGGGCGGTTGCAAATGGAGAAAATGAACTCCGAACGCAAGCTCGCTGCGGACCTGCATGCAGCAGATACCGAGTTTGCGAGTTTTGCGGCGAGGCTGGAGGAGCAACGGGGACTGCTGGCAGGGTTGCGCCGCTCGGCTGCGAAGTGCTTCGCGGGCTACGGCGCGTTTGGGCAATTGCTTGCCCCGAAAAATGACGCTCCGTCTTTGGAAAGCAGAAGCCATCCGGTGCTGCTCGTTCAACTGGAGCAGCACATCGTGAAAGCCAATGAGGCGATTCGAGAGTTTCGTAAATTCCCGCTGCCGAAATTCTTCGCAGCGCTCCCGCTTCCACTCGTCGCCCCATTCCTGGCAGTCGGCGCGGGCGTGGCGGTTTTCACAGGCTTCACCGTCATTGGCGTGGTCTGTGGCGTCCTCCTGATCGCGATGATTGCGCTCCACGCAGCGGGAAAAAGACAAGGTGCCGAAGGCGCTGAAACCATCAGCTCCGAGCTCTTTCAGGCTGCCCAGGCCCACGACGCCGCAGCCGCCGCCGCAACGGAGCATCACGACGCCGAGCGCCAGCGAATCGGCAATGCGTTCGCGACCGCAAAGGCGGCGATCGCATCCCAGTGGGATCAGGCAGGTGCACTGCAAACGAGCTTCGAGAAAAAAGGCCAGGCGAAGCTGGAGCAACAGCTCCCGCGCGCCTTGGAGAAAAACAAGCGACTCATGCAGCCGCGCTTCGCCGCAGTAGAAGCCGTGCGCGATGCAAAAGTCGCCGGAATCAACTCCGATGCCGAAGCCCGACGCGCCGCGCTGATCGAGGCCCATGCGGCAGAAAATGCCGCGATGGCGCTTCAAGACAAAGGACAGTGGGACGCGCTCGTCTCGGACTGGAATAAAGCAATCAAGCCGCTCTTCAGCGAAATCGAACTAATTGGATCGACCGTCGCCGAGCACTTCCCCGCGTGGACACCCCAGTATGTGGACAATTGGAAACCCGCGCAGGAATTCACACCTCTCGCCCGCTTTGGCCGCTTTGAAGTGGACCTCAAAACGCTCGCCGGCGCACTACCTGCGCAACTCCCGCTTCCCGGCGCTCCGCATATTCCCTTGCCGCTCTGCCTCACTTTTCCAGAGCAAGGCTCCATCCTTTTCGAATCGAAAGAAAGCAGCGGAACAGCACTCATCGGAGGGCTCAACAATATCATCCTCCGACTCCTCTCAACGCTCCCGCCGGGCAAGGTCGCCTGCACCATCATCGACCCCGTCGGCCTCGGCCAGAATTTCGCGGGGCTCATGCACATCGCAGACCACGAAGAGTCCGTCATCAATCGCCGCATCTGGACGCAGCCCGAGCACATCGAAGAGCGCCTCACCGAACTGAACGAGCACATCGAGAAAGTCATTCAGATGTATCTGCGCGATGAGTTCAAAACCATCAGCGAATACAACGCGCACGCTGGCGTCGTGGCGGAAAAATATCAGTTCCTCGTAGTCGCGGACTTTCCTTCCGGTTTCAACGAATCCGCGATCAAGCGACTCCAGAGCATCGCAGCGAGCGGACCGCGCTGCGGCGTTTTCACGCTCATCCACTGGGATCAACGCCACACAAATCCCGACAGTCTCGTTCCCGAAGACCTGCGCAAAAACAGCATCGTCATTCGCGGCGGACAGGCGGGCTTCGCGATGGACGGACAGCCAGTCGCAGGCGCGATCCTCGCGCTTGATGTCCCGCCGGATGCAGAAATTTCCGCCCAACTCGTCAACAAGATCGGCAAAGCCAGCGTCGATTCCAACCGCGTCGAAGTCCCCTTCTCGCAAATCACGCCGCCCGCGGAACAACGCTGGACATTCGATACAACCGGCGAACTCCGCGTCGCCATCGGGCGCACCGGCGCGACGAAACTCCAGTATCTCGCCATCGGCAAAGGCACGCGTCAGCACGCGCTCTTCGCGGGAAAAACAGGCTCGGGAAAATCGACGCTCTTCCACGTCATCATCACCAATCTGGCGCTCACATGCAGCCCCGAGCAGGTCGAGTTTTACCTCATCGACTTCAAAAAAGGCGTCGAGTTCAAATGCTACGCATCCAAGCGTCTCCCGCACGCCCGCGTCGTCGCCATCGAGAGCGATCGCGAATTTGCGCTCAGCGTGCTCATGCGCGTCGATGAAGAGCTGAAGCGCCGCGGCGACATGTTCCGCGCCCTCGGCTGTCAGGATATTGCCGGATACAAACGCGCAGGCGGCACCGAACCGATGCCCCGCTCGCTGTTGCTCATCGACGAGTTCCAAGAATTCTTTACCGAAGACGACGAAGTAGCCCAGCAAGCCGCGCTTCTTTTCGACCGCATCGTCCGCCAAGGCCGCGCATTCGGCATCCACGTCCTGCTCGGTTCGCAAACGCTCGGCGGCGCATTCACACTCGCTCGCGCGACGATGGGCCAAATGGTCATCCGCGTCGCGCTCCAGTGCAACGAAGCCGACGCCTACCTCATCATGGATGACAGCAATCCAGCGCCGCGCCTCCTCTCGCGCCCCGGCGAAGGAATTTACAACGACGCCGCCGGTGCCATCGAAGGCAACAGCCCATTCCAAGTCGTCTGGCTGCCCGACGAAGAACGCGATGAGTGGCTCGATAAAGTCATCGCACTCGCCCCGAAAGACTACGACGGCCCCATCGTTTTCGAGGGTAACGCACCCGCAGGCATCCGCGAAAACTACGACCTCGCTCGCGTCCTCGCAGCAAAGCCCACACAAGCTCCAAGCGCACCACGCATCTGGCTAGGCGCGCCCAATTCCATCAAAGGCCCCACCGAAGCAGTCTTCCAAAAACAAAGCGGCAACCACCTCCTCATCGTCGGGCAACGCGAAGAAACCGCGACCACAATGCTCGGCCTCGCCGCAATCGCTCTCCCCGCGCAATTCCCCACAGGCGGCGCGAAAATCATCCTGCTCCACGCCTCACCGACAGACAGTCCAGAGTCGAAATTCTTCACCAAGATTCCCGGTATCACGCTCGCCGAACCGCACAATCTCGGAGACACGATGACCGAGATTTCAAACGAATTGAAAGCCCGACTCGCTGGCGATGCACCCGCCGATGCCCCCCGGATTTTCCTACTCGTTCACGGACTGCAAAAATTCAAAAAGCTCCGGGGAGAGGACGACTTCAGCTTCTCCAGCGACGACTCGGAAAACCCATCCAAGCAGCTCACAGCCATCATCAACGAAGGCCCCGCACAAGGCATCCACCTCATCGCATTCGTCGATACGTTCAATAACGTCAACCGCTTCCTGAACCGGAAAACGCTCAGCGAGATCGAAATGCGCATCGTCTTCCAAATGAGCGCCAGCGACTCCGCCAGCCTCATCGACTCACCAAAAGCCAGCACGCTCGGCCTCCACCGCGCGCTACTCCACAACGAGCAAGCCGGCACGCTGGAAACCTTCCGCCCTTATGCAGCGCCGGACGCCGCATGGCTCGCGCAGCTAGGATAAATGCCCAAGATTCTCTTAATTATGTCCCTCCCTTTCTTCGCATGGTGGGGCATCGGGACGTGGTGGAAAATTCGCACCGCGCGCAGCGAAAGAGAACGCACGCTCCTTTCGCGAGGAGCGATGGCCGCAACCATCGGAATGGCGCTCGGACTACTGGCCGTCTTCGTGATACCGGGCCGCGGTAAACTCATCGTGCTCCCGATGGTCATAGTCGGCAGCCTCATCTACTCCCGCTCGCTGCGTTCAGCTTTGGAAAAAATCCGCTCCGAAGATCGCGACCGCACGCAGCGCTAATGCGCTTGCAGGCGTGATATGTGGGTAAAACGAGAATGACGAATGACGGGCGAAATGACTTACACCATCGGCCGCAGATAAAGACACGTATCGTTGGCCGAAATGCGAAGCGCGGGTAGGGCGGGCAATTCGCCAATAGTGTTCCGAGAAAAATTGGGTGATTGGAGGATAATAAAATTGCGACGCTTTTCGCTTCGCAACTCAGCGCTGTTGCGAGTAGAAAAACCGACATGTCCGCAAACCTCTATGCATTTGGCTCCGAGCGCAGCGTAATGTGTTTAGAATTCGCTGCGAAGTGCCTTGGAGCGCACAAGCTAGGGCGGAAATTTAGGTATGCGCTTCGAACCGGCGGTTGTGAAGCAAAGGTACCGTGCCCCATTTCGGAAGCAAATACCGTTGTAGCCCCGGCGGGCTCCCACTACCCGCCCATCCACTCTTTGGCGCGCTGGAAGAAACCTTTTTCGCCCGAGCTATCGTCGCCCATCAATACGGAATACTCTTCGAGTTTCTTGCGCTGTTCGGCGTTCAACTTTTGTGGAACGGCGATAACCAGTCGTGCGAGGATGTCGCCGCGACTGTTACTGTTGTTCAGAGACGGCATTCCTTTTCCGCGCACCTTGAAGACGCTGCCGCTTTGCGTGCCTGCGGGCACCTTCAGGTCCATGCCTCCATCGAGTGTCGGGATCTTGATGTCGCCGCCGAGTGCCGCTGTAGTGAAATTCACGGGCACTTCGCAGTAAAGATTTTCGCCTTCGCGCTCGAAAAGTTCGTGTTCCTTGACGTGGATGACGACGTAAAGATCTCCCCTCGGGCCGCCACGGATGCCTGCTTCACCATTGCCGGCGATGCGCATTTTTGAGCCATCATCGACGCCTGCGGGGATTTTGAATTTGATCCGTCCCGTCGTCTCTGCGCGACCTTCGCCACGACATTTCGGGCATGGTCGCTCGACGGTTTGCCCGGTGCCACGGCAGCGCGGGCACGTTTGCGAAACCTGGAAAAAACCACGGCTGCTCACGACTTGTCCGCGTCCGCCGCAAGTCTGGCAACTGACGACTTTGGAGCCGGATTCCGCGCCGGAGCCTTTGCATCCGCCGCAGGCTTCGAGCTTCGTGACTTCGATTTCTTTCTCCACGCCGCTCGCAGATTCTTCGAGGGTGATTTGCATGTCGTAGCGAAGATCGCTGCCGCGCTGTTTGCTCTCGCGCTCTCCACCACGCCCGCCGCCTCCGCCGCCGAAAAACTGCTCAAAGATGCCGCCCATCCCGGCATTTCCACCGCCGCCGCCGAAGACTTCTTTGAAAATGTCGAAAGGATCGTGCGCTGCCGCACGGCCTCCGCCACCGCCTTGGGAAAATGCGGCGTGGCCAAACCGATCGAACGCCGCCCGTTTATCCGGGTCGCTGAGGACGTCATACGCCTCGCCGAGCTCCTTAAAGTTCTCTTCTGCCTGTGCGTCGCCGGGGTTTTTATCCGGGTGAAATTTCACCGCGAGCTTGCGATAAGCCTTTTTGAGGTCTTCCGCAGTTACATCGCGCTGCACACCTAGGACGTCGTAGTAGTCTCGCTTCGCCGCCATCATACGCCCTTCCCTTTGCTCACCACGACCATCGCCGGGCGAAGAAGCCGGTCTCGCACTTTATAACCCTTGCGCATCTGGCGGATGATTTTCCCTTCCTCGACCTCTGCGCTTTCCTCCTGGCCCACGGCTTCGTGAACGTTCGGATCAAAAACAGCCCCGATTGAATCGACCACTTCCACGCCCGCGCCGGACATGAATTCTTTGAGCTGCCGCTCGATCATTTCCATGCCGAACGCGATGGGCGATTTGGGGTCCCCTTTGCGCACTTCGATCATCCCGAACTCAAAGTTGTCCATCACCGGGAGCAAATCCTCCAGCACGTTCAGCTTGGCGCGCTTGATGTCGTCATCGCGCTCGCGGGCGACTCGCTTGCGGTAGTTCTCCAACTCGGCCTGATTCCGCGCTGCGAGATCCTTCCACTTCGCGGCCTCGGCCTGCGCCTGCGCGAGCGGGTCGATCGCTTCTGGTTCCATGGTTTCTTCGTTTTGTGCGTTCTCGGTGTCTGTCATTTTTTCCTGATTGCTATCAATGTAATATCGTCATGCTGCGGATGGTCTCCCATGAATGCACGCACTTCCTCCGCCACCCGGCGGACGATGGCTGCTGCCCCTTGCGGAGCGCTCGCTTGGATTGCGCGCTTCATGGCTTCCATTCCGAATTCTTCTCCGGCCCGGTCGAGCGCTTCGGTGACGCCGTCTGTGTAAAACACGAGGCAATCCCCCGGCTCAAGCGATACGGAAAAATCGACGGTCACCCTATTGAATACCCTGCCGCTGTCAATGCCCACAGCCATTCCCGGAGGTTTCACGACTTCTATGCTGCCATCCTTCGCCCGAAAAACGAGCGGTGCATCATGTCCGGCGCGAACCAGTTTCAGCGAGCTATCGCGACGGTCCAAAACCGCATACGCCATCGAGATGAACATGTCCTCCTTGATGTCTGGATAGATCTGCGCATTCAGCTTTCGCATCACCTCCGCAGGCGACTCGCTGCCCGGCGCAAGGACACGGAGCGCGCTCCTGCACATGGCCATGAGGAGCGCCGCCGGGATGCCTTTGCCGCTCACATCCGCGATTACGACGCCGAGCCTGTCTGCGTCGCAGGGCACGTAGTCAAAATAATCGCCGCTGAGGTAGCGCGCAGGGAGGTTCGTCCCAGAAATCTCAAACCCGTCGAAGTTTGGCTCCTCGGACGGCAGCAGGATGCGTTGCACATCGTTTGCGGTGGCGAGGTCCTTTTCGATCTGGCGCTTTTCCGCAGCCTCGTGGTGAAGAATCGCATCCCAAAGCGAAAACGCCGACTGCTCGGCCAGCGCCTTGAAAGTCTGGAGCTGCGCTTCCGTGAACGGTTCCTGTTTTTCATCCCTCGCAATCGCCAGCACTCCCAAATTCACCCCTGCATAAGTGAGGTGGGTGAGAAAAGCGCTCGCACCAGCTTTACTGCCCGTCTCCGCGAGCCGAGGATCGTCGCCGCGCAAAAACAGAGCATCTTTGGCAGCGAACACAGCTCCGAGCAGCCCGCCGCTCACTTTCACCGCCGTGAGCTTGAGCTGGCTATGCACCGAACCCGTCCCGCCCGCTGGAAGCTCCACAAACGGCACGCAAAGCGCGGAAACGAAAGCCGGACGAAGCTGCAAACCCGACTTATCCACGAGGTAAAGCGCACCGCCTTTCGCCTCAAGAATCCGCAAGGCACCTTCGACGATACTTCCGTGCAAATCACCGGGACGGGTCTCCTGCGTCAACGCCTCGCCGAGGTTGTGCAGGAAATCAAATACGCGCCGTTCCTCGACTTGGATCTTCACTTTCTCCCGCTGCACATCTTGGATCATCCTCTGCTGCCTGCGAAACACCCACATGCTCCAGCAGAGCAATGAGGCGAACGCGATGCCCAGCAGGATCTCGTTTTCCATCGGCTATTGGGCCTGCTGCCCGTATTGGCCAAACATCGCGTCGAGCGTGGTCAGAAGACCTCCGAGCGCATCGCGATAGCGGCCCGCAGGGACAATCTCCAGCTCCGTGCGGGCTTCCCCGATCATCCGGCGACCTGTCGCCACCGCGCTTTTCAAAGCCCCGGTCTTCATCGCCTTTTCAACCAGCGTGCCGACTTCCTCGTCCGTTCCGCTCAGGATGATCTGGCAAATCGCATCGCGCTCTTCCGCGTCCGTATTTTGCAAGAGATACAGGATTGGGAGCGTGAGCTTGCCCTTGCGCAGGTCGCTTCCGAGCGTCTTGCCCGCTCTTTCTTCATCGCCCGCCAAGTCCACCACATCGTCGTAGATCTGATACGCCGTACCCAGCCGCATCCCGAAAACCCGCAGTGCTGTGATGACCGCCGGAGCCGCCCCATTGATGAAGCCGCCAAGCTCCGTCGCCACGGCGAAAAGTGCGCCGGTTTTCATCTCGATGATGCGGTAATAGTCCGGCACCGAGAGCTTCAAATCGAATCTCCGTTGCGTCTGGATGATCTCGCCGCTGCACACTTCGCTGGCCGATTCCGCGATGCGCCGCATCACTTCGCTGCTCTGGAAACGGCTGCACTGCTTGAGCGCGTGGGCGAACAAACAATCCCCCAAAAGCACGCTGAGGCTGTTTCCCCACTTCGCGTTCGGCGTCGGCTTACCCCGTCGCGTGTCCGCACTGTCGAGGATGTCATCGTGAACCAGCGTCGCAGCGTGGATGAGTTCCACGACCACCGCGAGGTCGAGATGCTCATTCGTGATATTCCCCGTCGCACCGCCCGCCAGCAGCGCGAGCGCCGGGCGAAGCCGCTTTCCATTGCTCTCGATCGCATAGGCCACGTAGCCCTCCACAGCCGGGTCAAAGTCCCGCGCCTGCGCCCGAATCCGCTCCTCAACGGCGTAGAGATGGGAATTGATTAACTCGAAGGTAACTTTGAGTGCTTCCTTGTGGTCCACGCTAGGAATCTGGCCCGGCATCTTGATTTCAGACTTTGTGAAAGTTTTCACAAGCGCACAGTAACCGTTGTTTTCCGGTAAAGTCAAACGACTTGCTCCGACAACTCGAAATGGCACGCATTCAAGCGGCCCTACTGCGCCGCCTTGATCGCCTCCAGCTCCGCCCAGCGTGCGTAAAGGCGCGCGACAGTCGCTTGTTCCTTCCCCAGTTTCCGCTCTTGCTCGGGAAACTCGCGCGAGCGCGTCACGAAGAACTGCGGGTCGGCGAGAAGCGCGGTGGTCGCGGCGACTGCGGCCTCGGATTGATGGATCTCCTCTTCGATGGTTTCCAGTTCCTTCTGCTCTTTGTAGGTCAGCTTACGTCCGCGCGGTTTCGGCGCGACGGGCGCGACGACCTTCTGCACAGCCACCGGCGCAGGCGCAGCGAGGCGGGCGGCCTTCTTCTCCAGATAGTAATCGTAATCGCCCGGCGTGAACTCGATGACGCCACCTTCTTCGATGCTTAGAATGTGCGTGCAGACGCGGTTCAGGAACCAGCGGTCATGGCTGACTACGAGCGCGCATCCCGTGAATTGCGCCAAGCTTTCCTCCACAAGTTGCAGCGTCGAAAGATCCAGATCGTTCGTCGGCTCGTCCAGAATGAGCAGGTTGCCGCCGCGCAGCAGGACTTTGCCGAGCGTGAGCCGGGATCGCTCTCCACCGCTGAGATTGCCCACTTTGCTGTTGATCGCTTCGTCGGTAAAAAGGAACCGCCGCAAGTAAGTGCGGACGTGAATCTTCTCCTCACCGAGCACCACCCAATCCGCAGTACCCGCAATCGCCGTGAGGACGGTATCGTTGTCGTCCACCACCGCGCGGTTTTGGTCCACGTAGTTGATGATCGTCCGCTGGCCCACGGTGACTTTGCCCCAAGTCGGCTCCAGCTCGCCCATGATGACGCGGAGCAGCGTCGTCTTCCCCATCCCGTTGCGCCCGACGATGCCGATGCGCGAGCCCGGCGGCATCTCGAAATCCAGCCGATCAAACAGCACGCGCTCGCCCAGTTTCACGCCCACGCCTTTGAGGTCGAGGATCGTGTTCCCAAGCTTTGGCGGCGGGGGGATAATCATATCCATCTGCTCATCGCGGGACGGCCCGGCCTCAGCCGCCATCTCGTGATAGCGCGCAATGCGGTCCACGCTTTTCGTCCGGCGGGCGCTGGGCCCTTTGCGCACCCATTCCAGCTCACGGGCGAGATATTTTTGGCGCTCGTGCTCGCTGCTTTCCTCGCCCGCCTCGCGCTCCGCTTTGGTGGAGAGATACTTCGTGTAATTGCCGGGGTAGGAGTAAAAGGTGCCGCTCTTGAGCTCGACGATACGAGTCGTCACGCGGTCCAGGAAAAAGCGGTCGTGAGTCACGAAAAGACAAGTCCCTTTATAAGTGCGCAGAAATCCCTCCAGCCACTCCACGCTGTTCGTATCGAGATGGTTCGTCGGCTCATCGAGGATGAGCAAATCCGGCTGCCCGATGAGCGCGCGGCACAGTGCGACGCGCCGTTTCTCCCCACCGCTGAGATTGGCGGCAATGCGGTCGATGTCCGGCGCGTGGAGATTCGTAACGAGCGAGCGGAGGCGCGAGTCGAGGTTCCATCCGTCGTGCTGTTCGATCTCATCAAGAAGCTCCGACGCCCGATGATCCTCGGCGGGCGTCGCCTCGTAATCCTCGATCATCTTCAAAATGTGCGCGGCTCCAGCGAGGATGTTTGCCTCCACCGTCGCGGAATCATCGAGCCCGAAAGTCTGCGGCAAATAGCCCACAAGCGCATTGCGCCGCCGTGTGACTTCGCCGCCATCCGGCTCTAGGTCGCCCGCCGCGATGCGAAGAAACGTAGATTTCCCACAGCCATTGCGGCCCACAAGGCCCACGCGTTCTCCCTCGTGGAGCGCTAGAGTCGATGAGTTTAAAAGAGTGGTGACGCCATAACGGACGATGAGTCCATTGGCCGAAAATACTGGTAGTGCCATTGAACAGCCGAGTATTGCGCATTCCCCCGCGCCCGCCCATTGCGAAATTGAAATATCATCCTG
>JAYTMG010000573.1:0-2989 GCA_043728745.1 Verrucomicrobiaceae bacterium
TAGTCGTATAACTAGAGTATTGTCGAGAAAAAAAACGCAGACACGATCAAAAATCCGGCGGGGCTCTGTGAAATCGTCTAGTCGAGAGCCAAAGTTCAGTGTCCCGACATGTCGGGACAGACGGGGCTATTAAAGCCCCGCTCCTTTACGCGCCTTCGCTCATGGCAAGGCTAACCAGATACACAGCCCTCACGCGAACCACCAATCCGGTGCGTTCAGTGGGGTGGGGTGAGACGGGGGCGCCTGTGCCGATTTTATCCTTGTCCGCGCGGGGAATCTCCCCGACGACTTCCGCTATGCGTATCTTTCTGCTTCCACTCCTCGCCACGACGCTGTTCGCCGCCGATGACGGCTGGGTCGATGTATTCAACGGCAAGGATTTGTCGAATTGGCGAAATGTGAATTGTGCGCCGGAGACTTGGAGCGTCGCGGATGGGGTGATTCGCTGCACCGGCAAGCCGACGGGAGCTCTGATCATCCCGAGGATGTATGAGAATTTCGAGATGCAGGTGGAGTGGCGGCACATGAGCGGGGGAGGGAATGCGGGCATTTTCATCTGGTCGTCTCCGATTGCTGCAAAAGGGCAGCCGTTTCTGCGGGCCATTGAGGTGCAAGTGCTCGACCACGGCTATGGTAATACCAAGAACTATACGACGCATGGCGATGTGTTCCCGATTCACGGTTCTTCGATGGTGCCGTTTGGGCGGCATAATGGGATGCGGAGTTTCCCGAGCGAGGAGCGGAGCAAGCCGTCGCCCGAGTGGAACCGCTACGACATTTCCGCGAAGGACGGTGTGCTACGGCTGAGCGTGAATGGCAAGGAAGTAAGCGGCGGCGAAAACTGCAACTGGCGCAAAGGCTATGTCGGACTGGAGAGCGAGGGCGCCCCGACCGAATGGCGGCTCGTGCGCATCCGCGAGTTGCCGGGTAATGCCGCGACCCCAGAACAAACTGCGGATGAACTCAAGGGTCATGTGCAACTTTACAACGGTCTGGATCTTCGCGGCTGGAAGGGCGCGGATACGGCGACGGACTTCGTGCCGAGCGACTGGCGGCTCGTGCTCAAAGCCGGTGCCGGCGGACAGTCGATCTCCACGGAGAAAGAATACGGCGACTTTGAATTGGTAGCCGATGTGAAGCTCGCGAAGGGCGCATCGGAGAATGCTGCGGGAGGATTTGCGATCGGCGGGAAAACGGCGCTGGCACTGCCTTTTCAGCAGCAAGCGGGTCTGAAGCCCGGAGCCTGGAGCCGTCTGGTGCTCACGCGAAAAGGGACGGCGATTTCGGGCACTGTCGATGGAAATGATGTCGCCGTCCGGGCGCTCGACGACGGGAAAGCCGCGCGCATCCACATCATCCACGGAGGCGAAGTCGTGGAGCTGGCCAATCTCTACATTCGCGAGCTGAAATAGGCGCGACCAGTAAAGACAAGGATTCACAGAAACCCCGCGCTTCGATAGACGTTTGCGCCATGCTCCGACCTCGCAAAAAATATACCGTCTTCGATCTCCAGCAGCTCAAAGGGAAACGCTGCCTCACGCACATCCACGTCAAGTGCCCGCAGGAAGCCGCCGCCGCGGAGGAAGCCGGCATCGATTTGATGAGCTGCAGCTTCGACAGCCCGGAGTCGCAATCGCGCCTGCCAGCCCTCGTCGCCGCAGCGCCCAACAGCTTTCTCTCATGCGCCACGCCGCATGGACTCGCCTCGCCGGAGGAGGCCATCCGCGTAGGATTCCGCGCGCTGGAAATCGGGGCGAGCTCCGTTTATTGCTCCGCCAGCCCATTCATCATCGAGGCTATGGCGCGCGAAGGCATCCCCGTTGTCGGCCACCTTGGACTCGTCCCGCGGCACGTCACATGGACCGGCTACCGGGCCATCGGCCGCACCGTCGCGGAAGCCAAAGAACTGCATCGCCGCATGAAGGAACTCGAATCCGCCGGAGCCTACGCCGCCGAGCTCGAAGTCGTCCCGCACAACCTTGCTCGGTTCCTGAGTTCACAGACAAAAATGCTGCTGATGTCCCTCGGCAGCGGCAGCGGATGCGACACGCAATTTCTCTTCTCCGACGACATCCTCGGCGACTACGAAGAGCGCCCGCCGCGTCACGCAAAAGCTTACCGCAATTTCGCCGCCGAGCATCGTCGCCTCCAGCAGGAAAGACTCGCTGCATTCCGCGAATATGTCGCCGACGTAAATGAAGGACGTTTCCCCGAGCGCAGCCATCTGGTGGAAATGGATGCGTCCTTTCTGGAAGAAGTAGTGCGCGAAGTCGGCGGGTCGCGAGTGTAGCCTGTTACCGAGCGAGGGGCATCGCCGCTTTGACCTTTTCCAGCTCGGCCAAATACTCCGCCAATTCACGGTCAAACGCCGCTTTCTGCGGACCGTCTCCGGGAGGAAGCGCGCGCTTCATGCCTTCGAGTTTCTTCTGCCATGTGCGGATGCGCTCCTGGCGCTCCGCAAGCGTCGGCGTGACACTACCGCTTTCCACGGCGGTGTTCTCCGCCGGTGAGCTTGCAACATCTTCGCGGTTTTCCGGGATTTTACCCGTTTCCAACAACGCTTTACGCTGATCGGCATCCAAGGCGCCGAAGCCAACCCCCAAAGCGGCAATCGCCAAAAGCATCTGATAGAGAAAATTCCGCCTCGCGCTGGAATCGACGATTATCAAAGCCAGAGTCGCAAACGGGATGAAAAAACAGGCAAGGAACCAAAGGATCCCGCGCCGCGCCGCAATAACGAGAAGGGATATTTGCAGTAAGATGAACAGTATAATGATACCGAGGAAAATCTTAGTCGCGAGGTCGGAAGAAATAGCCGCAAGAGGAATGATGGAACTCATCAAGGTTTCTTCGCTGAACGGAGGTCAGGTCGTCAAGCGCTGAACGGTTTCCGAAAGTGCCAAGGGCGAGAATCGAACTCGCGACCAAGGGCTTATGAGTCCCCTGCTCTACCGCTGAGCTACCCTGGCGTTTCCGGATGCGGGGCGCG
>JAYTMG010000574.1:0-2396 GCA_043728745.1 Verrucomicrobiaceae bacterium
AGGCAACGACGTAGAAGCCATCGGAGCCGCCTACACCGCCCTACAAAACACCTTCCAGGCCGCCAGCGAAGAACTCTACAAAAACGCCGCCGCCGGAGCTGGTCAACAGACCACACCAGAGGACTTCGCACAGTCCGCAGGTGGAGCCGCGCCGAAAAAGGACGGCGATGTCGTGGACGCGGAGTTTGAGGTCGTGGATGGGGATAAGAAGAAGTAACGCGCGATGCCTGACGAACCATCACCGCAAGCCAAAGTGCCGAAATTTGGCGCACGGGTTTATGCGCTATCCGGAAAGTTGCTTATCAAGCAAACGGTCCTGCGCGGAACTCCGCCGGAGTATGTAATTGATGGAGACAGGGAAAAGCATGTGGCCTTAGAGGATGACGCTGCAATCGCGTCAGCACTTCGAGACGCCGTTTCCGGAGTCCTGTAGATTATCAAATGACCTACGAACCAAAAGAACGCGAGATCCTCGACCAAGTGGTCGCCGCCCTACACGGGCATTACGGCGAACGCTTGAGCCGTGTCGTGCTCTTTGGTTCCCGCGCCCGTCGCGACCATGAGCCGGATTCGGATTTCGATGTGCTCGTTGTGCTCAAAGGCGAGTTCGACCAAGCCACCGAGAGACAGGCAATTCAGGACGTCACGTATCCGATTGATTGCCAGCACTGGGTTGTCATCTACTGCCACCCCGTCACCGAAGCACATTTTCAACAGCGCAACTCCCCGTTGCTGATGAATGTGCGCAAGGAGGGTGTCGCGCTATGACACAAGAAGCAGCCGATTTCGTGAGGATGGCGCACGCCAGCGTCCATGCGGCGGAGAGTCTTTTGACGGCGAAGGACTTCCCCGGCTTCATCATCTCGCGGGCATACTACGCGATGTTCTATTGCGCGACTGCGATTCTGATTGAGGCGGGCGTGAGCCACGGGAAGCACTCGGCGGTCATCTCGACATTTGGTCGCGATTTCGCGCACTCGGGGAAAGTGCCGCTTCACCTGCACCGCTACATTTTAGACGCCTTCGCACAACGCTCCACAGGAGATTATGAGCCGAATGCCGGACTGACAGAAGCGCAAGCCATCACAAGCATCGCCCACGCAAAAGAATTCATCGGAGAGACCGAGAAATACCTGAAATGACCTACGAACCCAAAGAACGCGAAATCCTCGACCAAGTGGTCGCCGGCCTGCACGGGCACTACGGCGAACGCTTGAGCCGTGTCGTGCTCTTTGGTTCCCGCGCCGAGCATCGGAGCGCGAAAGTAGTCAGCGACTTCAGTCGGCCCAACCGTCGAGTAGAGAAGCAGGGAACGCTTCGCGAAAACCTCGCTGCGAGCCTCAGCGAGCCAAGGAGCGGCGGCATTTGCCTTCGGCTGTCTTACGGCTCTGCCGCCGTAACCAAAACGCGAAGCGGAAACTATCGATGCGCGCGACCCCGAAGAAATCTGGCGCTTCGCGCTGTGCGCGACGGCGGCAAGAATGCCGCCGCTCCTTGGCTCGTCACACTCGCAAACCGATTCGCAATTTCCAACCAACCATGAAACGCAAACTCACACTCGCTATCGGCTGCCTCGCGGCGGCCATGCCCAATATCTCGAACGCGAGCGCACCGGCTTCCCGCATGGCAAACGTCTCGCAGGCTGAGCGCACCATCAATCTCGTCGGAGCCACGCAAGCGGCGCAAGGCGAGCTCGAGCGCCGCGGACTGGCGACGGACCACTCGATTGCGAGCGTCGTTTTCCTCAAAGGCGTGCAAATGTCCGAGAGCCACTACGATGTGCGTATCGAACCGCCCGCAAAGCTGACCGACGGACTGCGCCTGCGCGGTTTCTCCGTAGCGATGGATGGCCGAGTCGAGCCCGTCACCGGCTTCCGCGCCACTGCTTAAAACACCACAAATTGTCCACGAAATACACCAACCACACGAAAGCAGGGAAAAGCACATTTTTTCGTGTCTTTAGTGTCTTTCGTGGACCCAAATAACCACTTTTTCAACCCATGAAAACCTACCTCGTATATCAGAAAAACGGTCGCGCAATTCGCGTGCAGGCATCCACCATCGGCCTCGTTCGCGATGGCGTGGTCGTCCTGCATAACGCGGAAGGCCAGGCCACCGCAGTATTCCCAATCGCCGAAATGGCCGGCATCGTCGAAGAAGCCGCAGTCGTCGGCGAAATCGCCGAGCCGAAAACTAAAGGCAAAGCTTCCGCCAAGGCGGAGGGTTGATAATCACCTTCGCCGCTTCCGGCACCCGGAGACCACTGTCACTGGGAGACGGACGCGGCGATTTTCACCAAAAAACAAACAACATAAACAACCAATAATATGGCAAAAGTAAACGTTCGTCCTCTCGGGGACCGTGTCCTCGTTCAACACATCGAGGAAGCAGAAACA
>JAYTMG010000575.1:0-4871 GCA_043728745.1 Verrucomicrobiaceae bacterium
CACGCGAGGCAAGCAGTTTCCCGAACGCGCGGGCGCTCTCCGCGTAGGCCGGGAGGTTGCCCGGCGACGAGCCACAATAGACGCAAATGCGATTCATAAGGGTGCGGAGCAAACGCGGAATTGCGCCGCATGAAAACAGAATTGTTCCGCGATGCGCCGAGCCTGCCATTTCATCATCGGGTCCGAAATGAGTCGTTTTTTGCTTTTGCCTTGCGACTTACTCATTCAGCCGCCAGTGATGAACCTTAGCAAAAGATGCCAACAAAGATTCGGAATTTAGGGGAGTGCACAATCAAGTCGCCGTTACACCAAATCGGGGGCATTGAGGTGAGGTATCGGGATGATTCAGAGCGGGTCCTCTACGACCACAATTGCACCATCGGCCAACCGTCGGTGGATCCTTGCGATTTGGCGACGCTGAGCTTTGAGCAGGCCGGGCCGCGGGAGCATATTTACTTTGATCCGGTGAGGACCACGGTCGGCATCGTGACGTGCGGCGGGCTTTGTCCGGGACTGAACGACATCATTAAGGGGCTCGTGACTCAGCTTTGGAATCGATACGGTTGCACTCGAATTCACGGTTTTCAGTTCGGATATCAGGGTCTGGTACAGCGTCTTGGCCACCGGAATACGGTCCTCCAGCCCGATAAGGTGAAGCAGATCCATTTGCTCGGCGGGAGTGTTCTCGGGACTTCACGGGGAAATCAGGACATCGGCGAAATGGTGGATACGATCGAGGACATGGGGATCGATGTTTTGTTCGTGGTCGGCGGCGATGGCTCAATGAAAGGGGCTGATGCGCTTGTCACTGAGATCGAAAAGCGCGGGTTGAAAACGGCTGTGGTCGGCATCCCGAAGACCATCGACAACGATATTCAGTATCTGGACAAATCGTTCGGGTTTGAAACCGCATTTGCTGAAGCCGTGAAGGCGGTGCGTGCGGGACATGCAGAGTCCGAAGGCGCACCGAATGGCATCGGTCTTGTGAAGCTGATGGGACGCGACTCGGGCTTCATCGCGAGTTACGCCGCGCTGGCGGATGGCAACGTGGATTTTGTGCTGATTCCGGAAGTGGGATTCCGCCTCGACGGTCCGCGGGGTTTTCTGGAGGCATTGCGGCACCATGTAGCGAAGCGGAGGAGTGCGGTGGTAGTTGTGGCTGAGGGTGCCGGGAAGGATTTCATGGCGGGATACGAGGACTTGGATGCAAGCGGTAATCAGCGTCCCAAGGATATTGGCATTTTTCTCCGAGATAGGATCATCGCATTTTTTAAGGAGCGAAAGATCGAGCTGAATCTAAAATACATCGACCCGAGCTATCTCGTGCGAAGTGTTCCGGCGAACGCGCAGGACAATTTCTACTGCCAGCAGCTCGCGCAACACGCAGTGCACGCGGCCATGGCGGGGAAGACGGGTATGTTGGTCGGGCGTTGGCACGGCGCGTATGTGCATCTGCCGATTTCGTTCGTATCGAAAGTCGGTCGTCGGATGGTGGATCCGACTGGAGAGCTCTGGCGGTCAGTGCTGGAGAGCACGAATCAGCCTGCGAGCATGATGTAGGATCGGCGGTTTATCGGGGGTGTGATTTAAAGTGGAATTGTAATACTCATCCGGCGGATCGCTGATTGATGAACTCCGATTGTTGATTGTTGAAGTTTTCCGCCTCTCGCGAGCCGCGTCACCATCCGACGCTTCAACAATCAACCTAGATACCTGATTGGGAACCGCGAAAAACGGGAAAACGCGAAATGGGAAGGCGTTACGCAACTGAACCAATTCGCCGATTGGGTGAGAGTCTCATTTTTTCAAACCGTATATTTTCGCGTCTTTCGCGTCTTTCGCGGTCAATCCTTGGCCGAATTTAGAATCAACAATCGCCATTCATCAATCGATATTTCCACGCGTGACCATCGCCCTGACTCGATTCCACCTTTAATCACGGCGGTTTATCGGCTCCGTGCGGAAAAGGACTTCCGCAGAGCACAAGGAATGCGTCATATACTGCGCATGAAATCTGTTTTCCTTCTCTCTGCTCTACTCCTTCCTTGCGTGGCGCTTGCTGCGCTCAAGCCCGCCGCGCTCCGCACCGAGTGGCTCGCGGACCCTCATGGGATCGATGCCGAGCGGCCCCGTCTTTCGTGGCGCGTGGAAGAGAGCGACGCTGCGGTACGTGGGCAAAAACAAACGGCGTATCGGATTCTCGCGGCGTCTTCAGCGGAGATTCTGGCGCAGGACAAAGGGGATATTTGGGATACAGATTTGGTCCGGAGCGATGAGACGCTGAGCATCGAATACGCGGGCGAGCGGCTGCAAAGTAGTCAGCGGGTTTTTTGGAAAGTTCAAGTATGGGACAAAGACGGGGTCAAGAGCCCGTGGAGCCCGGCGGCGAAATGGAGCATGGGCGTGCTGAAGCCCGAGGACTGGAAGGCGCAGTGGATTTCGTTCAAGGACGACTCTCCGCTTCACACGGATCGAAAGGCGCTTTTTCTACCGCCCGCCCGTAATTATGTGAAGCGCTTCACATTGCGCGCCGAGGTGAAGCGCGCAGTGCTCCACGGAACAGCGCTGGGCCTTGCAGAATGGCACCTTAACAGCGAGCGGGTAGGGGACACCTACTTCGAGCCGGGTTGGTCGGACTACCATGAGCGCCTGCATTATCGAACGCATGACGTGACGAAGCTCGTGCAGAAAGGGCCAAACGCACTCGGCGCGATCGTGGCGGACGGATGGTATGCCGGATACCTCGGCTACGCTCTTCTTGTCGGCTATGGGCCGGAGCACAGCGGGCGCAACATTTACGGCAAGACTCCCGCGCTGATGGGGCAGCTCGAGGTGGAATATGCCGACGGAACCCGCGAGATGATCGTCACGGACACGACGTGGGAAACATCCAGCGATGGACCGATTCGCGAGGCGGACTTTCTGATGGGGGAAACCTACGACGCGCGCCGCCGCGTGCCATTTACACCGCCGGTCGCCAAAGCCTCGGATTGGAAATGGACGCCCGCAATAGCCGCCGAAGCGAATGGCAGCGTGAAGTCCAATTTCTTTGAGCCCGGCTCGAAGAAGGAAGTGGAACTCGGTTTCCAAAAACCCAAGAAACTCGTGGCCTACGCGGCGCAACCGATTCGCATTACGGAGGAATTGGCCGCGAAGAAAATCACGGAACCCAAACCCGGGACCTACATTTTCGACCTCGGCGAAAACATCGCGGGCGTCATTCGTCTAAAGGTGAAAGGCGTTGCGGGAACGAAGGTGCAAATCCGCTACGGCGAGATGCTGCACACCGATGGTCGATTGATGACGGAGAATCTGCGCAAGGCCCGCGCAACAGACTTCTACACGATGCGCGGCGATGCGAATGGCGAGACGTGGCAGCCGCGGTTTACGTATCATGGATTCCAGTTTGTCGAGCTCACCGGCCTCGCGGAGAAACCGACGCTCGATGCCGTCACCGGCCTCGTGCTGAATAACGATACGCCAATCGTCGGCGACTTCTCGTGCAGCGATGAAGTGATGACGCGCTTTTGGAAAAACACCGTGCGCACGCAGAAGGCGAACTTCATTGAGGTTCCCACCGATTGCCCGCAGCGCGACGAGCGTCTCGGCTGGATGGGAGACGCGCAAATCTACGCCCGCACGGCGAGCTACAATGCTGATGTCGCCGCATTTTTCACAAAGTGGATCGACGATGTCCGTGAGTCGCAGCGCCCGAGCGGCGCTTATCCGGACTACGCGCCGTATCCTTACGCCCACGGGAAACCGGGCGCCACACACGGCGCGGCGTGGACCGACGCGGGCGTGATTGTCCCGCATACGATGTGGAGGGTTTATGGAGACACGCGGCTGGTTGCGAAGCACTGGGACTCGATGGTGAAATTCATGGACTGGCGGGCGAAAGAAGACCCCGACATGAAAGGCGTGAGCGTCGGAAACACATGGGGCGACTGGCTGAATCTCGGCGAGGAAACTCCCATCGAATACGTGGACATCTGCTATCACGCCGTGAGCGCGCAACTCATGGCGGAACTAGCAGGCGCGCTGAAGAAACCAGGCGAAGCGGCCCGCTATCGCGATCGCTTTGCGAAGCTCGCTGCCAGCTTCCGGGCGCATTGGATGGACAGCACCGGCACACCGAAAGTGCAGACGCAGAGCGCACAAGTCCTCGCAATCATGGCGGGGATT
Source organism: Verrucomicrobiaceae bacterium (assembly GCA_043728745.1). Classification (GTDB taxonomy): domain Bacteria; phylum Verrucomicrobiota; class Verrucomicrobiia; order Chthoniobacterales; family Chthoniobacteraceae; genus SXWH01. The sequence goes on from JAYTMG010000575.1 coordinate 4,186, forward strand.
CTTCCCGATGAAGTGGCGCGCGAAGCCACCGTGAAACGACTCGTCCAGCTCATTGAAAAGAACGACTACCGGATGGCTACAGGTTTCCTCGGGACGAAGTCGCTACTCCACGTCCTCAGCGCCCACGGACGTAACGATCTCGCCTGCCGCCTTTTTCAAAGCCGCAAATTCCCGAGCTGGGGCTACGAAGTCGAGCAGGGCGCGACGAGCGTATGGGAGCGCTGGGATAGTTTCACGAAGGAGAACGGCTTTAACGGCGCTAGCGGCAAGAACAACGCCGCGATGAACAGCTTCAGCCACTACTCGTTTGGCGCCGCCATCGAGTGGGCATTCGGAAAGCTCGCGGGCATCGATACGCTCGACGCCGGACATCATCGGATTCGTATATTTCCCCATGTGCCATCTACGGGCAGCAATCCCGACGGAAAACCGATCGATTGGGTGACGGCCAGCACTGTGCACCCGCGCGGTAAAATCGCGAGTGCATGGAAGCGCGAAGGCGATCGGATCATCTACGATGTGACCGTCCCCGCCAACACGACCGCCATCGTAATTCTGCCCGAAGGCGGCAGCATCACGGAGAATGGCGAGTCAGTTCCAGAAGGAATGAAACTCAAGGAAAGCGCCGCCGGGACTTTTGGATTTGAAGTGGTCGCCGGCACGTATCGGTTCGTTTGGAGTAAATA
>JAYTMG010000576.1:0-26932 GCA_043728745.1 Verrucomicrobiaceae bacterium
AGCCACGCTGAAAAAACACGGCCTCACGCGGCTCTTCAGCGCGCCGCCGGATTGGGCGGGCTGAAGCGCAAACCGGCAAATGTAGCCACGCGATTTTCGTTCCCTCTTATGTTTATTAGGGGTTCCGGTCAATGCTGCCGGAAGTGTGGCTAAGACGTTACACTTCGCCACTATGCGTGAGGAATGGCCGACGGCAGACTCCGTCCGTAATAATCCTTCCTACATCCACCACAGAACCGATGAAAACGATCCTTCACTTGCTAGCCGCCGTATCCGCGTTCGCAATTAGCGCGACCGCCCAGAGCCCAACCGTTTTGCAACATTCCATCGCGCCGCCGCCGGATGTGCAGATGCACGAAAACTTCGGCCACGCTGTCGCGACGAGGGGCGGCTTTACGGCTGTCGGTGCGCCGTTTCACGCGGGGCCGGGCGAGGATGTTGGGCTGGTGAAGGTGTTCGATTCGACGACGGGCGCATTGCTGCATATGCTGCCAAATCCGGACCCGCATGAGGATGCGCAGTTTGGGAATGCGCTCGCGATGTCCGGTTCGCGGCTCGCGGTTTCCAGCTACGACGGCGTGTATGTTTACGACCTCGCAAGTGCGACGCCGACGGCTGTGATTGCTACGTTTTCCGATCCGAATACTGGCGCGCAGAACTTCGGGTTTGCGCTGGCGATGGATGGAAATCGTGTCGTCGTTTCTGCGCCGTACGGGAACCCCTCGCTGCCGACGCCGCGTCCAGCGGCGGTGTATGTTTTCGACATCACTGCGCCGAGTGCGCCGGTCGCGACGTTCACTCAGCAGGGCGGAAATTGGGACGATGGGTTTGGTGCGTCGGTGGCGATTTCCGGGAGTCGCATCGTCGTCGGTATGGCGGATGCGGATGTCGATACGGCACCTTCCGTGGGCCGGGCTTTTGTGTTCGATTTAGCGAGCGCGACGCCGACGGTTCCCGTGCTCAACCTTGTGCCGCCGGACCTTGCGGTTGCGGAAGAATTTGGGCTCTCCGTGGACATCTCCGGCTCGCGAGTGATTGTCGGGGCGCTGAATGACGCACTTCAAACGCAGGGAGTCGGCGATGTGTTTGTTTATGATTTGGCGAGCGCGACGCCCGCGACGCCCGCGCTGACTTTGCACAACCCGAGCGCGACGGGCACTCGCTTCGGCTGGCCGTGCGCGATTTCTGGCAATCGCGTGGTCGTTCGCTCGTTTGAAAGTAGCGGCGTGAGCGTGATGGTGTACGACCTCGCGAGCGCAACGCCGACGGTGCCTGTCTCTACGCTGAATAATCCAACCGCATCGCAGACGGACGGCTTCGGATCCGATGTCGCGATCTCGGGCACGAACGTGGTCGTCGGTGCGCCGTTGGATGACTCGCTTTTGCGGGATGCAGGGCGCGCTTATCTCTACCAATTGCCGGGCGCTGCGCCTGTGGCTGCGCTGGATGGCGGGCTGCCGTTGCAGACTACGTATTTTGGAACAGCGGTTGCGCGTTCGGGGCAGTTGTTGTTTGTCGGTTCGCCGAATGGAAACGCCCACGGAATACCGGGCGGAAATGTTGCGATCTACAATCTTGCGAGTGCCACGCCGCTGATCCCGGTGACGATTCTTCAAAATCCTCAGTTCGGATCATACGGATATTTCGGAGGTTCCATCGCCGTGTCCGGGACGAATGTCGTGGTCGGTGCGCCATATATGACTGTCGAGGGAGTCGGTTCGGGGGCTGCTTACGTCTATCGGATCTCCGCTGACGGGGTGAATGAAGGAATGATCGGGATGCTCAGAAAACCGGCGCTCATCAATGGCGACGGCTTCGGCGCTGCGGTGGCGATTGATGGAAATCGGATCGTCGTGGGCTCCGAAGAGCACGGGAATGTGGACCTCGGAGAAGTGTACGTTTTCGACCTCGGTGTGTCGTGGAATATCCCGGTGCTCACGCTGCATGATCCGGTTGCGGGAGACGATAATTTCTTCGGTGTTTCTGTCGGTATTTCCGGCTCGCGCGTGGCGGTCGGCGCAAGCCCCGATGATGATTTCGCTTCGCCGACTGGCTCTGTCTTTGTCTTCGATGTGGCGGGCGCTTCGCCGAGCGTTCCGGTGGCGACTTTGATGAGCCCGTCGCCATCGAACGGAGATTGTTTCGGCAGTGCTGTCGCGATCTCAAATACGTTCGTCGCCGTGGGCTCGCGGCTCGACGATACGGGCGCGGAAGATGCAGGCCGTGTATTCGTCTATAGTCTGGCGAATCCCGTCCCGTATATTTACGCCACGCTGAACAATCCGAGCCCGGCGGCGGGCGATTGGTTTGGCGGCTCCGTCGCGATCTCGGGGTTCAATGTGGCGGTCGGCGCAATCGGGAAAAACGGCGGCGCAGGCAGCGCGTATTTTTACAAACTCGCGAGCACCACGCCGACGATCCCGGTCGCATCGCTGGCCAACCCCGCACCAAGTGCAGGCGGGTTTTTCGGCGGAGCGCTGAGTCTCACTTCGAACTCGCTCGCTGTCGGCGCGCCCTACAATAGCGGAGGAAATGGAGCGGCCTACGTCTTCGGTTTTGCTGCCGCCAATACGCCACCGTTTATCGCGCTCAACGGCGCGAATCCTCGCACGGTCGAGGCTGGAGCTCCGTATGTCGATGCGGGTGCTACGGCGAATGATCTTCAAGACGGTGCGCTCACGCCCGTCATCACCCGCAACACCGTCGTCGCAAATGTCCCCGGCAATTACGCGGTGACTTGGACGGCGACGGATAGCAGCGGGCTTTCCTCCAGCGCCACGCGGACGGTGAATGTCGTCGATACGACTGCGCCGACGATCACCGGGGATTTCGGCAATCCGTATCTTCTCGTCGGGATGCCGCTTCTCGATTTCACCGCAGCGGCGGGAGCGACGGATTTTGTCGGCGTGGTGAGTGTGACGCAAAGCCCCGCAGCGGGCACTCCGGTCGTTTTGGGCGAGACGATCGTGACCATCACCGCGATGGATGCGGCGGGCAATGCGAGCACTGCGAATGTCATCGTCAATGGGCGTTCGGGCGATGCGACGGTGTATGAGTTCTACAAAACCGGCGGCGCAGTCCCTGATGCCGGCTCCGACCCACGCATTGCAGTCGGTGCCGTGTGGAAAAGCTTCGGCACTCCGGCGGTTGCGGATAATTTATCGCTGGTCGCCTTCCTCGGAAAATGGAGCGCACCGGAACAAATGGGCGCGGGGATTTTCCTAGGCGGCACACTCATCGCCAAAGTCGGCGAAGCGGTCCCCGGCATCGAGGGAGCGACATGGAGGATCTTCAATGATCCCGCGCTCGGTGCGGGCGCGCACATCGTTTTTATCGGCACGATCCAAGGCCCCGGTGTCACCTCCGCGAACGACACCGTGGTCGCCCTAAAGCCCTACTTCGCACCGCTCGAAATCGTCGCACGCGAAGGCAGCGCGGCACCGGGGACGGGCGGCGCATTGTTCGCTCGATTCAGCAGCGCGGGCGCGGGCTACCATTGGGATGGAGTGAGCGAACCCCAAGCGGGCTCCGTGTATTTTGAAGCGACGTTGAAGGTGGTCACCAGTAGCAGCAATCGCGGCGTTTGGGAAAAAGCACCGGACGCCCCGCTGTCCATCGTTTTCCGACGCTGGGACGCCGTGACCACCACGGAAACACTAGGCGCATTTCAGTGCTTCACCCCGACCGCGGGCAGCCCCGGTCAAGGCCGGGCGCTCGTGGATAGCGGCAACGTCGCTCTGTGGAACCTCAACAGCAGGCGACAAGTGCTCGCAGAAAACGGCGTCCCATTTTTGAGCACCGGCGATTTGTTGAATCCCGACACGCATCCCGGCGCAGTGTGGGCCAAGCTGCGTCAACCTTCGTTCGCGGGATTCTCGCCGTTCGAGACGCCAAGCGAGTTTGCGTTTGCTTCCATGCTCGGCACGGTGCGAATGGGCTCGGGAACCCTGGCCCATCAATCCACCGGGATTTTCCTTCGCTCCGAGGCTGCATGGGCACCGCTCGTTCTTCTCGGCGATTCCGCGCCCGGAATCCGGTCCGGCGTATTCCGCGCGTTCAACGATCCGGTGAGCGCACTGAATTCTAGGACTGGCGAACTGGCATTTTCCGGCAAAGTGAGCGGTGTCCCATCCAACTCGGATGAAGGCATCTGGTGGAAATCCGACACCCTCACGCTGCTCGCCCGCGAAGGCGATCAACCTCCCGGCGCACCCGCTGGCGCGAAGTGGAAATCGTTCGATTCCCTCGCCTACGGCGGCGACGACTCAGGCCCGATCTTCACCGCGAAACTGCAACCCGGCGCAGGCGGAATCACGAGCGCGAACGACTCCGCACTCTACGCCGTCGGTACCGATGGCAATCTGCGTGAACTGATGCGCGAAGGCGTGCCGCTGGAAGGCAAGACGGTGAAATCATTCATCGTGCTAAAACCCACCGTCGGCAGCGCGGGCGTGACGCGCTCATTCAACAACCGCGGCACCATCGCCGCGCAAGTGACGTACAGCGACGGCAGCGTGGCGATGGTCGCGTTTCAGTTTCCATCGATCTTCGACTGAACAATCCAATGAAAACGCGAATGCAAAAACGCAGCTCGACATTCCGATATCGAGTCAAACGCCGCTGAAACGCAGGACGTTCTCTTTGATGGAAACGTCCAAACTCGACTTCGGAAAGTCGAACTGCGCCGCGCCTCCGACTTTTTGTGCTCACTCCCATGAAAACGGCCATCCTTGCCGTTCTCGCGCTCATCACTACAGCGTTTGCAGACACACCGTTCGTGCTTACGCACTCCATCCCGGCGCTTCCGAGTATGCAGTCGGATGCGTTTCTCGGCACCAGCGTGTCGGTGGATGGCGGCCTGACCGTCGCTGGTGCACCGGGCGATGATTTCGGCGGGTCCGACTGTCGCGCTCGTTGGCGCGAATCCGCTCAACTTTGAGGCGGGTGCGACTTTCACGGACCCCGGCGCGACGGCACCATCACCGCTGCAAACGACCGCAGAGTTTGGATGCAAGAGCATGAATACGCGACCGAGAAAGTCTTCCGCGAAGGCGACAGCCGCACCATCGTTGACGGGAAGCCCGCCGAGATTTTCACGAGCTACCAATTCTTCAACACCATCCGCGGCAGCGCAGGCCAAGGCCGCTCGGCAATCAACGGCTCGGCGGTGTCGCTCTGGACGACGAACAGCGGGCGGAAATTTGTCGCGCATCAAGGCGTTTTTGTCTTCGTAAAACCGGGCGATGCGCCAGACGCCATCACCCTGCCCGGCGCAGTGTTTGCCGAGGTCGGGCTCCCATCGGGCATCGCGATAAAGTCCACGCTCATGGCCGGACTCGGAGGCGTCACCGCAGCGGATTCGGACGGCATCTTTTTACGCAGCGGCTACTACGACTGGCTACCTATCGCACGGACCAGCGACGCCGCGCCGGGCATCAGCGGCGCAACATTCTCCAGCTTCCTCGACCCGGTTTATGGCGGGCCGTACGGAGAAGGAACCGCCTTCATCGCCACCGTGCGAGGCAGCAGCGTGACGAGCGCGGACAACACCGGCATTTGGTTCGGTGGACGCACGCCGCTGCGCCTGCTCGCCCGCGAAGGCGCACAACCTCCCGGCGCACCGGAAGGCGCAAAATGGAAAGCCTTCACCAGCCTCGCGATGCCCGACAACACCGGCCCGATTTTCACCGCAACGCTACAGCGCGGTCATGGCGGAATCACCAGCGCCGACGACACCGCGCTCTACGGACTCGGAAGCGACGACATCCTCTACGAACTCCTCCGCGAAGGCCAAACGCTACTCGGCAGCAAAGTCGTTCAAAGCTTCAACGTGCTCACAGCGACGCTCGGCAGCCAAGGCAGCACGCGCCATTTCACGAGCGACGGACGCATCATCGCCCGCGTGACTTTCACCGATCACACCAGCGCGATCGTGCAACTCAGCGTGCCGTGAGAAACTCATCTTCGCCGCGCTCGCGGCAATCGGACGGGGTGTGATTAAACGTGGAATGGCCTGACCGAAGCGTCAAAGCGAACGAGCGTCGCTTGCGAAAGTAGTCAGCGGCTTCAGCCGAAGTACCGCAGTGATTTCGGAGCGGGTACGCTTCGCCAAAATACGTGGTGAGTGAACTTCCATACGCCATCTGCTTGTCGCGTAGCTACGGCTAAAGCCGCTGACTACTTTCGCAAGCGCCGCTCAACGCGCATCTCGTGTTGCTCAATCCACTTTTAATCACACCCAATCGTATGGATCCGAAGAGAGAAGGATTGGCGCTCGGCGACGGATTGTGACACTGTGTGCGGTATGAGCACGCTCGCTATCAAAGATCCGAAGGAACTCCGCCCGGCACTGCACGCGCACATCGATCTCTGCACCGATGAAGAACTCGAAGTGGTGCGGAAGGCATTACTTCAGCTTGAGATGAATCGCCTCGTCGCAGAAATTGGCGCGGAGGCCAAAGCAGACTACGACGCAGGAAAGTATGCTCCTGAACTCGTGACGGCTGCGATTGAAGAGCATCGCGCAAAGCATCCCTACCGGTGACAGTAGTCATTGATACCAATGTCATTCTCACTGCCCGAGTCGTCGGGCACAGGAATCACCCGATTTTTTTAGCCCTCGCGACGGGGCGAATCATCGTAGCAGTGAGCGAGGCAATCCTATTGGAGTGGGAAGAAATTATTACGGCCCGCGCCAGTGCCGAACAATGGAGGAAACTATCGAGCATCATCAGTCTGGCGTTAGAATTTCGCGGAAACGTCCGCATCGTCGAGCCCTCTTTCCGCTTTCACCTCATCGTCGCCGACCCCGACGATGACAAGTTCGCCGACTGCGCTATCGCTGCAAACGCCGACTATTTGGTGACGGAAGATGCGCATTTCGATGCGATGAAAACCAGCGGATACGGCCCGCGTGTCATCACACCGCAAGGCTTCATCGCTTTGCTGTGAGACCGCCTTTCACGATTAAAACCTAGAAAAAACAACATCCCGCAATGACTCCAATTCCGAAAGACACTCCGTCATGGCTCATAGAAATCCGGGGCGCATACGCCGACGCAGAAATCGAGGTAGCCAAACAAGCGAAAGAACTCGGCTACACCGACCTCTTCCCACCGTACCTTGTCGCGCCCGAAACTTGCGCGTTGATCCGAGGATTGCCGGTTGGTGATGCGGCGTTTAAGCGGGCCAGAAAAGTCGCGCTGGACCTCTACGAACTCAATCTTCCGTTGCATCCGGAACTCACGGCGCTCCCGCATTTGGCGTTCGCATTTTGCTATGTCGCGACTCATGCTGGGTTCGGCATCATCGCGTCGGAAACTGCTGCAATCGTGCTCCATTTCGCTACGCAGTTCCCCGATCTCCTTCTGCCGCTTACACCGGTAAAATCGGTGAAACCCGCACCGCGCAAACCTGCCGCCAAAGCATCGCCAAAGATTGTGGAACTCATCCGCCTTACCTCCGAGTTTTGCGCCGCTCACCTCGACGAAGAATACGAAGCACTTTGCCAAAACCTCATCGAAAAAGCAGGCCGCAAGCGGGTCGTCCCATTCGACAGCGGACAGATCGCGAGCTGGGCTGCGGGAGTGATCCACGCGCTTTGTTCGGTGAATTTCGCCTTCGACAAGACACAGACACCTCACACGACTACGGCAGCAATCGCGGCGCATTTTGGAGTATCCATCAACACGTCTTCCCAAAAATCCAAGACCCTGCGTGACATGTTCAAAATGGAAACTTGGGGGCCGAATACGGAGTTTTCCACGCTTCACATGATGGAGCAAAATCCGATTCTCAAGCTGAGGATTTTGTAGCGATGAGCGACAGTGCAATCCTCTTAAAACCCGTCAACGACCTGTTGACGGAGCGTTTTCACGTCCCGGCGTACCAACGCGGCTATCGATGGACCAAGCGGCAAGTGGACGACTTGCTCAATGACCTTTGGGACTTCCAGGACAAGGCGACTTCGAAGGAAGCGTTCTATTGCCTACAGCCCGTAGTGGTGAAAAAGAGCGACGACGGAGCTTGGGAGGTCGTCGATGGACAGCAGCGATTGACGACCATCTTTCTGATTTTGACTGCGCTAAAGCTCTTTCTGGCCGAGATGGGGAAAGAACCGTTCTCGCTCTCGTTCGAGACGAGAAAAGGGAGCGAGGGCTTTTTGCGTGATTTGGACCCCGCTCTCCGCGGAAAGAACATCGACTATCACCACATCAGCAACGCCTACGACGCAATCAGGGATTGGTTCAAAAACAACGATGGCTCACGGCGGCTGAAGATTCTCCAATGCCTGACCAATGACAATGCCACCGGGCGCAATGTGAAGGTCATTTGGTACGAATTGCCCAATGGCGATCCGATAGACGCGTTCACCCGGCTAAATATGGGCAAAATTCCGCTCACGAACTCAGAGCTGATTCGCGCGCTTTTTCTCCAATCCGCAAACTTCGAAATCAGCGCAGGCTCACACATCCAACTTCGCATCGCGCAGGAGTGGGATGGGATCGAAAAGACGCTTCGCCGCGATGAGGTTTGGTACTTCCTGCATCAGCAAAAAGACGAACCAGCAAATCGGATCGAATATCTTTTTGAACTCATCGCGGAGACCGCCGTCGGTGATGACAAAGATGAGCTGCGGACGTTTCGCTTTTACCACGAGCGATTTGCGAAAGGGCCTGGCATCGCGGAGCACGAATGGTTGGCAGTGAAGCGTGTTTTCATGACTTTGGAAGAGTGGTTCAACGACCGCGTCCTGTATCATCTCGTCGGCTATCTCGTAGCCACTGGCGACGATATTGCGACGCTGATGCGGGCCGGAGAACGCGTGGCGAAGAGTGAGTTTCATCAAGTGCTCAAACGCATGATATTCCAGCGTCTCACGGGGGAATTGCTGGCGGAAATCTCCCAAACTCACGCGACGATAATAGAGTTTCTCGACGGCTTGGACTACGACAAATCGCCGAAAGAAATTCGGCATACGCTGCTGCTTTTCAACATCGCCACGCTGCTGAAAAACGAAGACTCCAATCTCCGCTTCCCGTTCGACGCTTTCAAAAAAGACCAATGGGACATCGAGCACGTTCGCTCGATCGATTCCGGGAAGCCGGATAACTCGCCAGAGCAGAAAGCCTGGCTGGAACAGTCCGCAAAGTGCCTCGACGCGGTGGAAGACGCGGGCCTGCTAGGGAAGGTCCGCGCGACGATTTCCAGTGCGCGGTGCGATGGATTCGACGCATGTTACAACCAGCTGCTGGAGCGATTTGACGAGCGTGTCACGCGTGAAACGGACCACGGAATCTCGAATCTCGCGTTGTTGGATGCAGGGACAAATCGGAGTTACAAGAATGCTGTCTTCCCGGTAAAACGCGGTGTGATTCTCGACCGGGACCGGGACGGAACTTTTGTCCCGCTCTGCACGAAAAACGTGTTCCTTAAATGCTACAGCAAAAACGTCGGCAGGATGATGTTTTGGTCGCCTTCCGATAGCGCCGATTACCTTGCTGCTCTCGTGGATATACTGACTGGATTTTTTGCGAAAGTGGATGGAGGCAATGTATGAATCAGCAAGGCAAGCAGATGACGTTGTTCGGTTTATTTGATGACGACACAGTGGTGGAAATCCCAATCGTCCAGCGCGATTATGCGCAAGGGCGGGAGTCCGCCCGTGAAATACGAGACGGCTTTCTATGCGCGATTTTCGATGCGTTGTCGGGAGATTGCCCGCTCGATTTGGACTTCGTGTACGGCAGCGTGAGTGGCAGTTCCCCGCGCAAGTTCCAGCCGCTCGATGGGCAGCAACGACTTACGACATTGTTCCTCTTGCACTGGTATTTGGCGTGGAAAGACGCACAGACGCAAGAGTTCCGGGAGATTGCGCGGCGCGGCGCGAAATCACGCTTCACTTATGCTGTGCGCCCGAGTTCTACGGAGTTTTTTGATTTCCTAGTGGGCTATGCGCCGAGCACCACTCCGCGCGAGGGGCAAAAATTGTCATCCATGATCGCTGACGAATCCGGATTTTTCCGCTCTTGGAAGCTCGACCCAACGATTCTGTCCGCGTTGGAAATGCTGGATAGCATCGACTCCAAATTTGCGGAGACGAGAGGGCTATGCGAACGGCTTGTCCGCACGGAGCGACCCTGCATCACGTTTCAGTGGCTCGATCTCAAACGATTCGAGCTGTCCGACGAGCTTTACATAAAGATGAACGCGCGAGGCAAAGCGCTCACACCGTTCGAGGCGTTCAAGGCAAAACTGGAGCAAAAGCTCGACAGCGTTGCCCTCGGAGAATGGTCGCTGCACGGAAAGTCGGTATCAAGCCGCGTCTATGTGAGCGAGCGGATGGATACGGCGTGGACTGATATTTTCTGGAACGAACAGAAACCGGAACTGCCCGACGAGAAATTGATGCTCATGCTGCGGGCATTCGTGATCATCACCCGCGACCCAAACGCTAAGACCGATGCACTCACGGCATTTCTCGAAAAGAAGGAGCCGTTCACATTTTCGAAATGCGATGAGCACGATTGCATCGACGAGGCATTCGTGGAGACGATGATCGCCGTTTTGGATAGCTGGAGCATACCCGGCGAGAGCGGATGGATGAGGCTCCTGCGCGAGCCTTTGTATTACGACGAAGTCAAAATGTTCACGGCGATCACGTCCGACACCGGCAAGCCGACTTACGCGGACTTTGTGCAGTTTCACGCATACTGCGCATACATTCGCCGATATCGAAGTGATCTAAAGCCGGACGCATTTTGGGAGTGGATGCGCGTGGTGCGAAATCTAGCTGCGAACTCCGACTACGGAAACCTCGACGCGTTTCAGCGTAGCATCCGCTCTGTGAATGACATGCTCGCCGATAGCCAAAACATCCTCGCCGCGCTCGCCGCACCGAGTGCGAAAGTGGCGGGCTTTAATCAACAGCAAGTGCGAGAGGAACGGCTCAAGGCGCAACTGCTCCAAAAGGGCGATGGATGGAGGCGACGGATTCTCACGGCGGAACAGCACGGATATTTTGCCGGGCAAATCGAATTCTTTTTTTCATTCTCCGGCGTGCTCGAGCGATGGCTCACAGACGGGGAACGCTGCACTTGGGATGACGAAACCGACGCTGGATTTCTCTGTGCGTTCGACAACTACTTCGCAAAAGCGGCGGCGGTGTTTGATGCGGATGGACTCAAAGAGTTCGGCGAATTTCGATGGGAGCGGGCGTTGCTTTCGGTTGGCGATTATTTACTGAAAAAGAACAGCAACAAATCGTTCCTCAAGAATCTCGACCGCGATATAAGCTGGAAACGCTTGTTGCAAGGAGCTGTGGCTCCAAGCGACCCGGTGGAAGCTCGGCGGCAATTGGTGAAAACGCTTTTTGACCGCGTCGATCTTTCGATTGGCGTTCAAGCATCGCTGGACTCGGTGATCGCGAATACCGACCCATTGGAAGAGTGGCGTCGCGAACTTGTCCGCGAATGGCGGGCGATCGAGTATTGCGAGAATCGCATGATCCGATTTGAAGACGATGGAGGGATCTATTTGCTGACTGGTTTTCGCAGAAGCGGACGGCACGCGGAGCTGTTCAGCTATTGCTTCTACCAAAGCGTGCTCCTCGCAATGTCCGAGAAAGGAAAGCTGACGCCATTTACAAAAGTCGAGTATTACGCAGTCAGCACAAACACCGAGCCGCCATGCGCATTTCTCGAGTGCTTGTGTGACGGCGCGGTGATGGTTTTGGATATCGTGGGAAACGCGAATGAGTTCGAATTGAGCTTCTACCAGCGCGAGGGAGATTTGCCTTCGCGAGTGCCTGACAAGTTGATCGCAATGGCGGGTTTCAGCATCAATGCGAGCGGCGGTTTGGCGCGGAGTGTCTCAAGGTCCGAAATCGCCGCCGCCGTCGAATCGATTGTTTCCGTGTTGACTGCGCACAATTCGACCGCCGGTTGATTGAGCCCCGAGCGTGACTTTCACCGATCACACCAGCGCCATCGTGGAACTCGGCGTGCCATAGCGAGTTCACCCTCGCCGAGCTCGCGCACTCGCAGCGACGTTGAGGCTCACGCACGCTTTCACTCGTGCCCGCAAGGCCACTCGTGTGCTTGCGGGCTACCGGAAGGACTGGCACTTGGGCTATAAACGCGGTGGTGCTGCGCAAGCTTCGCGCACCTGCGCCGCCTTTTCTTGGATCGCTTCCTTGTCCTCTGCGGTGAGGCGCTTGAGGTTGCGCACTTGCATGACGATGCGCGGGTTCTTCGCGAGCAGGGGTTCGTGTTGTAGCAGGAAATCCCAGTAGAGCGTGGTGAAGGGACAGGCGCGCGGGCCAGTGCGCTCGGCGGGATCGAAGCGGCAACCGGTGCAGTAGTTCGACATGCGCTGGATGTTTTTGCCGGTCGCGATGTAGGGCTTCGAGGCCATCACTCCGCCGTCTGCGTACTGCGACATGCCGAGCGTGTTGGGCAGCTCGACCCACTCCACGGCATCGACATACACGGCGAGGTACCATTCATGGATTTCGCGCGGGCGCACGCCGAGCAAGAGCGAGAAAAGGCCGGTGACCATGAGCCGCTGAATGTGATGCGCGTAGCCGTGGTCGAGCGTCTGGCGGAGTGCATGGCGCAGGCAGTTCATCTCCGTGTCGCCCGTCCAGTAGAACGGTGGGAGCGGCTGGTCGGCGCCGAGTGCGTTGCGGTCGAGATAGTCAGGCATGAATCGCCAGTAGATGCCGCGCACGTATTCGCGCCAGCCGAGGATCTGTCGGATGAAGCCCTCCACGCTTGCAATCGGTGCCCGCTTTTCGCGCCACGCGCGCTCGGCGGCGGCGAGCACTTCGCGGGGAGTGAGCAGCTTCAAGTTCAGCGCAGCGCTGAGGCGCGAGTGGTAGAGCCACGGCTCGCCGGACCACATCGCATCCTCCCATCGCCCGAAGTCTGGCAGCCGGTGCGCGATAAAATCATCGAGCGCCTCTCGCGACTCGGCGGCGGTCACCGGCCAATCAAATTTCTCCAGCTCGCCGGGATGCTTCGCAAAGCGCGCGGATACCAGCGCGAGCACTTCGCGTGTCGTTTCATCCGGGAGGAATCTGCGCGGGGCAGGGAGAAAACCGGGGCCGTCTTTGCCGAATGATTCGCGATTGTCGTGGTCGAAATTCCACTCCCCACCAGCGGGCTTGCCGCCGTCCATGAGCACGCCGGTCCTCACACGCATCTCGCGGTAAAAATATTCCATGCGCAGTTGCTTCCGGTCCTTCGCGTGCGCGGCGAACTCTGCGCCCGTGCAGAGAAAGTGCCGGTCGGTGCGAATCTCCAGCGGCACTCCGGCATCCCGAGCCACGGTGGTGAGTTCTTCGCGCACACTCCACTCTCCGGGTTCGACGACGACGAGCTTTTCGGGCTGCGTCTGCGCGATGGCCCACGCGAGCTGCGCGGCAAATGTTTCGCCGGGAGTTCCTTTGCCGGGCAGTCCGCTGCACTCTGCGGCCTTCGGCGTGAGCGCACGATAAAAGACCCGCCAGCCACGCTCCAGCAGCGCATCGCGAAAGTGTCGCATCGCCGCGAGGAAAATGGCGATGCGTGGTTTCGCGACCCACACTTTCTCGGATTCATGCGCGACCTCGGCCATCCAGACGGCGTCTGTAGTTGGATTGAAGTCATCGAACGCAGCCGAGTGCTCGTCGAGTTGATCGCCGAGGACGAGGATGAGTTTTCGGAGTTTAGCGTTGTGTTTCATGGCTCTTCGGCGGCGGGCGGCTGTTGGTCGTTCATGTCGCGGAGGGAATCGAGGTAGGCGTTCTTCGGTGCTGGCTTTGCGGGCTGTGCTTCGGTGCGCAGCATTTTTTCCACGCGTCCGCCGCTCTCGGCAATCAAGTCGGCGATGAGCGGTGCTTCGGGGAGATTCTTCCAATATTTCTTCGGCATTTCGGATTGCATCGCGCGCACCTTCAGCCGCGCGGGGTTGAAGATGTTGCGGTAGTAAGTGCGCCACAGATCGTCGAGTGCATCCTCATCCGGCGCGGCACTGCGGGGGACGCCGGGGGTGAAATGCAGCGTGCTGCCGTCCCAATGCGCGCAGTCGTGCGGTGTGAGGATCGACCAGTCCATGCCGACGAAGCGTTTTTCAAAAAAGCCTGCTGCCAGTCGCACGATGCGGTGCTCGGGCTCAAACCATGCGACGAATTGCTCGCGCCCCGTGGCCTCGTCATTCCCCACGAGACGAAAGCGGACGAAGGCGTGCATCTTGTGAATGTCGCGGCTGATGGCTTTGCACCATTGCTGGAGCTGGCGCACGTCCTTGTCCGTAGCCATGGCGAGCAGATGCCGTTCGCCGCCGTGTGTGAGCCGCCAGAGCGCGCGGTAGAGCAAGCCCCAGCGCCGCCCCGCTGCTCGCGCACGAGGCATCATACTTTGCCGCGGCAGCGAGCATCTCGAGTTTGTGCTGTAGTTCCATACATTTCAATCACGCCCGCCTTCGCACGTTGCGCAATAGCCAAAACCACATGCGGCGTTATCCCCACGCGCCGCGCCCAAGGCGGCGTTTCGCGAGAGTGGCTTTAGACCGAAGTTAAAAGGCTTCCCCAAACAGCGGGCAGCAACGATTTTGACCAAACTCATGAAAAAACTCATTTTAGTTGCCTCACTGCTCTTCGCGACGATCCCCGGTTTCGCTGGCGACAAAAAACCAAACATCCTGATGATCGCGGTGGACGATCTGAACGATTGGGTCGGCGCTTACGGTGGGCATCCGCAGGCGAAGACGCCGAACATCGATCGGCTTGCGCAGAGTTCGATGGTGTTTCGGAATGCGAGCTGTGCGGGGCCTGTTTGCGGGCCGTCGAGGTCGGCTTTGTTGTCGGGGTTCAGGCCGTCCGCTACGGGGGCTTATGGGAATAGTGAAAACATGCTCCAGTCCAAACTGGTGCAGACTCATGCGACGCTGCCGGAGTATTTTTCCAAGCACGGCTACAAGACGATTTCGAGCGGCAAGATTTTTCATAAGCACGGAACGGAGAACGGTGCGGACCACGGGCATTGGGCCTTCGATGTGTGGGAGCAGGACCGCGGCGGCGGCGGTATGAAGCCGGAAACCCTTTACTCCCGCAACAAAGGCATCCTCGCCGGGAAGCCGATTGAGAACGCAAAATTTGCCGACGGAGGCGGGTCGGAATTTGAATGGGCGGTGACGGAGCAGGGCAAGGAGGCCACGCGGGATTACCGCACGGCCAAATGGTTTGAGAAGCAATTGCAGGAGAATCACGACAAGCCATTCTTCATGCTCGCAGGCATCTCCAAGCCGCATTTGTCGTGGGTGATTCCGCAGGAGTTTTACGACCTTCACCCGCTCGATTCGATCGTGCTGCCGGAATTCCGTTCGGATGATCTCGATGACCTCGTGGATGCAAAAGGCAGGCCCGCTTTTAGACCCGAACCCGACTTCCTCTGGGTGCAGGAATACGGCCTGCACAAGCGAGCGGTGCAGGCATATCTGGCCGCGATCAGCTATGCCGATGCGTGTATCGGCGTCATGCTCGACGCTCTCAAAAACAGCAAACATGCCGACAATACGATCGTCATTCTTTGGGGTGATCACGGATGGCATCTGGGCGAAAAACTGCGGTTTCGAAAAGCGACGCTTTGGAGGGAAGCGACGCAATTGCCGCTCATCGTGTCGCTGCCCGGCATGAAGGAGCGGAAGGACTGCTACCGCAATGTGAACCTGCTGGACCTTTATCCCAGCCTGATCGAGCTGTGCGGGCTGCCAGCGAAGGAGCTGCATGGAAAATCATTTCGCCCCTTGCTCGAAAACCCCGAGCTGTCATGGACTCCCACCGTGACCACGCAGGATAAAGGCAACCATTCCGTGATGTCCGAGAAATGGCACTACATCCGTTATGCGGACGGGTCGGAGGAATTGTATGGCTTGGAAAAAGACCCGATGGAGTGGAAGAATCTCGCGGGCGAGAAGTCCGAAGAGCTGGAGCAGACAAAGACTTTCCTGCGCACCTTTCTCCCAAAAGATGAAGTCGATGGACTGCCCAAATCCAAAAGCGAAAAATCCAAGAACAAGCTGGATACAACGATCAAGCAACGCCGAGACTTGAACGCCCTCAAGTAGAGTATTCGCGCTGCATCCAGATTTCCAATGGGGCAAATACCTGCTTGCGAGGCGGTAACTGGTTTGACGTGTGGCTCGACTGTGTGGACTCGGTTTGCAACATTCGCCGCATGAGTGATTCGTCACGGAATTCTGAAGAGCTGCTGCCCGGTGTTTATGACGAGCTGCGCCGTCTCGCTCGCGGGATGATGTCTTCCGAGTCGGGGCCGCAGACGCTCACGGCTACGGCGCTGGTGCATGAGGCTTGGTTGCGTGTCGGCGGCGAGAGTGTGTGGGAAAATCGGCGGCATTTCTTCGGCGCGGCGGCGCAGGCGATGCGGCGCATCCTCATGAATCGCGTGCGGGATCGTCAGCGGTTGAAGCGCGGCGGCATTCAAGAGCGAGTGGAGCTGGAGGACGATATGATCATCATGCCCGCGCCGGATGATGAGCTGCTCGCGGTGGATTAAGCACTCGGAAAGCTGGCGGCGGCGGACCCGCTGGGCGCGGAGATTGTGAGTCTGCGGTTCTTTGCGGGCATGACTTGGCCGGAGATTGCGACGGTCACCGGCCTTTCCGAGCGGGAGCTGAATCGCCAGTGGGCGTTTGCGCGTGCGTGGCTGAAAGCGGAAATTTTGCCGCTTTCGGGAACGGATGGGGCATAGGTCTTTATGGAAAACGATACCGCGCGACAAAAAGAGATATTCATGGCGGCGATGGAGATTGCCGATGCGGCGGAGCAGGCGCGGTTTCTCGATGAGGCGTGCGCGGGCGATGCGGAGTTGCGGGAGCGGGTGGCGATGCTTTTGCGCATGGATGCGGACGCTGGGAAGTTCCTGGAGCCGGCGGCTCATGAGGGCGATTCGATCAAGTATTTCGGCGATTACGTTCTCCTCGATGAAATCGCGCGCGGGGCTTCGGGCGTTGTCTTTCGGGCGCGGCAGAGTTCGCTGAATCGCGTCGTCGCGCTGAAGATGCTGCGCGATGGCCAACTGCTGAGAAACGAAGACGACGTTCAGCGGTTTCGCGCGGAGGCGCAGGCAGCGGCGGGGCTGGACCATCCGGGCATCGTGCCGATTTACGAAGTGGGCGAGCACGAGGGGCAGGGTTACTTTTCGATGAAGTTCATCGAGGGCGGCACGCTGCATCTTCGCGCGGGGGAATTTCGCGAACCTCGGAAGGCTGCGGCGCTCATCGCGCAGGTCGCGCGGGCCGTCCACCACGCGCACGAGCACGGCATTTTGCACCGCGATTTGAAGCCGGGAAATATCCTCATCGACCGGACTGGCGCGCCGCAGGTGGTGGACTTCGGCATCGCGCGGCAGATAGGGCTGGCGAGCGACCTCACGCACACCGGCCAGATCATCGGCACCCCGCACTACATGGCCCCGGAGCAGGCACGCGGCACGCAACGCGGGCTCACTGCGGCGGCAGACATCTACAGCCTCGGCGCGATTCTCTATGAGCTGCTCGCGGGGGCGAAGTTGTTCGATGGCGAGACGATGCTCACGCTTCTGCGGCAGGTCACCGAGCAAGCGCCCAAGCCGCTCCGCATCGGCGACAGGGACTTGGAGTCCATCGTCATGCGCTGTCTGGAAAAACAACCCGCCGCACGCTACGGCAGCGCGGAAGTGTTGGCGGACGAACTGGAGCGCTGGCTGCGTGGCGAGCGTTTGCAGAACACCGCCGTCGCTTGGTCGCGCCGGCGATTCACGTATGCGGCGATGGGCTTGCTCGGCATCGGCGGAGCGGCGGTATTTTTCTGGCCGGACAAGCGCAGCAACATCCCCGCAGTCTCCAGCAGTCCTGCGGCGGAGCGGAAGGCATCGACGCCAGAGGACGCCGTGCAGTATTACAAAATCAGGAACATCAATAGTAACAAGGTCCTCGCCATCGACGACGGACTCCCGCGGGAGGAAGGCGCGCCCATCGTGCAGAGAGTGGGAGGCCCGAAGAACCGCCAGAATTGGAGATTCGTGAAGGAGGGCGAGTTTTACAAAATCCTCAACATCAGCAGCGGGCTGGCTCTGACTGTCAAAGATGCCTCAATGGAGGATGGGGCGCAGATCGTCCAGTCGGACCCACGGGGCGCACGCCCGAACCAGCAGTGGACCCTGCAAAAAACCGAGGCGGGCTACATCGTGAAAGCACTGCACAGCGGACAGGTGCTCGACGTAGAAAATGGGGAGATCGGACGCAAAGCCCCGATTATCCAATATCCGTTTGCAGATAGCCGAAATCAGTTCTTCGAACTCAAGCGAGTGAACCAAACGGATATCCCCGATCCGTTGTAGAGCGGGGCTTCGCGGTACGGCAGGGTAGCCGCTCCCGGCACGAGGCGCATATTTGACCTACGCAGGGCACCTCATCCACGCACCGCTGGCATTGCGGGAGTACGCAAAGCCCCTCGTCCAGCCACGGCAGCCTGTGCGGGCGTACGCACTGCCTGCCTACCCGCCGCGAGTGCCATTGCGTACCCCCGCACACCCCGCCTCCCCGGCTAGACCACCATCGCGTACTCCCGCAATGCCTGCCTACCCGAAAAGAACCCCATTGCGTACGCCCGCAATGGCCTCCTACTCCAGTAGAGGCCCATTGCTGAGACACTTACAGCGATTAAGGCAAACGACACATCCGCTGAGCGAAAAGTGTTCCACGGAGCGTTCCACGCGGTGATTTATGAGCCCGCGAAATGCGCAAAATGGCGCGAAAAGGGGAGCATCTTGTGCCGCTATTCCCGGCGTCCCTTTTGTCCCTTCAGTCCCTTGGAAACCTTCAACCCGAACGCCGCGATTGCCTGTCGTGGCTCACGCAGCCCTCTGCGTGAACGGCAAGCTCCTCACGCGAAGCGCACTTTTTCTGGTGCCCCGCGAATCAGATCTGCGCTTCGCGTAAAGGGCATTCACGCAGAGGGCTGCGTGAGCCACGACTCCGGTATTCACGCTCCAATCGCGGCGTTCGAGTTCAAAGGACAAAAAGGCGCGAAAAGCCCCCACCCACCAGAGTCCGCAAAAATATTTTCGACTATTTTGCCGGTTTCGCCGCGAGACGGGGCATGTCCCTTTTGAACACTCGTTTCTAACCAATACTCACAATGAAAACTCGCAATCGCTTCATCCTCGCCGGCATCATCTCCACGCTCCTGCTCCCGCAGGTCGCCAGTGCGCAAGTGCCGAATCTCGTCAGCTACCAGGGCCGCGTCGCCGTCGGCACCGCGAACTTTGAGGGCAGCGGCCAATTCCGCTTCGCCCTCGTGAATACCGCCGGCACCACCGTTTACTGGGGCAACGCCGCCGACACCACGCCCGCCGACGGCGTGCCGGATACCGCCGTCTCGCTCGCCGTGAGCAAGGGCCTATATTCCATCCTTCTCGGCGACACATCCATCGCGAACATGGCCACCATCCCTGCCAGCGTGTGGACGAATGCCGACGTGCGCCTGCGCGTTTGGTTCAACGACGGCGTGAATGGCAATCAGCTCCTCACCCCCGACCAGCGCCTCGCGCCCAACGGCTACCTCGCGGATGGCACGGTCTCCACGGCGAAAATCGCCACTGGCGCCGTGGATAGTCCGCAGCTCGCAGGCAGCGCAGTCACGGCGGCGAAAATCGCCAGCGGCGCGGTGAACAACGCGAAGCTCGCCTCTAACCTCACGCTCAACGGCACGACGACAGGGACCTTCAGCGGCAGCGGTGCGGCCCTCACGAACCTTGCTGCGGCAAACCTCACCGGCGCACTGCCCGCTTTGGACGCCTCTGCTTTGACCAACCTCAACGGCGCGAACCTTGCGCCGGGCAGCGTCGCCTCCGACAAGCTGGGGGCCGATGTGGGCTTCTGGTCCGTGAACGGCGTGAATGTCACCCGCAGCGTCGGCAGCGTCGGCATTGGGACCACGAATCCGGACCGGACACTCCATGTGGATGGCAACCTCCCCGCGATCTTGATTGGTGATGAGGATTCGGTGGGGCGGACCAGCCTGTTGCTGGGAGTGACTGCGCACTCGGGAGGCAACTCGTTCATTCAGAGCACGAGCAGCGCAGGCAACGACTACGGGCCGCTCAACTTGCAAAAATATGGAAGCAATGTGGGAATCGGCACCGACACCCCCGCCGCGAAGCTCGACGTGGATGGCGACATCAGAAGTAGCGGCACGTTCATCGGTGACGGCTCGGGGCTCACGGGAGTGGTGGCGACGAGCACCGCCAGAACTCCCCAGCAGATTGCCCTTCTCAAGTGGGGCGTCAGTTCGGCGAACAACACCTTCGCCGTGGGAGACCATCCTGCCCGCACCTGTTTCGACGGAGCCAGCATCTGGGTGTCGAACCGTTTCAGCGCCACCGTGACGAAGCTCTAGCCCACAGCAGCCAATCCAACGCTCCACACATCCATGAAAACGCATCTCGCACTTTTCATCGCACTCGCAGCCGTCGCCCACGCCGGGCCGCGCACTTCCGCGAACTACAGCATCCTCACCGACATCGCCAACACTGGCGGCGCACGCGCCACGAGCACGAACTACACAAACACCGGCAGCGCAGGCGGCATCGCGGGCACTTCCACCGTGGCCGCCCCGGCGGAGACGGCAAAGGCGGGCTTCATCGCCCAGCTTTACGAGACGACCGGCCTCGCTCTCACCGCCGCGACGCCGACGGTGAATGAAACCGCTACCGACCAGCTCGCCGCATGGCTCGCGCTGGACGATGCCACCTTCCTCACCGTCCCCGCTGCGAACGTCGCATGGAGCGTGACGAGCGGCCCGCTTACAGTCAGTGCCAGCGGCCTCGCCACGGGAGGTGTTGTTTTTCAAGATACCGCCGCCACCGCGCAAGGCATCCACCTCGGCTACACCGCCAGCCTCGGCCTCACCGTCGTGAATTCGCTGCCCGATAACTTCGGCACCTACGCTGGCGACACGCTCGGCGACGATTGGCAGGTGCAATACTTCGGCCAAAATAACCCGCTCGCCGCCCCCGCCCAAGACCCCGATGGCGACGGGCAGACGAACCTCTTCGAATTCACCGCCGGCCTCATCCCGACCAGCCCGGCCTCGCGGTTCACGCTCACGCTCGCCCCCGTCGTGGGCCAGCCGACGCAAAAGCGGGCCATCTTTTCCCCACTCGTCGCCGGGCGCACCTACAGCGTGGAATACCGCACCTCGCTCACCAGCGGCACCTGGCAACCGCTCACCGGCACCACCTTCACCGACAGCGGCAACGAACGCACCGTGACCGACCCCGCCGTCACCGGAGCGACGAAGTTCTACCGCGTGAACGTGAGCAAGCCGTAACTGGGAGTGGCGGGCTGAGGCCGCCATTTCAAAACACAACGACCCATTTGCCACACAGCAGCCCGCCGGGAAGCAGACCGGTTTCATCGCCCAAGAAGTGGAGAAAGACGCCGAAATCGCCGCCCTCAATCACCTCGCGATCACACCCGACGGAAGATGGAACTTCCCGACTGCGGTGTTTTAGTAAACAGCTTTCATTTAATGAAACACACCGTCGCTCTCATCCTTTCTTGCCTCGCAATCAATGCCAGCGGGCAGTCCACCGCGTCGCATGATGTCGTCGTCTATGGCGATTCCTCCGGCGCGGCGGTTGCGGCGATTTCTGCTAAGCGCGAGGGGCGCTCGGTTGTTTGGGTGAATCCCGTCGGCTTCCCCGGCGGGATGAGCGCGAGCGGGCTTGGGGCGACGGATTTTCTCGGCTATCGAACCACGTTTGGCGGTATCGCTTCCGAGTTTTACGATGGCGTGGCGAAATCGTATGGCGCGACTTTTGTGCGGAGTTTCGAGCCGCATGTTGGGAAGAAAGTATTCGAGCAGATGATCGCGGCTGCGGGCGTGACTGTGGTTTTTAATGAGCAGCTCGACCGCAGTAAGGGCGTGACGATGGAGGGCAAGCGCATCACGGCCATCACGACGCTCAGCGGCAAAACTTACAGCGGGAAAATGTTCATCGATGCCACCTACGTCGGCGATTTGATGGCGGCGGCGGGCGTGACTTACACCGTCGGACGCGAGCCGGAGAGTCAATACGGTGAAGACATGGCGGGCGTTCGGCGCGGTGATACGAACCCGCGCGTCCATTATGGGCAAAAGGACAAGGACCACTTCGTGAAAGAAGCGGACCCTTACGTGAAGCCCGGCGACCCGAGCAGCGGACTGCTCCCGCACATTCATAAAATCGACGGCCTCACGAACGGGCAGGGCGACAAAAAGATTCAGGCATACAATTACCGCGTCTGTCTCACGACCGATCCGGCGAACCGCATTCTTATCGAAAAACCGGCTGGCTACCGCGAGATCGATCACGAGTTGCTGCTGCGCAATTTCGATGCGGGCGACACGCGTCTGCCCGCGCTCGTCGAGCCGCTTGCGGGGCCGGGGCAGAAGGTTGATTGGAACAACATGCACGCCGTCGGCTCCGACTATGTCGGCGCAAACTGGGACTATCCCGAGGCCAGCTACGAGCGCCGTCGCGAGATCGAAAAAGCGCACGAAACTTACATCCGCGGCTTCCTCTGGACGATGTCGAACAGCCCACGCGTGCCGGAAAAAATCCGTCAGAAGACAGCGGCGTTTGGTCTGCCCAAAGACGAGTTCGCCGACAACGGCGGCTGGCCGTGGATGATCTACATTCGCGAAGCGCGACGCATGGTGACCGACTACGTCACGACGCAGCTCGACTGCGCGGGAAAACGCACCGCACCCGATCCTGTCGCGCTCGGCTCGTTCGGTATGGATTCGCACTGCGTGCAACACATCGTCACCGACAACGGCAAAGTGCAAAACGAAGGCGTGATCTGGCGCACCCCGCCCAAGCCGTATGGCATCTCGTATCGCTCGATCATCCCAAAGCGCGGCGAGTGCGAAAACCTCTTCTCGCCCATCTGCCTTTCCGCCACGCACGTCGCGCATGGTTCCATCCGCATGGAGCCCGTCTTCATGGCGCTCTCGCAAAGCGCCGCCATCGCTGCGGGCATGGCCATCGACAAAAGTGTGAGCGTGCAAGACGTGCCCTACGAGGCGCTGCGGGAGAAGCTCGAAGCCGCCAAACAAATCGTGCGTCCCGAGACATGGAAACGCGCTCCAAAAAAGGCCGACATTTTTGAAGTCGAGAGCAACAAAGCGTACGTCTATTCCGCACCCCGGCCAGCCAAAGGCAAACCGTGGATTTGGTATGCGCCGACGATCAACGGCGATGTCATCATCGTGAAACACAAAGCGTATTTCGACGCCTTCATGAAAGCGGGCATCGCCGTCGCAAGCTTCGACCTTGGTGAAGTGCGCGGCGCACCAGCGAGCACGGCAAAATTCACGCTCTTTTACGACGCGATGGTGCAACGCGGCTACTCGCCAAAACCCATCCTGCTCGGCCAAAGTCGCGGCGGCCTGATGACTCTCGCGTGGGCATTTCGCAACCCCGAAAAAGTGAAAGCGTGGGCGGGCATCTATCCCGTCTGCAACCTCACAAGCTGGCCGCTGAAATCCTCAAAAAAGGACACACTCGCCGATTTCTCAATGACCGAAGAAGCGCTCACTGCCAAGCTCGGCGAGTTCAACCCCATCGACAACCTCGCCGGGCTCGCCAAGCAAAAAGTGCCGATGTTTTCCGTCCACGGCGACAAGGACGGTCCCGTGCCCTACGACGACAACACCAAGCTGCTCAAAGACCGCTACGAAGCCGCAGGCGGCCCATTCAGTGTGAAAGTAATCCCCGGCGGAGGGCATGAAATTTCGCCATCGTTTTTTGAGTGTCAGGAGCTGATAGAGTTCGTTGTCAAACACGCCCGGCGACCCTGATTGATGAGCGGCACCTTGTGCTGTGGCAATCCCGATTCATCGGCTGACACCGCCTTGTAGGACGAGTTTCACATTGAAACGCGGCGAATGCGGAGGAGCGGGGCTTTGATAGCCCCGTCTGTCCCGATGCATCGGGACAGCCAAAAGCCCCCGCCAAGGTGAAATGTGCCCCATGGCGGGTGCCATTGTGGATGCCGCTCCGTGGCATACGGGGCTACAAAAGCCCCGTTCCTTCCCGTTCGCCGCGCTTCACTGAGGAAACGAAATAAGCGCCGCTCTGTGCTACGGGCGCGCGTGGTTCTCTCGGTAGTCGTGGGCACTCGGTACTTCGCGCAGTCGCATGGCTGACAAGGCGGTGCCTCCCGATGAATCGGGATTGCCACCGCACAACGTGCTCCGTGCTCATTTTCCCAACGCATCGAAGGCCGCTTGCAGCTTCTTTCGGGCGGCGGCTTCTTTTTCTGGGTCTTTGCTTTCGGGCTCTTTCCCGAGTTCGACGACGCGGCGGAGTTGGTCTTTGTTGTCGAGCATGTAGTCGCTGTTTCTGAGCTGCCGGTCGTTCGCATTTTGAATGTGAATCCATTCGCGGGGGTTACCGGGTTTTCCGAGAAGTTGGGGGGCGAATGAGCGTCCGTGGATTTTTTCTTTGGGCAACTCGGCTCCGGTGAGTTCGCAGATCGTCGGGAGAAAATCGGTGAGGTCGATGAGGTCTGTGCATGTGCTGCCGGGCCGGATGTGGCCGGGCCAGCGGGCGATGAGCGGGATGTGGGTGCCGCGGTCGGTCATGGTGCCTTTGCCGCCGGCGATTGGTTTGCCGTCGCGCCAGGTGTTGGTGAGATCGCGGTCGGTGCCGTTGTCGGCGAGGAAGAGGACGATGGTGTTTTCGGCGATGCCGAGGTCGTCGAGCGTCTGGAGCATGGCACCGATTTGTTTGTCGAGGTAGGCGAGCATGTCGGGGAAATATTTCGGGTCGCCTTTGTGTCCCGCGTGGGGTGCGCGGTAGGTTTTATCGGCGCTGTCGGGCGTGGGTTCCCACGGGTAATGCGGCAGGTAGGTGGAGTAGTGCGCGAGGAAGGGTTGGTTCTTTTTTGCGCTGGCTTTGATGAATGCGAGATACACTTCGAGGTCCACGTCGGGGCCGTAGCGGTCTTTGATTTCATCGGCGATGATGCGTCCGTCGCGCATGAGATACGGGTTCCAGTAGCGGGTGGTTTTGTCGCCTTTTTCATCGAAGATGGTCCACGTCTGGTAGTGGTCGAAGCCGAATGCCTGGATGGTGTTGTGCTTGTGTTCGAGGGAGACGTGCCACTTGCCGACGATCTGCGTGGCGTAGCCGTGTTGCTTGAGCTGGCGGGGGAAACTGGGCTGGTCTGGATGCAGGTAGATGTTCTCCTGGCTCTTGCTGTGGAGGACGACTTTGAGGCCGTTTTGAAAAGGGTAGCGTCCAGTGAGTAGCGAGCCGCGCGAGGGCGAGCAGAGGGGATTGGAAAAGCAACGAGTGAAGCTCATGCCGTCCTTCGCGAGCCGGTCGATGTTCGGGGTTTTGTGCGAGGTGCCGCCGTAGGCAGAGAGGCATTCCACGCCGAGATCGTCGGCGAGGATGATGAGGACGTTGGGCTTTGCGAAAGCAACGGAAGTGATGGCGAGGAACAGCGCGACCCATGCTGCGAGGATGCTGTGTTTCATAAAGTGAAGGCTGTTTACTAAAACTATGAGCGACAAGGAAAATGGCCCGCAGCTTGTGATTCACGACGGAGCGAAACCCGCAGGATTTGAGTTGCCAGCCTAGACGCTTCGCTTCCACCTTCCATCCATGCACACCGCTTCGCTCCCGAATTTCCGCCGTATCGTGAAACCAATCGCGATCCTCGCCGCACTCGCTCTCAGCACTATTCCCGCATTCGCCGACTGGCCGAATTGGCGTGGTCCGAATGGCAGCGGGAGCATCTCCACCGGCAAGTTCCCGGAGAAGTGGGATGCCTCGCGCGTGCTGTGGAAAGTCGCGCTTCCGGACAAGGGCACATCCACGCCGACGGTCCACGGCGGGCGCATCTACGTGACGACTCCCGATGGCGGGCAGGATGCAGTGATGGCGCTGGATCTTTCCGGCAAGGAATTGTGGCGGACCAAGCTCGGCGCAGCCACGCCGCCGCGACACCGCTCGCTGGCGTCGAGCTGCAATGCCTCGCCCGTCACCGATGGTCGCGGGCTGTTCGTCTATTTCAAAAGCGGCCTGCTCGCGGCGCTGGAACTCGACGGAAAGGTCCGCTGGAAGGTCAATATCGTGGAGCGATTCGGGGAGGAGAAACTGTATTGGGATCAAGGCTCATCGCCCGTGGTTACGGAGCAGCACGTCGTTTTGGCGCGGATGCACAGCGGTCCTTCGTGGCTCGCGGCATTTGACAAAGCGACCGGCGAAGTGCGCTGGCAGCAGCCGCGCGACTACAAGGTGCCTTCCGAAAATGACAACGGATACGCGACGCCGGTTTCATTTCAGCACGAGGGAAAGCCCGCGTTGCTCGTCTGGGGCGCGGATCACTTGACGGCGCATGATGCCGCAAGCGGCAAAGTCCTGTGGTCTGCCGGTGGATTCAATCCCGAGTCCCGCGGCAACTGGCCGGGCATCGCGACGCCGGTCATCGTTGGAAACATCGCAGTCATCCCAGTCGGACGCGACGACCGCAGCCAGGCGGGTGTGCATGGAATCCGACTCGGAGGGAGCGGCGACGTGACGACGACGCATCGCGCGTGGCAGCGCGATGACACCGGCGTGTTT
Source organism: Verrucomicrobiaceae bacterium (assembly GCA_043728745.1). Lineage (GTDB taxonomy): Bacteria > Verrucomicrobiota > Verrucomicrobiia > Chthoniobacterales > Chthoniobacteraceae > SXWH01. The sequence continues at coordinate 26,667 of JAYTMG010000576.1, forward strand.
GTCGCCACGCCTGTGGAATACAAGGGCCGCGTCTATCTGCTGCGACATCGCGGCGGGATCGAGTGCATCGATCCGGCGACCGGGAAGACCGTATGGACGGCGGAACTACCGAAGCACCGCACGCCCTACTATTCGTCGCCAGTAATCGCGAATGGGCTCCTCTATGCAGCGCGCGAGGACGGCACAGTCTTCGTCGCACGGGTGGGAGAGAAGTTCGAGTTACTCAGCGAAAACGCCATGGGCGAGCGCATCATCGCAGCGCCCGT
>JAYTMG010000577.1:0-1705 GCA_043728745.1 Verrucomicrobiaceae bacterium
ATTTCTCGCAGCCACGATGGGCAGCGTCGTCGGCGAAAAAATAACCCGCGCAATTGAGCGTGCGACTGCGCGCAGGCTCCCGATGATCATCATCAGCGCAAGCGGCGGCGCACGCATGTACGAAGGGATGCTCTCGCTCATGCAGATGGCCAAGACGTGCGGCGCGCTCGCTTACCACTCGGATGCGCACCTCCCTTACATCAGCGTCCTCACGAACCCCACGACGGCAGGCGTCATGGCCAGCTACGCGAGCGTCGGCGACGTCATCCTCGCGGAGCCCAAGTGCATGATTGGGTTTGCCGGACCGCGGGTCATTCGCGAGACCACGCATCAAGAATTGCCGCCCGGATTTCAGACGGCGGAGTTTTGCAAAGACCACGGGCTGGTGGATATCATCGTCCATCGGAAAAAGATGAAGGAAACCCTCGCCGGGCTCATCCGCTACTTCACTCCTGCGAAAAAGTAGGGGATGACCTACTCCGAGTCGCTCGACTGGCTCTACACGCTTCAAGTCCACGGGATCAAACTCGGTCTGGAGCCGATGCAGCGACTTTGCGCCGCTCTCGGAATCGAGACCCAAAGCTCGGAGAAACGACGCTTTATCCACGTCGCAGGAACCAACGGCAAAGGCTCCGTCTGCGCGATGACCGCCGCGATGCTGTGTGCATCGGGCCACCGCACGGGACTCTACACATCCCCTCACCTCGTGAATTTTCGCGAGCGCATCCGGCTTGGACGCAGTTTCATCCCCGAAGAACATGTCGCCGAGGGCCTCACGACCATCCGGGATGTGATCGGCGATTGGGAGCACACGCCGACATTTTTTGAAATTACCACCGCCCTCGCGCTGGCTTGGTTCCAGCGGCAAAACGCCGATTGGGTCGTGCTCGAAACCGGCCTCGGCGGAAGGCTCGACGCCACGAATGTCGTCACGCCATCAGTCAGCGTGATTACGCCGATCGGCCTCGACCACACGCACTATCTCGGCACCACGATCGCCGAGATTGCCGGAGAGAAAGCAGGCATCATCAAACCCCGCGTGCCCGTCATCAGCTCTCCACAGCAGGCGGAGGCGGAGGTCGTCATTCAGGCAACTGCCGACCGTCTCGGCTGCACCGTGAAATTTATCTCCAACCCCATCATCGAAAACTGCGAGGTCAGTCTCGAAGGAAGCCACCAGCGCATGAATGCCGCCGTCGCGTTTGCGGCGGTGGTTTCTGCGGGATTGCGCCCCGATCCGCGCACCATTTTCAGCGCGCTCCGTGTCGTGGAATGGCCCGGTCGATTTCAAACAATCGCCGAAGGGCGCATCACTCTCGACGGCGCGCATAATCCGCCCGCCGCTCAACAGCTCGCAAAGACTTGGCAGGAGATTCATGGCGACGAAAAGCCGGTGCTCATCTTGGGAGCAATGGCGGACAAAGACACCACCGGCGTGGCGGAGGCGCTGGCACCGATTGCATCCCGCGTCTGCTGCGTGACAGTCGGGAATCCGCGCAGTGCGAAAGCTGTCGAGCTTGCCGAAATCGTGCGCCCGTTTCACGCGGACGTTTCGTCGCACGCAGACCTCGCAGCAGCGCTGGCAAGCATCGGAGAAAACGAGCGCATCCTCATCGCAGGTTCGCTTTTCCTCGTCGCCGAAGCACTCGTCCACTTCGAGCTGGCCGAGCCCGATGGTCGGACCACGGTCCAGTAGCGCTTAGTT
>JAYTMG010000578.1:0-6388 GCA_043728745.1 Verrucomicrobiaceae bacterium
GAAAATGCCACACGATTCTCCGGCTACTTCCGCATCGTGAATGACGGCGCGGTGCGGCTGGAAGTCGTTACGGCAAAAGGACTCTCGCAGGTTTCTCCGGAGCAATTCCCCGAGACCGACGCAACCAAGGCCGCATTCCGCACCGGCGGCGCACAGCGGTTCGCCTACCGTTTTTCCGGTGCGGATTTCGCGCTGCGAATCGGAGCCGATCAGATCCTGCCCGAGCTCACGGTCTCCGAGGTGATCGCATACCACCACGGCGAAACCGAACTCGGCATCGATGCCGAAATCGAAATCGATATCCGCGAGGCTCCACTGCGCGAATTACTCATCCGCATTCCGAAAGGCTACGCCGTCGCGAAGCTCACAGCCGCAGGGATGACGGACTACTTCCAGCGCGATGTAGATGAGACCGAAGCCGAAGTCCGCATCGTTTACGGACAGCCGGTTTCCGGGCGCCAAGTCGTGCAGCTTCGCATCGAGCAAAACAAAGCGCTCGGTGCCGCCGAGTGGGTGCTGCCGCGCGTGGAAGTCACAAAGGCAAAGTCGGTCCGCGGACACGTTGCTGTATCTTCGGATGCCGGATTCCGTCTCACCGCCGCGCGCACGCAGGCGCTCACGGAAATCGCGACTGCATTTTTCCCGCGAAAGATTGCAGGTATCCAGGCCGCGTTCCGATTGAGCGAAGCCGCGTGGCAGGCGACCCTTCGTGTGGAGCGGCTCCCGCAGTCCATCCAGACGGATGCATTCCATCTTTTCTCCATCGCCGAGGGCGTGGCATACGGAAGCAGCGTGCTCAATTACGTCGTCTCCGGCTCGCCGGTTTCCGCATTCAAAATCGAGCTCTCCGACGAGTATTCGAACGTCGAGTTCACCGGCAAAGATGTCCGCAACTGGCAGAAGACCGAAGGAGGTTTCATCGTGCAACTCCACACTCCCGTGACCGGAGCCTACACGCTCCTCGCGGCGTATGAGCGCGCGTTCAAAGCGCAGGGCGACACGCTTGCATTCACCGGTGCGCGTCCGCTCGACGCGCAGTCCGAACAAGGCCACACGCTCGTCATCAGCGCGTATCAGTTCCAGGTAAAGCCCGTGAGCGTCTCGCCCGGATTGCTTCCGCTGGAGACCGGCGAAGTCCCGCCGGAATACCGTCTCTTGTTCGATGCCCCAATCCTCGCCGCCTATCGCTACGCCGCACGGCCATTTGATTTGAAGCTCCAGCTCAGCCCGCTCGCGCAGGGAGATTCCATCAGCCAGGTCGTTGACCGCGCAGCGCTCACCACGCGGATTTCCAAGGAAGGCCAGGTGCTCACGGACGCGCACTACTTCGTGAAGAATCGCGGCAACGCACACTTCCGCATCGTGCTCCCCGCTGACACGCAATTGTGGTCGGCGACGGTGAACGACAAGAACGTCGTGCCCGTCACCGACAACAACGCGAACCTCATCCCGCTCCCGCAGCAGACGGACCCGAACGCCGTGCTCTCGATCAAATTGAAGCTCGCTTCGCGCTCGAAGGATGCGCGTCAGTTGAGCGTCACGACCCCGACTGTAAATGCTCCAGTGATGCTCGCAGAATGGAAGCTGGAACCCGACACCGCGCAACGCCTCGGATATCGCGGCGGCTCGCTCACACCGGTCGGCGGTGCGGTCGATGTATCGGGCTTCGCCGGGCTGGCCCGGATGTTTGCAAACGACGGCGCTCGCGCGTTTACCGTGTTGCTCGGAGCGATCGCACTGCTCGTTCTCGCCATCGCGGTCTGGCGCTCGGTCTTGCGCCCGGATGTTTACAAAGCCACGGCGCGTCACGGCACAGCGCTCTTCATGGGAAGCGTCGCGCTTGCGTTCTCGTGCTTTGCCCTGTTCATGCTCGCAGACATCTCCCACCACCAAAATCGGTCATCTCCCGGTGAGGTGTCGTTCCTCGCCCCCGTGCAGCAGCCAGGAACATCGCTGACCGCAGAGGTTTCAAATCTTCCGATCGAAGAATCAGCATTCAGTTTCACCGGTTCTGAATGGCTCGCAATGCTTGCATTGGGCGTCTGGTTTTACGCGTGGGTGACAGGGCGAAAAAGCTTCGTGCTCGTCGGTTGGCTCGTACTCGCTTGGGCCGCGTTGCGGTCGGACAATGGCGCGGGACGCTTCTTCGGCGTCGCCGGACTATTCGCGCTGATACACATCGCAATTCCCGCGATTCGGCGACTGATGCGTTCGCCCAAAGAACCAACACCACCGCCAGCCGCAAGCGGACCCTCCGCAATTGCAGCGCTGCTGATCGCCGGGCTCGTCTCTTTTGCCCAACCGGTCTCCGCGCAGGAACCACCGAAGGATGCGCCGGTCGCCGAGACCGTCACGCAGCAGGTGCGGGTGGATGAGAAGTTCGCATTCGCGACGGCGAAGATTCACTGGCAGGCGCAGAAAGGGCAGAAGCTCCCGCTGTTGTTCGATCCCGCCGTGCTCACGAAGGCCACGTATCCCGAAGCGACGCTCAAGCTTGTGCAGGCCAGCGCGAACGGAAAGCGTGCGCATCATTTGCTCGCACTGGAAGCGGGCGCGTTCGACGTGGAACTTCAGTATCAGATCGCGGTGACGAAGAAGGACGCCGCGATGGGCTTCACACTACCATCGCAATTCGGACTCGTGAATTCACTCACGCTCACGCTGACCAATCTCGACGTGGATATTTCGTCGCCGATGGCGGTTTCGATTGATCGCAAAACCGCGGGAAAAGACACCGTGGCCACGCTGGTCCTTGCGCCGGTGAACGACGCATGGATCGCCTGGATGCCGCGCAGTCGCGATGCGGCGAAGGAAAAGGCGGTGTTCCATGCAGAGCTGACGCAGCTTTACGCGCCGACCGCAGGTGTCATCGAAGGGCTGCATCACGTCGCGATCAAGCCCGCACAGGGCGAACTCACCGAGCTCGTTTTCTCCGTGCCGAAAGGCGCGACGATTACGGATGTCCTCGACCCGGTCACGCTCGCACCCGCGAAGGAGAAGCAAGCAGCGCCCGTTTCCATCGTCTCGCAATGGCGCTTCGACCCCGACACCGGCAAGCTACGCGTGACCGTGACTCCTGCGCAGTCGCGTCCGTTTGCACTGCTAGTCCGATCGCAGGTCGCGACCGGCCCGCTGCCTGTCGCACAGACCGTCGGCCTCATCGCGCTTGATGGCGCGGCGAGTCAGATCGGCATGACCGGATTTGCCACGGGCAACGAAGTCCAGCTCGACGACGTGACTTCGGAAACACTCGCTCCGATCAATCTCGAAGACTTCCCCGGCAACCTCGCTGGCGCGCTCGCCGGACAGATTCCGGGACTCACCGTGCGCCGCGCATTCCGCTACGCCGACCCGAAGGCGACCGGCGCACTCAAGGCATCGGCAGTCGAGCCGGATGTCCGCGTGGAGTCGCAAGACACGCTCTCCATCGGCGAAGACCGCGCGCTTCTCGCCGTGAATGCGAACGTCGAAATTACACGCGCCGGGATTTTCCGGCTCAGCTTCGCGCTGCCCGCCGGAATGGACGTCGAATCCATTGCAGGCAAAGCGGTGAGCCACTGGACGGAGGCGAAGAGCGGCGACGCGCGAATCATCACGATGCACCTCACCGGACGCACGCAAGGTCCGCAGCAGTTCGCAATTTCGCTCACGGGCCCGGGATTGAAAGTCGTGAAAAAATGGAAGGCTCCGCAGCTCATCTTCCGCGAGGCGGGCAAGCAGCGCGGCTCGTTCGTCGTCGTGCCGGAGCAAGGCATGAGACTGCAAGTCACGACCCGAGAAGGCATCACGCAGCTCGACCCGCAAAAATCGGGCATCAAACAAAAAGGCGTGCTTGCTTTCCGCGTGCTACAAACGCCGTGGAACCTCGAACTCGATGTCGAGCAGGTCGATGCGTGGGTGCAGGTCACGAGCCTCCAGCACGCCGTCGTCGGCGAGGCGCAGGTGAAAGTGACCGCGAACCTCCAATACCAGATCGAAAACACGGGCTTGAAAGCGTTCCGCGTCGCGCTGCCTGTCGGTGCCGAGAGTGTAAAATTTACCGGCGACCAAGTGTCCGACTTTCTCGCAGTGAAAGATGGCGTGAATGCCGGACTGCAAATGTGGGAGGTGAAGCTGCATCGCCGCGTCATCGGCCAATACATGCTCCAGGCGACCTACCAGACTCCCGTCGCCGCGCAGGCCGCTGAGACGAGCATGACCGGCGCGCAAGCGGCGGACGTGAATCTCCAGCGCGGATTCGTCACCGTGCAATCCACGGGACGCCTGCAACTCCATGTCGAGGCGCTGCCCGCAGGACTTCAAACTGTTGAATGGCAAAGCATCCCGCGCGCGCTTCAGCAGGACCTCACGGCTTCCTCCGCGAGCTTTGCCTACCGGCTCGTCGAGCCCGCATTCGTGCTCCCATTAAAGCTCCAGCGCCACGAAGCCACCAAGCTCCTGCCAGCTCGCGTGAATAGCATCACGCTCAAATCGGTCATCGCCGACAGCGGCGCGATGCTCACGGAAGTCCGCATGGAAATGCTCCCCGGCGACAAGCGCCTGCTTTCCGTCACGCTGCCGAAAGACGCGAAGTTCTGGTTCGCCTACGTGAACCAAAACGGCGTGTGGCCTTGGCGTGAAGGCAGCCAGATTCTCATCCCGCTGGAGCAGCAATCACCAAGCGGCGCAGCGATTCCCGTGACGCTCTTTTACAGCAGCCAAATCGGAAAATCGGAGACGACTTCGCTCGACCTCCAACTCCTCGCGCCGAAGTTCGACCTGCCGCTCGAGAACATCGTCTGGAACGTTTATCTCAACGACAAATGGAGCATCAAAAAATGGACCGGCTCGCTGCAAAAGCAAGCGGACCAAGTCGTCCATCGCGCACAATCGGTCGATGTGCAGAGCTACCTCCAGGGCGAAGCCTCTCAACAGGTCCAGAAAACCAAGGCCGCCGAACAGCAACTCGTGCTTGGCAACAAAGCGCTGGAAGCAGGCGACACACAGCAGGCCCGCCGCGCATTTGGAAACGCATTCGGACTCAGCCAGCACGATCAAGCGTTCAACGAAGATGCACGCGTGCAGCTTCACAACTTGAAGCTCCAGCAAGCGCTCGTCGGACTCAATGTCCGCAATAATATGAACGTCAGCGGCAACGACGCACTCGGCGGAAAATTGCGCGCCGGCGGCAAGGAACCGAACTACACGCAACAGGACGCCAAGCAGCTTCTCGACAACAACAGCGCCGACGAGAACGCCGCATTCACGCGCCTCGCCGAGCGACTCATCCAGCAGCAGGACGCCGCCGTTTCCAGCCCCGCAGTCATCCAGGCCAACATCCCCGAGCAAGGCCGACTGCTCACATTCAGCCGCTCCGTCGCAGTGGACACACAGGCCGATCTGCAAATCGGACTCCAGGCAAAGACCACCGGCACCGCATCATGGTTCACCCGCTTCATGACGCTCGCAATCACCGCACTGCTAATGGCGATCGCGGGATTCTCGATGGGGGCATTCCGTCGCCCCTAAGATGCCACGGCCACGCTGCGCCGCTCACGCAGCAGCGCGGTGGCGAATTGCTGGGCCGCCAGCGAAAAGACGCAATACGCCGCGAACCAATAGAATCCCGCGCCGTATTCGGTCTCGAAGTGAATCGCCTGGCCGACACCTTCGGACGAGCGGGCGGCGAGATACGCGGTGTAGATGGCGACGAGAAATACGTCGGCCATCGACCATTTCCCGATCGCATTGATGAAGTCGAAAATCGCACCGGCGACTCGCGGCGGAGCGAAGAGCGCGACGAAAAACAGGATCGCTTTGGCGATGGGAATACAGACGCTAAAAAGGAAGATCAGCGTGCCCGCGAGGTAGTTCTTGTTTTCAAAAAGAAAGCGGACTGTGACCCAGATGGTCTGCTTTTGCTCATACACCGTCGTCGTGCCGATGACTTCCGCAGCGCCGGAGATCTTCGCCTTTGCCACTGCGCCGAGGACGAGCCCGATTGTCTGGCTCAACTGCTCGTCGTTCATCGGGCCGAACTTTGCCGGGTTCATGTACGGGCGGATTTGCGCGAGTTGGTCCTTCGGCATCTGCGCGGCCACCGTCCGCTCGACCAATGCTGCGACGCCGCCTGCATCAAGCACGCCGCGGATGGTGAGCGCGTTGATCGTGAGGCCGGGATAGAGCAGGGCGAGCGTGATGAGCACCATGGCGGCTGCGATCCACTGTCGTTGTTTTACAGACATGACTCTGGTTGTGCGGTGGATGCGAAGAGGTCAAGACGGGAGGACTTCCAAAGAGATTTTTTGGAAGTGGTGCTCGGGGGGGGACTTGAACCCCCACGCCTTGCGGCATACGCCCCTCAAACGTACGTGTCTGCCATTTCACCACCCGAGCAATTGTTTCGGCG
>JAYTMG010000579.1:0-1689 GCA_043728745.1 Verrucomicrobiaceae bacterium
TTTGCAAAACGCGACCAGCGGCGAGAAGCGCTCGCGGATGCGATCCAGCTCGGCGGCGTAATCTGCGTCCGTGTATTCCTTCACCGCGAACTTCTTGGAATCCGCGTAGTTGCCGGGATTCACGCGCACTTTCTCGACCCACTTCGCAGCCTCCATCGCAGCATCGGGCTTAAAGTGAATATCGGCGACAATCGGGACACTGCATCCGCGCGCACGCAGCCCGGCGACGATGTGCTGGAGGTTCGCCGCGTCCTTCACCGTGGGCGCGGTGATGCGGACGATCTCACAGCCGACCGCAGCCAGATCGAGCGTCTGCTGGATGGACGCTTCCGTGTCCATCGTGTCGCACGTAATCATGCTCTGCACGCGGATGGGATTGTCGCCGCCGATGGCGACATCGCCTACGTGGACGACGCGGGTTTTCCTCCGCTGGCTGTGGAAAAGCGACGGGCAGAAATCCATAGTGCTCTACTTCGCGTTGGCCTCGGCGGGATTTGCGTATGGGAATTTATTCGATTCTCCGCCCCTGAAAACATCCTGCAAATCGTAGAATGTCACGAAGAGCATGAATCCCATAATCATGAGCGTGCCCGCCGTGACGAACCACTGCACAGGTTTGCTGTTCGCCATCTCATCCGCAGCCTCGGGCCGGCGCTTGATGGCCGCGATGGTAGCAAACGTGATGTGACTTCCATCGAGCGGAGGAATCGGCAGGAGGTTCATCAGCGCGAGGTTGACGTTGAGAATTACGGAGAACCAAAATGCCAGTTTCCAACCGTCTTCCTGCTCGAAGAGTCGGTAATAAAGGTTCATCATCATCACAGGCCCGCCGAGGTGCTGGATGCTGATTTCACTCTTGCTGCTGGTGATTGCACCGATGGTATTAAATATCGCCATCGCGCTCTGCTCGACCTGCTCCCCGACTCCTGGATACGCGGGCGTGCCGCGCCCCATGCCGTCGAATTTCATCCCGTATTCCTGCCCAAACAATACGCCGATTCGCGGGCGGGTTCCGCCTGTTTCAAGCTTGGCCTCCGCAGGCACGACTTTGATGTCGGGGACCACCTTCCCGTCGCGCTCCACGGAAAACACAATGGGCTCCGCTTTCTTTGCAATGATATGGCCGACGATTCCGATGGATGACTTCAAAACCTTTCCATCCACACTCACGACCACGTCGCCGTTTTTTAATCCGGCGCGTTCTCCGGGACTGTCGATCTCGACGCGCTTGATGGTGGGAGCGCTCAAGCGAAACGGCACCTTCAGGATCTCGGGATTCTTCACATCGCCGCGCTCGATAGTCAGCTCGACTTGTTCTGCCGGATTGTCCGCGAGATACTGCTCGATTCCGTCGATCGCATACAGTTTTTCCCCGTTTACGTGGGTGATAAAATCGCCTTTTTTCAGACCGGCTGCTTGGGCGGAGCCCTTCGCATCCACCACGCCGACGCGCGGCGTTGTCGCGGGGGCAATTCCGATTTCCCGAGTCTTCCTACGGGTCAAAATGGTCTTGTCCGGGCGGGTCGGTGAAGGGGTAAGCGTCAATTCCTTGCCGTCGCGTCGGACGACGATGGGCAGAGTGTCGCCTTCCGACCTCACAATTCGCCAAGTGATTGCGTTGTCCCCCTGACCAAGAAAGCGCGAGACCGCGATTCCATCGATGGAGACAATCTCATCACCGACTTTCAT
>JAYTMG010000580.1:0-2052 GCA_043728745.1 Verrucomicrobiaceae bacterium
GCGCGCATTGGCGGAGAATTTCGCGGGGCAATGGCTCCGCGTGCGCGAGTTGAAGACCACGGTGCAGCCTGACCCGGGACGCTTTCGGAAGTTCACGCCGGAACTGCGCGAGGCAATGTACGCGGAGGCGATAGAATTTTTCGCGGCGATGATCCGCGAGGATGCGAGTTTGCTGACGTTGCTGGATGCGGATCACAGTTACCTCAACGAGGCGCTGGCGCTGCACTACGGATTGACGAACTTGAACATCACAGGCACGGAACTGCGGCGCGTGACGTTGCCGGACAAGAATCGCGGCGGCGTGCTCGGCATGGGCGCGGTGCTCACGCTCACGTCGTATCCGCAGCGGACGAGTCCGGTGCTGCGGGGCAAGTGGGTGCTGGAGGAATTGCTCGGGCAACCGCCTCCGCCTCCGCCTCCGGACGCGGGCGGACTCCCGGCGGAAGACGCGCCGAGGAACGGGCTGACCTTCCGCCAGCGTCTGGAGGAGCATCGCAAGAAGCCGCAATGCGCGGGCTGCCATTCGCGGCTGGATCCGCTCGGTTTCGGCTTGGAGAACTTTGACGCCATCGGGCGATGGCGGACGAAGATTGGTGCCGAGCCAGTGGATGCCACGGGCCTGATGAGCAGCGGCGAGACTTTCACCGGCCCGGCGGAGTTGAAGCAACTGCTGCTCGCGCGCAAGGACGACTTTGCACGCAACGTGACAGAGCGGATGCTGGCGTATGCGCTGGGGCGCGGCGTGGAATTTCACGACATGCCGTCCATTGCGGCCATCACAGACAAGCTGAAGAACAAAGGGTATCGAAGCTCGACGCTGGTGACAGAAATTGTGAAAAGTTACCCGTTCCAATTCCGGCGCGAAGCTGCGCCACAGGAGAAAAAACCATGAACCAAAACTGGCAAATCTCGCGGCGCAAAATGCTCAGGGGCCTGGGCGTGATGATGGGCCTGCCGCTGCTTGACGCGATGAAGCCCTTCGCGGCCCTGGCCGGACCAGCCTCGCTCGCGGGCGTGCCGAAAAAATTCCCGGTGCGCATGGCGTTTCTCTACATGCCGAACGGCGTGAATCCGAAGACGTGGACGCCGAAGGGCACGGGCGCGGGATTTGAATTATCCGAGGCGCTTCAGCCACTGGCCGCGCTGCAAAAAGAAATTCTCGTGCTCGGGCAGCTTTGGAACGCAGGGACGAACACGGGCGACGGACATTACGTCAAGACCGCCGCGTGGCTCACCGGGACGACGATCACAAAAACCACCGGCAGCAATCTGCGCAGCGGCGGCGTGTCCATTGATCAGATTGCGGCGCAGCGGCTCGGGCATCTTACGCCGTTGCCGTCGTTGGAACTGGGCATTGAACCCGTCACGACGGGCGTGGACACGAACGTCGGTTACACGCGGCTCTACGGCTCGCACATTTCTTGGAGCACCCCGACGACGCCGGTGGCCAAGGAGATCAATCCCAAACTGGCCTTCGACCGTCTGTTCCGCTCGACGCTTCAGAAGGGCAGCGGCATTTCCACGCGCGACCAGAGCGTGCTCGACGTGGTGATGGGCGATGCGAAGCGTTTGCGCGCCCAGGTCGGCGCGCGCGACCGCGAGAAGCTCGACGAGTATTTCGATTCCGTGCGCGCGGTGGAGAAGCGCATCGAGTTCGACGCGAAACGGCGCGCGCAGGAATACGACGGCGACGCCTTGGCGCGGCAGGAAATTGAGCGGCTCGGCGGACGCATCAATGACTATTACCAAGACCCCGCGCAGTTGCGCCGTCGCGGTGTGGATCACACCGGGCATGTGCGCCTGATGCTCGACATCATGGCGCTGGCCTTTTGGACGGACTCGACGCGCGTGAGCACGTTCATGTTTGGCAACGCGGTAAGCGGAAAGAATTTTTCATTTCTTAAAGGCGTGCACGGCGGGCATCACGAGATTTCTCATCACGAGAAGAAGGAAGAGAACCTCGAGCAGTACAAACTCATCAACCTCTGGCACGTCGAGCAGTATGCCTACTTGCTGGAGAAGCTGCGCTCGATCAAGGAAGGGGAGGGGACG
>JAYTMG010000581.1:0-6762 GCA_043728745.1 Verrucomicrobiaceae bacterium
TGGGTCCCCCGCTTGCGACTAATCACTTCTCACCAGTCACAAATCACCGCCGATAAACACGCTGGCTTACCATCACACGACGACTGACAGAGCACTAGCTGTGCGATGTGTCGGCTACTTCACCGCCACAGCGATGCCGGGCTGCACTTTACTCAGCGCGCTGGCGATGACTTTTTCGCCGGGGGCGAGTCCGGTGAGGATGGCCTGCTCCGCGCCGCGCCGCTCGCCGAGCGTGACTTCGCGGGGCTGCGCTTTTCCGTCGGCGATGAGGAAGACTTTGTTCACACCGGCAAACGTCACGACAGAGTCGCCGGGAACGACGGTGGTGTCGGCTCCCGCATCGGTGATGATCTCGCCGCGGGCAAAGGCGTGCGCTTTGAGCAGAGCGTCATTGTTTTCAAATCGCGCCTCGATCGCGACGGCTCGCGTCTCGGGGTTCACGGCGGGATTCACCCACGAGATCGTTCCGCTGAAAACCTGCTCCTGGTTCGCGTCGAGTCGGACGCGGACAACCTGCCCCGGCTTCACGCGCGACGCCTGCCGCTCGGGGACCTCTGCTCGGAAGCGGAGCGTGGAGTCGTCGAGGATGTGGTAGAGCACGGTGCCGACGCGGGCGAAGTCGCCGTCGGTGACGAGGCGCTCGGTGATGCGTCCGTCGAACGGCGCGCGAAGCGTGCTGCGTTTCAGCGAAGTGGTCGCGCCGCCGAGCTGGGCCTTCGTGGCAGCGACTTCGGCGAGGGCTGCTTTTTGTGCTGCAGCAGCTTCGTCAAACGTGGTGGACGACACCGCTCCGGAAGCCCGGAGTTTTTCAAGGCGCTCGAGATTCGTCGTCTGGTTGTCGGAGTTGATCTGCGCCTTGTTGTGGTTGGCGGTGTGGAGGTTCACGAGGCCTTGATAGCTGGCGGTGTCGATTTGCGCGAGGTCCTGCCCGGCTTTCACGGAGTCGCCGACTTCGACGTGGGTCTTCTCGATGCGACCTTCGACTTCCGCCGAGAGCCGCGATTCCTGCGCGGGCAGAAGCGTGCCGACGCACAGAAGTCGCTGCTCCCATTTCACGGTCCGCGCCTCGGCGATGGAGACAGGGAGCGGTCCATCGGGGCGTGCGTTTCGCGGAGCGGCGGCGGGTTTTCCGCAGCCGGCGGCAATCAATAACAGTGCAAGACGGGCAAGCTTCATTGCCCAGAGAATGCGCGGGTCCACTGCGGCAAGGCAAGCGTCCCGCCAAAAGGGTTCTTGTCCAACCGGCGGCGCTGGCCGCAAATGCAGCATGTTTTTGCTGAGCGGGTCTGATTTTCCAAACAACGAAGCGTCACTGATTGCGGCCATCGGGGACGGGTTGCGCCCGCTCGGCCTGAATGCGGATCGCGTTTCTGCGGAAGGCGGCTTTCCGTCGCTCGCGGCGCTGCGGTGCGATATTTCCGGCGCGGTATTTTTGCGGGAGCATCGCGCTGCGACGGCGGCGGGAGACTTGCAGCCGGGCTTTTTTGCGCGGCGGGTCGAGGTGGCGTGCAGGAGCGCGAAATTCGAGGGGCTGTCGTTCGCCGGGAGTCTCTCGCTGGACGACGCGGTATTTGCATTCGGGCGCAACTCCGCTGCGAATCCCGTCCTTGTGCTGGAGAAATGCGCGGGCGGTGCGCTGGAGCTTGCGGTGGAGCGCAGTGAGTTTGAAAAGCTCGTTCACTCCCTCGCATCCAAGGCTGCGGAAGAACACGGCGCGGAGGTGAAAAGCGTGACGGTCGCTTGGGAGCAAAGCGGCCCGCGCGCGCTGACGATGCGCGTGCTCGCGCGCGCAAAAGCGATGTTTATGGAAACCAGCGTGACAGCGCTCGGACGCGTGGAAATCTCGGACAAACTGGAGGCCAGCATTTCAGGACTTTCGTGCTCGGGCGACGGGATGGTGGGGAATCTCGCTGCGAGTTTCCTGCGCAAAGAAATCCCGAAGTACGAAGGTCGTTCGATTTCCCTCGCGGGCGCTTTTGGTGGGGGATTGCGGCTGCGTGACGTCTCGCTCCGATGCGAGCAAGACTCGCTGCGCGTGAGGGCTATTCTGTAGCGAGTTCGTCGCGCTTGATCCAGCCGATCTGCATGAGCACATCGACGAAGTTCGCGCGCTTTTGCTCGGGCCAGACGAACTCGGCCGTCTTTTTCCACTCCGCTGCTTTCGCTGCGGCCTTGGCGCTTTCGTCTTTGTTATTATTCTTCCGCGCAGCGTCTTCCAAGTGGTAATAAAACGCGGCGTGCGCATATTGATAAGCAGGCGTCTCGGACGGGAACGGCAGCTTTTTGAGCCACGCGTCCGTATTCACCGTGTCGCCCTCCAGCAAGTAAGTCAGGAAAATGCGATACATCAGCAATTCGTCGTTCGGCTGCTGGATGAGCAACTTCTCCCACAGGGTCCGCGCTTCGGCGTACTTCCCTTGATAAAACGGGATCTCACAAAGATTAAATTTCGCCGGATAGAAGCCGGGGTCGATTCGCAGCGCTTCGATACAGGACCGAAGCCCTTCTTCCCAATTGCGCTGCTCAATCGCGATTGCCCCGCGGATATTCAACGACCACGGCGTGGCGGGCATGATCTCATCCGCTTTTTGAAGCGTCGCAAGCGCGCCCTTGAAATCGCGCGAGTGAAAGCTGCTCATCGACTGGCCCAGCAGCGCCCGGTAGCGCGGGGGATACGTGGAAACGTCGGACGGGTTCTTAGGCTTTGCGTCTTTGCCTCCGGGAGTGAGCGGCACGGAAGGCGGGACTACTTTGCCTCCGCCGGGCACGAGCGGCAGACTCTCCGGCGTTGCAGGGCGCTTCGCCGGGGTGGGGGATCCTGATGCTCCTTCGGACACGGCCTCGCTTGCGGGAACCTTGGGTGCCTCAGCCGGTGGCGTCTGTGAATGCGCGATGGCACAGGCGAGTAAAACGGTCGAAGAAATACGAGAAAACATGCTCATAGCGCGATTATGCAGCGAGTTGGGGACTCGGGCAACATGGTTATTCGCGACGGACGCAGGCGTGATGAAAAGTGGAATCGAGTCAGGGCGATGGTCACGCGTGGCAATATCGATTGATGAATGTCGATTGATGATTGTTGAAGTGTCGGATGGTGACACGGCTCGCGAGAGGCGGAAAACTTCAACAATCAACAATCGGAGTTCATCAATCAGCAATCAGCCGGATGAGTATTACCATTCCACTTTTAATCACCCCCGGCTCAAACACCGTTCGCCGCATTCCCCCCCGCCCGAAATTAAAAGCGCATCATTTCAGATTGTCACCGCTAAGGATTCCGCCCACTTCCAGCTTGAACCTTATTCGATGCAACAAACCAATCCACACGACTCGTCCGCCTTCGATTGGCAGCTTCGCACCCGTCTCGTAGCTGGCGCAGGAAGTCTCGCGCGCGTTGGCGAGCTTGCGGCTGAGTTGGGCCGGCGCGCACTCGTCGTTACGGACTCCGGCATCATCGCCGCAGGACATGTGGCGAAGACATGCGATTTCCTGCAACAAGCAGGGCTCTCTGTATCCGTGTTCGACGGCGTCCGCGAGAACCCCACCACGACCGATGTCGCCCGCTGCGTCGAAGCCGCGCGCGACGCCGACCTCTTCATCGGCCTCGGCGGCGGAAGCAGCATGGATACGGCGAAAGGTGCGAATTTCATCCTGACCAATGGCGGCGAAATGCGGGACTACTGGGGAGTCGGAAAAGCCACCAAGCCCATGCTCCCGCTCATCGCGATCCCCACCACCGCCGGGACCGGCAGCGAGTGCCAAAGTGCCGCGCTCATCGCCGACGAAAAGACGCACCAAAAGATGGCGTGCCTCGATCCTAAAGCCGCTGCGCGCATCGCGATTCTCGACCCCGTCCTCACGCTCAGCCAGCCGCCGCGGGTCACAGCCTGCACCGGCATCGACGCCATCGCGCACGCCGTCGAGACCGCAGTCACCCGCAAACGCACGGCGCTCAGCACCGTCTTTTCGCAGGAAGCTTTCCGGCTCTGCGCGAAGGCGCTGCCGGAAGTCATCGCAAACCCCACCGACCTCGCCGCCCGAGGCAGGATGCAGCTCGGCGCAGCATACGCGGGCCTCGCCATCGAGTATTCGATGCTCGGCGCGGCGCACAGCATGGCGAATCCCCTCACCGCCCACCACGGCATCGTCCACGGCCAAGCGGTCGGCATCGTCCTCCCCGCTGTCGTTCGGTTTAATGCGAACATCCCCGGCATTTACGACGACTTCCTTTCCGCAAACGGCCTTGCGAATCCCGAGGAACTCGCCACAGCCATCGAGCGCATCCTAGCGCTTTCGGGTCTCGCCCAGCCGCTGCGCTCGTTCGGCGTGACGGCGGAAAATATCCCCGCGCTCGCCGCAGAAGCAGCCCGCCAGTGGACCGCCACATTTAATCCCCGCACCATCGCCGCCGCAGACTTCGAGCAACTCTACTCATCCGTACTTTGAAAACGCTCTTTCTCACAATCGCCCTCGCAGCCACCGCGTTCGCCGACGAATGGCCGATGCACCGCGGCGGCCCGATGCTCCAGGGACGTTCGGAAAGTGCAGCGCCCGCAAAGCCCACGCTCAAGTGGACTTTCAAAGCAGGCAAACCCGTCGTCGGCGGCGCATCCATCGCCGGCGACCGCGTTTATTTCGGCGACAATGCGGGCGTCATCTACTGCATCGGGATTTCCGACGGCAAAGAGATCTGGTCGCTGAAAACCGAGAGCGCAGTCGAAGCCATCCCGCTCATTCTCGATGGCACTTGCTACATCGGCGCTGCCGACGGACGACTCTACGCACTCGACGCGGCGACGGGCAAAAAAAAGTGGGAGCCCTTTGAAACCGGCGACAAAATCCTCGCGAGCGCCAGTTGGGCTAAAGACCCTGCATCCGACAAAAAATGGGTGCTCGTGGGCAGCTACGACTTCAGCTTTTACGCCATCGATACGGCGACGGGGAAACAGGTCTGGAAAGTCGAGACCGAGAATTTCATCAACAGCACGCCGGCCATCACCGCCGACGGCCTTGCGCTCTTCGGCGGATGCGACGCGCTCATGCACGTCGTCTCGTTGAAAGAGCAAAAGGAAATCCGCAAGCTCGACGCCGAGGCTTACGTCCCCGCAAGCGCTGCGGTGGATGGAAAAATGGCCTACTTCGGCAGCGATTCCAAAAAAGTGTATGCCTTCGACGTGACCAATGAAAAACCGGTATGGACCTATCGCGACCGCAATTTTTCCTACTTCTCCTCGCCCGCGCTCAGCAGTGAACTCGTCATGATCGGCGCGCGCGACAAACGCGTCCACGCCCTCGACAGAAAGACCGGCGAAGCCCGCTGGACCTTTGCCACCAAAGGCGACGTGGACAGCTCACCGGTGCTTTGCAAAGACGGAGCGCTCGTCTTCGGCAGCATGGATGGCCGCCTCTATTGCGTGGAAAGCGCCACCGGCAAAGAACGCTGGCGCTATGAAATCGGCAGCGACATCGCATCCAGCCCCGCCATCGCGAAAGGGCTGATCATTATCGGCGCGAACGACGGCAACGTGTATTGCATCGGCCCGGAGTAAGGCGAGATTCACATTCAAACGCGGCGAATGCGGAGGAGCGGGGCTTTGATAGCCCCGTCTGCGCCGAAGGTGCAGCCAAAAGCCCCGCCAAGGTGAAATGCGCTCCCCATCGTGGGTGCCATTGTGGATGCCACTCCGTGGCATACGGGGCTACGAAAGCCCAGCTCCGTCCCGTTCGCCGTGCTTCACCGTGTGGAAAAAATATGCGGCGGGCAGAACGAGCGTGGCGGGTGTTCCTCCAGCAAGCGCTGGCTATTGAAGGACGCAGTTCCTGAAAAAGTCCGGTGCTTGGGGAGACGCTTCGCGCCTCAAGGGGCCGGGACGGCCCCTCTCCTTGAGGGCCAAACGCACACTTCGCGTTTTCTAGTTGATATGCTGCTTTACGCACGGGGCCGGGACGGCCACCGCTACTGGGCGGCTACTCGGCTTTGATGACACCCTTCTTCACCATCTTCGCGATCTTCGGGCCGATGACGACTGAGCAGTACGGGTTTTTGTCCTTGTTCAGGTTGTAATAATTCTGGTGATACGCCTCGGCAGCGTAGAATTCTTTGAGCGGCGAAATCTCCGTCACGATCGGATCTGACCACTCCTTCTTTGCGCGAACCACAGCCTCATCCGCAGCTTTTTTCTGCTCATCGCTCGCGTAGAAAACCACCGAGCGATATTGAGTGCCGCGATCGGCGCCCTGCTGGTTGAGCGTGGTCGGGTCATGCGAGATAAAAAATACGTCAAGGACCGTCGCGAGCTTCACCGCAGCCGGATCGAAGTCCACACGCACTACTTCCGCGTGCCCGGTGTTGCCGGTGCAGATTTGCTCATAAGTCGGATTCTTCACCGCACCACCCGAGTATCCAGAAACGATTTTTTTCACGCCTGGAACTCGTTGCAACACAGCCTCCACACACCAAAAACATCCACCTCCCACGACGACGGATTGAGTGGCGGCGGGTTCGGCGGATTGGAGATTCATAAGCGGAAAAAGGGCAGCGGCGAGAATGAGATTGCGACGGTTCACGGGGGCGAATTTAGCGCACATCTCGAAGGCTGGCAACGGTAGTTCCCCAAAAACGAACGAGCCCGGAGCGGTTGGCCCCGGGCTCGTTTAGAATTTACCGAGAAGGTGTTACTTCAGGTCTTCGACGAGGATCGACAGCGTCATGTGAGCCTTGCTCGCTTCTTCACCCACTTGAACGCTTACAGACTTGACCGA
>JAYTMG010000582.1:0-5139 GCA_043728745.1 Verrucomicrobiaceae bacterium
TGGGTCCCCCGCTTGCGACTAATCACTTCTCACCAGTCACAAATCACCGCCGATAAACACGCTGGCTTACCATCACACGACGACTGACAGAGCACTAGCCCCCGAGCGCGCCGAGCATCCTTTGCAAGTCGTGCATCAGCAGCCGGAATGCGTGAGGATCGCCGGGGCCGGGGCTCGCGAGAATGGCGCGTGCGCGCTCCGGTTTCAGCGCGGTGGCCTCGGTGATGAAGCCGAAGAACTCGTCGTCGATCTCGTGCCAGCCGCGACGACGCGCGGCGGCGTGGATGGCGTTTTGCACGGGCCGCACAAGCGCACCGGCCTCGCGATGCCGCCATAGGAACGCGCCAGTGAGCAGGAGGTGATCCGAGAAATCCCGCGCCGACTCCGACTTCAGCAGCCCCACCGGACCAAACCGCCGGAAGTGCCGCGCGAGCCACGCGAGTAGAAGCAGCGTGAGCGCAACAATCGCCAGCCACGCGCGCTCCCACAACATCGACCAGAACGAAATGCGAACGCCGTTGAGAAACCACACATCGTCCCAACTCGTAAGGCCCACGATCGACGCCAGCATCGCCGCATGGTCGGATTCAGCGATGTAGCGGTTTCGCCACGGATGCGCGTGGGCGAGGAGCGTGATTCGTCCCGAGCCAAGGCGGTAAGTAATGAACGCGGTCTCGTCTTTTTTCCCTGCGCTGGCGTCCACCCGCTCCGGCTTGTCTGTGAAATCAATTCG
This sequence comes from Verrucomicrobiaceae bacterium, assembly GCA_043728745.1. Lineage (GTDB taxonomy): Bacteria > Verrucomicrobiota > Verrucomicrobiia > Chthoniobacterales > Chthoniobacteraceae > SXWH01. The sequence continues at coordinate 734 of JAYTMG010000582.1, forward strand.
TCCGATGAGCGTACAAGCGAGCTTGCGCCGGTTGATTTTGAAATCGGCTTTTTCTTCGCCACTGTTGATGATGTCTTTGATTCCGAGCTCCTTCAAAAGATGCTCCTGCTCCGGAACCTCGCGCTTTTTGAAGAGCTCCCAGACGTCGTTCATTTCGAATTTCGACCAGTCGTTCCGCCAGCTTTCGCCGCCCGCGAGGAGGATGACGAGATGCCCTCCGCGCTTCGTCCACGCAAGTGCGCGCTCGGTCTCGCCGTGATTCACAAAAGACTGCAACGGCGTGATGACGGTCCCGGTTTGCTTGATGCATTCATCCAGCCGAATCGACTTGTGGCTCGTGTGCCCCAGCTCATCGAGGAATCGACTCGCCGCGAGAAACGGGTCCTGCCGGGCCGGGCCGCGGTGCCCGATTTCGTTCTCTTCGTATTCCACTTTTCCGCCACTGCATCCGGCAAAAAATACGGCGAGCAAAAGCGCGACGAGACGAGTGATCATTGCGCACCCCCTTGCTCCCGAAACGGCCAGGACTGCAACAGCCGCTCCATGTCACCCGCCGCCGGGTCGCGCTCTGCGTATGCGACGAGCACCCATTGCGTCGTGAGTTCTGCGAAGTAATCCCGCCGCACGGGCTCCACGAGTTTGCGGGTATGCCGGACGCAATCGCCCTCCGTGTCGCCTTCTTGCACGGGCAAATGCGCTTGGTTCACCAGCCAGCTCAGCGAGCCGCGATACAGCAGGCTGAGCGCTCCGCGCGAATCGCCCGCAGCCCAGCGCGCCATTGCAGCGGCGAGGATGTCGGCAGGGAGTGATTCCGGCGTGACGTCCATCCCCATGACCGTCCGCGCGACGCTCGGCGCTTGAATCGTCTTCACTCCGCTGCGCTGAAAAAGGTGGCGGTTTTTATAGATGAGCCACACGAGCCAAGACACCACGCCGATGATGATAGCGTAGTAGAGAATCTGCCCGAATTGCGCGAGCCAGCTCAGGCCAGAGAGATCCCAGTTCATGTCCCGCCCATCGTCGGCGAGCTTCCGCTGCTTCATCGTGTGGACCTTGAAGTCAGGATGACTCAGCACTTCCTCGATGGAAGTCTTCTCGGTCGATTTCTCCTTTTCCAATTCCGCGCCGACTCCCGCCGACACACAGCCGAGAAACGCTAGGATCACCGCGACTTTTTGCAGACGCTTCGCCAGTCGGCGGAAGGAAATCTCTACATCCCAGCCCTCAAGATGCGTGCGGCAATTGAGGTAAAGCCCGAAGCCCCCGCCGACATAAAAAAGCTCCACGAGCGTCATGGAGACGAGGTAGCCGCCGATGAGCGTCCACCGCAGCCACGGCTCCATTTCACCGCGCCGAAACGCCATATCGACGAACGCCTCGCCCATCCCTCCAGCGCCCGCCGGGTCGCCTGTCATCATCATCGCGAGCGTCAGCAGCGCGAAAACGAGTATCATCTCGTACAATCCACAAAGCGCCGCGAGCGCACCCACCCTGCGGCCAGCCAGCCGCAGCAACACTTGCTGACGCTCCCTCAGAGCCTTGCCTTTTTGCTGCTCCAAATCGATCGCCGCCAACGTCAGCGCGCGCGACCACGAAAAATGCGGCACCACAAACGCCCAAGGCACGCGATGAAAAAGAATCCAAATCAACCGACTGAAAATCATTCGCGGCCATGCTTTGAGCACCGCACCGAGAGTCGGCGTTGCGCCGAAAAGCGAGCGGCTCATGATGAACAGCGGCACCCGATCGTAGATCGGCTTCAGCCACCAAATCGCTACCAGCGACCACCCGAGTGGCATGAACCAACTCAGCCCGAGCAGCAGCAGCCAGAGCGGCACGACCGTGAGCGACCACGCCGCGAGCAGCCGGGGAAAGAGCTTCCGCGTCATCGCAAATCCGAGGTCCACCGCCTCCCATTGCCCGCGCGGACGAATCACGGCGCTCACATCCTCAAGCCGCATCGGGCCTCCTTCCGGCCGCAACGCGCCACGTACGCACCCGCACCCGCGCACACTCGGCGAGCTTGGCGATGTTGAGAATATTCAGGATGAACGGGCCTTCCACGGGCGCTCGGTGTACGCGCCCGCCGCCCATCTGCGCAAGCGCGGGTTTTCGGCGCTACTGCATCAAGGTGTGATTTAAAAGTGGATGCGCAAAGCAAGACAGGTTTCCAACCAGTCCCCAGCGCCCATGTCACGAACACCTCTCCCGTACTTGCGAGCCCGACAGGTTGGAAACCTGTCCTACTTTCGCTGCTCCGTTCACACCCCCTGAATCAAGGTGTGCTTGAATGCGCTTACTTCCGGCGGGGAGTGTCGCGACGCGCAACCGGCTTGAGCTGCGCAAGCTCCGCGCGCTTCTCGGTGATCTGCTTGAGCACGGCTGCATACGCCTTGGACATCGGGCGGAAGAAATCGATCAATTCCGTCCTCTGCTCCGCCGTGCGCTCGCTGGGCTCCAGCGCGATGGTTTGCCGAATGGAGTCGGGAAGTTCACGCACGGGAGTGGCCTTCGTCGTCGCGGAAATGCGCACGCGGTTGAGACTTCGCTGGCTGTAATCCTGCCGCAGAACAATAGTGAGCGCCATCCCGGCTCCAGCGTCGAGCGGCTTGGAAAGCTCGAACACCGCCGCGTGAGGCTTGTCGGTCGCACCGTCGAAAGCCCAGCCTGTCTTGCGATCACCGTCGAGCGCCCATTGCGGCCCGAAACCCTTCTGCGAGAAATCAGCGCTTCCCGCCGCGAAGCTCAGCGACAGCCCGTCGCCGGGACGATGCCCGGCATTCGCGGGCGAAGCAGTCACTTGAAACTCCGTCAGCACGGCGTTCCCTGCGCGTCCGATCATGCCGTCGTCGAGCAACGCCTCCACGCGAAATGCTGTGATTTCTTTGAGCTTCGTCGTCGCGCGAATCGTATAGACCTCCTTCTCTGCGAGACTCTGCGGGGCTTTCAGCGAGCCATCGGGCTGAGGCTTCAGTCGTCCGTAACGCGACTCCGCCGCCAGCACGGTGAGCGGCTCCCATTTCATCGGCAGATGCAAGTGCGCCTCCCATTCGTGCATTTCGTCCTCCAAGTCCGGGACGACGGTTCTCAACGAAGCCTCCAATGCTGCAATCTCCGCTTTTAATTCTGCGCGCTTCTCCGCTTCGGCAGCCGTAGCGAAGTCAGCAGGAAAAAGAAACGCCGCTGCGATGAAGAGCGTTCGCGCCGTGTAAACGGCAAGCCTGACTCCACGAAAATCGCTACTCATTCCTCAGCGCGGTGAGCAGCGAGCCACGCAGCGAAAGGCGCGTGGCCAGCCAAACCCAAAAGACGCTCAGCACAGCCATGCCTGCGAAGAGCGCGGTGAGCGAGCCCCACGGGAAGCCCGCGCCGCGTTGAATGATGCCGGGAAGCACGGCGATGATAGCGCTCACACTGCCGATGCCGAGCGCTGCGACGATGAGCCAGCGGTGTTCGGCGAAGACGAGAGAGCGGAGTTGCGCGGGAGTGAATCCGACGGCTTCGAGCAGGCCAAATTCGCGGCGGCGTTCGAGCACGTTGCGCGCGACGACGATACCGAGCCCCGCGCTTCCGAGCAACATGCCGAGTCCGCCGAGGACTTGAAAAATGGAGAGATAAGTGTTTTCCACGGCGTTGAATTCCGCGAGTCGCTGGGCGGTGGGGACGAGCTCCAGCCCTCGGTCGCCGAGCTGCGCTGAGAGGTGTTCGCGCACCGCTGTGGCGCGTTCGGGCGGGCAATCGATGAGGAAGAAGCGGTAACCAGCGGAGTTGGGGAATTTTTCGATGAAGTAGGATTCATTTACAACCGCGATGCCCTGCAAAATGGATGGCTGCACACTGCCGACCACCGCAAGTTTCAAGACCGCGCCACGCTCGTCGGTGAGCTCCAGACTTTCGTGAACCTTCTTCTTGAGCGCCCATTGCAGCGTGTTCGCATCTACAATTGCAGGGATTGTTTCCTTATGCTCAGCGACTTTGGCGTAGGGATATTTCAATCGATCCCATACCCGCTTATCGTCAGGCAAAAAGCGCAATCCCATTTCGTCCGACTCGACGCCTACAATGCGCGGCTGCACCGCCTTATTGAGGTTCAGACAGCTCGCATCATCTCCATCGCGCACGCGCATTTGGACGACTCGGACGCCAGCCATGAGCTTGTCATCCAGCGCGTAAGCATCACGGCCTTTTTGCGAATTGAGGTCTTCGTAAATGGGCGAGGCGCTTTCGCCGATGAGCGCAAATCCGCCGGTGCCGGAGTCTTTCCGCGTGGCGTCGATGTCGCCGGTTTTGCGAAACGAATCCACAGCGACAACCATGAAAACTCCACTCGCCAGCACGCCAATCGTGGCAAGCGAGCGCCCGCGTCGGCGCGTGGTATTGCGGAGAGCGAGGTCATTTGCGGAATC
>JAYTMG010000583.1:0-2898 GCA_043728745.1 Verrucomicrobiaceae bacterium
AGCGTGGGCAGCGCGGTGCCTTCCGCCATGATGATATTGTGCGTGAATCGCTGGATCGGATTCGCGCTTTTCATCGCCGCAAAATCGCCAAACGAATACGCGCTGCCGCTCCCGCCAAACTTGCCGGGCTCCCGCCCTTGCTTGATGTAGATGCCACCCTGCACGAAGTGAAAGCCGTGCGTCTCGCCCCCATTGTGCCCGCTGAAAAGATTGCCCTCCGCATCGAACTCCAGCCCGAAAGTGTTCCCGCCGCCGTCGGCGAAGATCTCGTAGATTTTCCGCTCGGGATGATACCGCCAGACCATGCAGCCCTCGAAATAAATCCCGTTCACGCGCGAAGTCGTCGTGCTGCCCTGCCCGCCGTAGAGCCAGCCGTCCGGCCCCCAAATGATGCCGTTTGCCACGCTGTGCGTGTCTTCCAAACCGAAGCCCGCAAGCCGCACTTCCGGCGCTCCGTCGGGAATGTCGTCCGCATTTTTGTCGGGGTAAAAAAGCAGATACGGCGTCTGCATCACCCAAATCCCGCCGTGGCCGTACACCGCTGCGTTGGCCATGTTCAAACCTTCGAGCACGTTTTTGTGCTTGTCGAAAATCCCGTCGCCATCCGTGTCCTCATGCACCGAAATGATGTCCGCGCCGCGGTCGTGGTTCGGCGGCGGCGGCGGCACTTTATCAAACACCGAGCGGTAATACTGATCGCGGCTGAGCTGCTTGATCCCCGCCGGAAACGGATACTGCCGATACTGCGAAACCCACAGCCGTCCGCGCTCATCGAACGACATGTGCGTCGGCTGCGCGAGGAGCGGTTCGGCGAGCATCAACTCCACCGCAAGCCCCGGCTCCGTGCGCATCTTTGCAAGCGACTCCGTCGGCGAGAGCCGCGCACCGGGCATCGTCTCCGTGGCGACGAGCGGCATGGTGGAAAGGCGAAATCCCTTCTCCGTGAACGCGGCTTTTTCTGGCGGCTGCGCGAGCGGTTTCAGCGCAGCGGCGTCGCCGGAAAATTTCTCCCACTCTCCACCGAGCACGAGTTCCTCGAAATACGTACGGAACACCGGCGCTTGCGCAAATTGCTCATCTTTCTCCAGCCGCACCGCGAGCGTGTTGAACACACTTTTTTCCAAAATCCCCTTTGGCACTTTCAGCCGCTTGCCCGCAGTGGACGATGCGCCTTCGCCGATTATCTGTCCGTTCAAATACACCGCGAACGGCCCGGACAGCTCACCGAGCGTCAGCACCATCGAGTCACGCCAGAGATCCTTCTCCTGCGGCGTCACGAGATTGTCCGGCACGCGGATATGGCATTTCAGCCAAGTCTCGGCGTGGAGCGGCAGGGCGATGAGTGCCAAGAAGGACAGAAGTTGAAGCGTGCGCATGCTGCCGTGTTCAACCCCGCAATCGTAGTCGCGCTAGTTCTGAAATTGCCCGCGCTCCTCACGCGCCGATCACGCCCGTCGCTCTTTTATGGCTGCGAGGATATCCGCAATCGCCTCATCGCGTTTCTTTGCGCCGACAGCTCCTTTTCCGTGCAGGCGGATGCTTACGTTGCCGGCTTCGAGGTCGCGGTTTCCGAGGACGAGCATTGTGTGGACTTTGCGTTGTTCGGCTTGCTGGATTTTGCCCTGCATTTTGTCGCTGCCGTAGTCGCCTTGCGCTCGGACTCCGTGCGAACGCAGTTCGGCGACGATGCTTTTGCCGTATTCTACGAGCGGCTCGTCGGTGCCGATGGTGATGACGCTGACTTGCTCCGGGGCCATCCACAGCGGGAAATTCCCCGCGTAGTGCTCGATGAGGAAGCCGATGAACCGCTCGTGCGTGCCGAGCGGGGCGCGGTGGATGCAGAGCGGCGTGTCGAACGTGTTGTCGCGCGTGCGGTATTGCAGCTTGAAGCGCGCAGGCACGGCGAAATCCACTTGGTTCGTGGCGATGGTAAATTCCTTGCCGATGGCGCTCCACACTTGCACGTCGATCTTCGGTCCGTAAAAGGCGGCTTCGTTCGCCACTTCGACGAAGTTGATGCCGGATTTGACGAGGACGTTGCGCACCATGTCCTCGGTCTTTTTCCAAAGCGCGGGCTCGTCCACGAACTTCTGCCCAAGCTTCGCGGGGTCGTGGGTGGAGAAGCGCATCTGGTATTTTTCAAAGCCGAAGATGCGGAAGTATTTCAGATACATCTCATTCACGGCGCGGAACTCTTCCTCAAACTGCGCCTCGGTGCAGTAAATGTGGGCGTCGTTCATCTGCATCGAGCGCACCCGCATGAGGCCCATCAGCTCGCCCGATTGCTCGTAGCGGTAGCAAGTGCCGTATTCCGCAAGCCGCAGCGGCAAGTCGCGGTAAGAGCGCGGAACGGCACCGAAGATTTTGTGGTGGTGGGGGCAGTTCATGGCTTTGAGGTAGTAGCGGTCTCCAAGCGCAGCTATCTCACGCTTAACACGCAATACCTCGTCGGTGACTTCTCCCACTTTAGCGAACATGGGGTCTTCTTGTCCAAACGTCTGTCGGCCCGCGTAGACCCTGTCCTGTTCAATCTCGAGCCCCTTAAGTTCCTCGACCAGTTGAGTGCGCTTTTCCTTCAGTTCCTCCTCGATTAGTTCCATCGGCGGAAACATCGACTCCGCGTAGTACGGCAGATGCCCGCTCGTGAGATACATATTCTCCCGCGCCAAATGCGGCGTGCGCACGCGGTCGTAACCGGCGGCGAACTCCGTTTCTTTCGCCAGCTTTTCCAGCTCTTCGATGAGCACCGTCCCGTTTGGTAGCCAGAGCGGGAGGCCGGGGCCTACGTCGTCGTCGAATGCGAATAGCTCCAGCTCTTTGCCCAGCTTGCGGTGGTCGCGCTTCTTCGCCTCTTCGACCATGTTGAAGTATTCCTCCATCTGCGTCTTGTTTTTGAAC
>JAYTMG010000584.1:0-5715 GCA_043728745.1 Verrucomicrobiaceae bacterium
GAGTATAAATGGGACGCGCTCATCACCGGCATCCGTCGCGATGAAGACCCGACCCGCGCGAAAGAACGCTATTTTTCCCCGCGCACGAAGGACTTCGAATGGGACTACAAAGACCAGCCGCCGGAGTTTTGGAATCAGTTCACGACGAGCTGCAACCCCGGCGAACACGTCCGGGTGCAGGCGCTGCTCGATTGGAGCGAGCGCGACATCTGGCTCTACATTCAGCGTGAAGGAATCCCGATTCCGCAGATGTATTTTGCGCGGCAAGCCAAGGATGGAAACCGCTACCGGTTCCGTTCGCTCGGCTGCTGGCCGATCTCCGGCCCCGTGGAAAGCGAAGCGGATACGATCGATGGAATCATCGAAGAACTCGCGAATACAAAGACGAGCGAGCGCGCAGGCCGCGCCCAGGATCACCACGAGCGCAATGCCATGCAGAAGCTGCGGGCGAAGGGCTTCATGTAGGGACGGGTGGGCATGAAGAATGACAAAGTGGAAAGCGTGCGGCGAAATTACCCCGCAGGCGTTTCGTAGCGGGAGTACGTCACCATTATTCCGCGCCGGGTGTGATAAAAAGTGGAATTGTAATACTCATCCGGCGGATTGCTGATTGATGAACTTCGATTGTTGATTGTTGAAGTTTTCCGCCTCTCGCGAGCCGCGTCATCATCCGACACTTCAACAATCAACAATCGACATTCATCAATCGATATTTCCACGCGTCACCATCGCCCTGACTCGATTTCACTCTTAATCACGCCCTTTCACACCGGGCACCCCACTACCGGCTTGCGTGAAATGATGTTTCTCCCGCAGGTTGCGCGCGATGAAACTCAGCCGCCGTCATTTCCTCACAGCCACACTCATTCCGTTTGCCACGAGCGGAATCGCCGCAGTCAATACTACGCACTCTGGCAGCGAAACGGGTCTCCCGCCGCTCCCGCCGGACGTGGCGGTGGACGGGCCGCTTTTCCTGCGCGCTGGACCGATGATCGGGCATGTCGCCCATGACCGGGCGCTCGTGTGGGTGAAAGCGAGCAACGCTGCGAAAGTGACATTGCGCGTGAGCACGAGTGCGGATTTGGCGAAGGCCCGTGTGATCGCCGGACCTGCGTTGACGGCGGACACAGCGTTTGCGGGCACTGTGGAGATCCCCGATTTGGAGCCCGGCAGTCGTTACTATTATAGTGTGCTCCTCGACGACGAGGCCGCGACGGTGCGCCCGCACGCTTCATTCCGCACTCCGCCTGCGCCTGGCGCTGCGGGGAAAATGCGCGTGGCTTTTGTGTCGTGCTCGGGTTATCGCGGCTACATGGCTGCGGCCTCGTGGGCGGACATGGCGGCGCGCCAGGAAGTCGATCTCGTTCTCCAGCTCGGCGACAATCATTACGGCAACACGTCGGACCTCGCGAAGCAGCGGGCAAATTATCTCAATCACCGCGAAATCGTTGGCTTCCGGGCGTTGACTGCGCAGGTGCCGTGCGTCGGGGTTTGGGACGATCACGATTACGGCGTGAACGATTCCGACGGCACGCAGCCGGGCAAGGAAAACTCATTGCGAGCGTTCCGCGAAGTGTGGGCGAACGGGGCTTTTGGCGAGCCGGAGAATCCCGGGTGCTACTTCAAATTCACGCGGGGCGACTCGGATTTCTTCATGCTCGATGTGCGCTATTACCGCTCGCCGGATAAGGCGGAGAAGACCGACGACAAGACGATGCTTGGCGAGAAGCAACTCGCGTGGCTGAAGCGCGAGATCACGGCGAGCAAGGCGAAGTTTAAGTTCATCGCGGGCGGCAGTGTCATCGAGTCGGGCGGCCCGCTGGACTCATGGTCGAGCTATCCGGCGGAGCGTCGTGCTTTGCTGGATTTCTTGAAGGACATGGAAGGAGTCGTCTTCCTCAGCGGCGATCGCCATTTTACCGCAGGATACCAAGTGGAGGGCCGTTGGCTGGAAGTAACAAGCGGCCCATTCGGCAGCGGAAATGCCGGTTGTCCGCCGAGTCCCGAAATCTGGCTCGCGTGCAGCGAGGGTAAAATGTGGAGCATTTTCGAAGTGGATACCACCGGCCCTGTGCCGAAGCTCGCCTACGAACTATGGCACACGAGCGGCGGCATGACGGAGCGCCGCGAATTGTCATGGGATGAAGTCAACGGACGCGCAAAAATCCCGCCCTCGCCGCCGCTGCCAAAAGGGCCCGCCGCGAAAAAGAGCAAATAATTCTCTTTCCAACTGCGCTGCGCTGAAAATGATGCGCGCTCGTTCCGAATGAAATCTCAAAGCCTTCGTCTCGCCGCTGCGGTAATCACAATCGCGTCCTCTGCAATTGGCGCTCCCGCCACCGTGGAACTCAGCCAGGGAGGCTCCGTGCGAGGCGAAATCCTCGCCGATACCGTGGAACGCGTGGTGGTGGATCTCGGGTTCACCGTTCTCACCATTCCACGCGAAGCCATTACCCGCGTGACGAAAGACGCTCCGGGAGCCGCCGCAGCCATCGTGCATGGCGATGAACTTTTTCGGCTGGACCCGGCTGCCCGCACGCAGGCGGTGAAGGATCTTGTGAATGGGATCGGCGACCGCGTGGTGCTGGTGAAGACTTCCGGCGGGCTCGGCTCGGGATTCATCATTCATGAAGATGGCTACCTTATAACCAACGATCACGTCATCGCCGGCGAGAGCGAAATCACGATTACTGTCTTCGGCCAAGGGAGCAAAGGGATGGACAAAAAAACGTGGGAAAACGTCCGCATTGTCGCATCAAACGCGGAGATGGATCTTGCGCTGCTGAAGATCGAAGGCGGTGAGAAAATCAAATTCCCGTTTGTGCCGCTCGGCGACTCGGATGATTTGCGCCAAGGCCAGCCAGTCTTTGCAATCGGCGCGCCGCTCGGTTTGGAGCGCACGGTTTCCCAGGGCATCATCTCGCTAAAAAATCGAGTCGAAGACGGGCACATTTACATCCAGACCACGACGCAGATAAATCCCGGCAACTCGGGCGGACCTCTGTTCAATCTCAAAGGCGAAGTCGTGGGCGTAAACAATATGAAGATCGTCGCGCCAGGAGCCGAGGGGCTCGGGTTTTCGATTCCGGCTGCGATGCTGAAAGTATTTCTCCGCAACCGCGAGGCGTTCGCCTTCGATCCGGCGAATCCAAACTCGGGCTTTCGCTACAATCGTCCGCCCCGCATCGCGCAACCAATCTCCAAATAATCATTTATGAAATACCGCATCTGCACACTCATCGTGCTCGCCGCCTCCTGGCTGCCGGCTCGTGCCATTGATAATCTCACGACGCTGCTTCCGGAGGATGTGACCATCTTTTCGAGTTCGACAGATTCCAATCTTTTCGAGCGTTTAGAAGATCACCCGATCCGCAAGGCGATCGCCGCCTCCGAGCTCAAGAAGGTCTTCGCGCCACTCATGGCGAAACATGCGGAAAGTAAGGAAAAGACGGACAAGATATTAAAGGATGAGACCGGGAAATCGCTGGAAGAGATTCAGAAAATGTTCAGCGGCCCGTCGGCACTCGGCGTAAATATTGATGTCGCGAAGATTTTCATGAAGGGAATGGCCGGGGCTCCCGGTGCAGATCCAGAAACGGCGCTGAAGGGGATTCTCGACGCCACAATGGTGATGACTTTCTCCGGCGATGATGCCATGGCGGATAAGATTGCCCGTTCGTACGGCCGTATCTTCAAGGAAATGATCCCGAACACCGCGACCGCAGCGAGGCCGTTCAAGCTCGCGACTTTCCCCGATGAATATGATGCAACGTCGGACGACTACGCGGGCGTGAAACTCCGCACATGGAAGCTCAAAAAAGGTGCAAAGTCGTTCATCGAGACACCATCCTACGCGCTCATCGACGGAACGATCGTCCTCTGCCTCAGCGAAGCGGGAATTCGTGCAGTAGTGGATCGGGTCAAAAAAGGAGGCAAATCTCTGGCAGATTCGCCGCGCTTTACGGCTCTCGCGAAGTCATCGAAAGACAGTGACATGGTTTCCTTTTTCGACCTCGGGTCGGTCGTGAAATCCGCCATGAATATCGCCGCGAAGCAGGGCGGAGCAGCCGCAGGACAGGGACTTAGCGTAGTGCGCGCCTTAGGGCTGGAGAAGATGGACTTCATTTACATGACGCTCGATATCACGAAGAATCGTTCGGACCTAGAGTTCGGCATGACTTACCACGGCGAGCCCGGATTGATGAAACTCATGACCGCGTTTAGCGCTGGAACAGTGCCGACTTTTATCCCGCCGGATGCCGAGAGTGCGAGCTACGGGGCGATTGATTTTGGGAAATTGTTGGTCGTGATCGAAGGAATCGTGAAAGAAGCGGTGCCCGCAATGGGCGACATTATCGGGGCTCAGCTCGATGACTTGAAGAAGCAACTCGGCGTGGATATCCGCAAGGACATCCTCGGCAATCTCGCTCCGGATGTCGTGAGTGCAACGGAGACACCTCCTGAGGCGGCATCTAAAGGTGACGAGGAAGTGGATATCGAGCCGACGATTCTCGGTTTGAAACTCAAGAATCGAAAAGCCCTGGAACTCGCGGTGAACACGATCATCAACAAAACCGCTCCGGACGGCGCGATGTTTGACAAGCGCGAGTACAAGGGCCTCACTATCTACAACATGAAGGACGCGCCAATGGGCTACGTCTTCACGGATGATTGGTTCTTCCTAAGCATGGGGCCGCAGACTCTTTTGGAGAAAACGCTCACCCGCCTGGCCAAGGGTGGCGACGATCATTTGTTCTCGCTCCCCGTTGTAAAATCCGCACTCGAAGGTCTCGCAGGTGGCGACATGAGCACCGGATATTTCGACTTGGAATCGACGCTCGATTCGCTCCTCGGTATGGCTGCGGGCTTCGGTGAGATGCCCGGAATCAGCGATATGGTGAATCTTAAAGACCTTCCGAAAAAGCTGAACCTTTCGCTCGTGCTGGGCACAAGGCAATACGCCGACGCAGGCTCGCTCCGCGTTCGGTTCCACATCGCTGAAAAGAAGAAATGAGACGCGCGTTCATCGCTCTCTCATTCGCTGCTGCGGGACTCTCCGCCGAGCCATTGAGCATCCAGTTCACAGGCCCGGAGATCGCAAAGGTGACTTGGGACACTCGCTCACCAGCCGTTGTCGATTTCGACGGCGATGGCAAGCTGGACGTCGGGCTCATCAATAACGAAAATGCGAAACTCGTGCTGCTCTATCAGCGCGCTCCCGGCGAAGCAGCGGCCAAAAATGCCCGGCGCGCGGTAACCCGAAATCGCTGGGAGCCGGCTGTTGAGGACTCGCGATTTGAGAAAGTGTCGATCCCGGCGGACCAGCGGCATCATGCGATGGTGGCAGCCGATTTCGACGGCGACAAGCGCCCCGACATCGCGCTGACGGGCGTCGAGGACGCGCTCATTGTGCGGTTTCAGGCGGCGGATGGGACGTTCACGAAGACCTGGAAATACAAGGACTTCGAGGCGCTGCTCGGAACGCAGCATTTGCAAACTGCCGACTTGAACGGCGACGGGCGGAGCGATCTCGCCGTGCTGGGGAAGGGGAAGTTGATCGTCTTTTTGCAAAAGCCGACGGGCGGATTTGGCGACCCTGATGTGTATCTCACGGGCGAGGATAAAATGGGGCAGCTTTTCGCCGAAGACGCCGACCGCGATGGCAAGGTAGATCTGCTCTTTCTCGCTGGCGGCGACGAAGGCACACTGCGCTGG
>JAYTMG010000585.1:0-3628 GCA_043728745.1 Verrucomicrobiaceae bacterium
GACGCGAAAGGATTTCCCATTTCGCGCTTTTTTGCGTTTTTCGCGGGCCAATCTCGCGGTGCCTCAGCGCAAGTAACAAAGTAGAATTAATCACACCCGGAATTCCCTTGCGGCACTCTCCATCCTCGCCAAATTCGTCGGCGGCACCGAAACTCCGCGCCGTGCCCGATCCGTCTGATGATCTTTTTTCCTTTTCCACCGGCCCCGCGCCGGAGGTGAAGCCGCGCATATTTTCCGTCGGCGATGTCACCCGTGCAATCCGCTCCGTCATTGAGGGAGCGTTCGTCGAAGTGTGGGTCGAAGGCGAAGTCTCGAACTACCGGCAGCAAGCCAGCGGGCATCAATACTTCACGCTCAAAGACGCGGATTCCCAGCTCGCGTGCGTCATGTTTGCACGGCCCGGCATGTGGAAAAAAAGCACCGTGCAAATCCGCGACGGGATGCTCGTGCAGGCCAAAGGGCGCATCACCGTGTATGAGGCGCGCGGCCAGTATCAGCTCAACGTCACGACCATCCAGCAGGCTGGCGCGGGCCAGCTCCAAGCGCGCTTCGAGGCGCTCAAACGCAAGCTCGCCGCCGAAGGACTTTTCGACGCGGAAAACAAGCGCGCGCTGCCGACATTCCCCCGCACGCTCGGTATTGTGACTTCGCCGACCGGTGCCGCGCTGCGCGACATGCTGCAAATCCTCGCCCGCCGCGCACCGTGGTTGCGAATCATCGTCAGCCCCGCACGGGTACAAGGCGACGGAGCCGCAAAAGAGATCATCGCGGCGCTCGAAAATCTGCAAAACTTGCACGAGCGCGTGGACGTGATCGTACTGGCACGCGGCGGCGGGAGCATGGAAGACCTGTGGGAATTCAACGACGAAGCACTCGCCCGCGCCATCGCCGGGTGCGCCGTTCCTGTCGTCTCCGCAGTCGGGCATGAGATTGATTTCACCATCGCCGATTTCGTCGCAGATCTCCGCGCGCCCACACCCAGCGCCGCCGCCGAGATCGTCGCGCCCGACACCACCGAGCTACTTCGGCAGCTCGCTGAATTTTCGCGCCGGATGCAGCGCGCTGCGACGGGAGAAATGGAGCGTGCCCGCGCCGCTCTCGCACTCCTTGCCAGCCATCCGCTCTTCCGCGATCCCACCGCGCGCATCGAGCAACTCGCCCAGCAGATCGACCTCATCGAGCAGTCCCTCACACGCGCCGTGAGCGATTCTCTCGCAGGCCATCGCAGCCGACTCGCGGGGGTCGAGTCGCGACTTCTTCGCCATCGCCCCGATCAGATCCTCGCCTTGCGCGGACAGGAAGTTGCCGCCGTATCCGCGCGGCTTCGCGAAAAGGCGAACGCATCCATCGCGCTCCGCGTCGCTGCTGTGGAGCGAGTCGCCGCCATGCTCCGAATCTTGTCGCCGGATGCCACGCTGAAACGCGGATACACCATCACGACAGACGGTGAAGGCGCGCTGCTTCGCACCCCGGAATCCGCCGCTGCTGCGGGGAAGATCGTCACGCGATTCGCCAGCGGAACGATCGAGTCCACGCCCGCGAAACCAGCCGTCCGCAGGAAGAAAAAAGCGTAAACCGACGACGCCGCTGAGATCGGGAAAACAGAACATGCAGTCATTTTCCGCTCGCAGTCGGGGCGAACTTCTCTGAGAAATTCCCGCTGTGCGCATCGCATACCTTTTTAGCAGATACCCAGTGGTCTCGCAGACGTTCGTCGATACCGAGATGCTCGCGCTCGAACGCGCGGGTGTGGAGCTCGAGATCTTCAGCATCTATCCACCTCACACGTCGTTTCGCCATGGCCATTACGCGCGGCTCAAAGCGCCCGTCCACTACGCGCCACCGCAGAGCATCCTGAAGCTCAGCGAGCAAGAGGCCAAGCGCACCGGACGCTGGCCGGCGGACCTCGTCGCAAGCCACGAGCGCAAATACGGGATCGACTACAAGTCGAACGTTCGCGCACGGAACGCGCTGTATTTTGCCGACCTTTTCAAAGCGCGCGGCTTCACGCATTTCCACGTCCACTTTGCGAATCGTGCGGCGCACACGGCAGTGTTTATCAAGGCCATCAGCGGACTTCCGTTCAGCATGTCCACGCACGGGCAGGACTACATGGTGGATCTCGGGAACGATGAACTGCTCGCCGAGATCTGCCGCGAGGCCGAGTTCGTCGCGAATGAAACCGCGTGGAGCACCAGCGAAATGCGGCGCATTTGTCCCACTTCGATCGACAAAATGTTCCGGGTTTTTAACGGGATGGATCTATCGAATTTCACCAAAGCGCGGCCCGGCGCATCGAATTCGATTCCTCGGATCGTGACCATCGGGCGACTCATCGAGTTTAAGGGCTTTCACCATCTCATCACCGCAGCCGCAGCCTTGCGGGACCGCGGGCTGGCCTTTCAGTGCGACATCATCGGCGAAGGTCCGTGGCGTCCGCAACTCGAGCGCGCAATCTCCGACGCAAAGCTCGGCGAAATGGTCCGGCTCACCGGCGCGCTGCCGCAGGAAGAAGTCT
Source organism: Verrucomicrobiaceae bacterium (assembly GCA_043728745.1). GTDB lineage: Bacteria > Verrucomicrobiota > Verrucomicrobiia > Chthoniobacterales > Chthoniobacteraceae > SXWH01. The sequence goes on from JAYTMG010000585.1 coordinate 2,519, forward strand.
TTTCCGCGCTAAAGAGCTGCGACATTTTCACCCTGCCGTGCATCGTGGACCAAGTCGGCGCGAGCGATGTTTTCCCCACCGTCATCCTCGAAGCGATGGCCAGTGCGCGCCCGGTCGTCTCCACGAAAATCGCCGGCGTGCCCGAGCAAATCGTGCATGGCGAGACGGGCTTCATCTGCAAACCCGGCGACACCGCCGAGCTTGCGGAAGCGCTGGAAAAATTGCTGCGCTCATCCGAATTGCGCGAGCAGTTCGGCGCGGCCGGGCAGCAGCGTTTGCAAGCGGAGTTCAGCGTGGACCACACGGTGAAAGTGCTCCTCAGTCGTTTCGAGCAAACGGTGCAGCTCGATACAAAGCCCGCACCGCGCGTCGCAGACCTCGCCGTGCTGCTCCACGAGTGGCCCGCGTCCGAGCGGCACGAAGCCGAATTGCGCCAGCTCGCCGACGCATTTCCTGCATTTCGCGCCTACGCCGTGCATGGCGGAGGCACCCCGCCGACCGACTGGCGCATCACGCTGCCGCACGTCGATTTCCTGCCCGACCCGATGGTTGTGGAAGCCGAATGGCAGCAGCAAAAAGATCTACGTCACCGCATGGAAACATGGCGCGGCGACCTCGGCAGCAAACTCTCCACGGAAGACTTTCTGCGCCACGCCCGCTATGCGCTTTCTCTGCGCACCTGGATCAAGCGCGACGGCATCCGCCACGTCCACGCCGCCAGCTCCCGCGAAGCTCTCACTGCATGGATGCTCCGGCGTCTCACGGGCGTGACCATCAGCGCGACCATCGAGGAAAAGAGCACGATTCCCGCCGCAATTCTTTGCGAACTGGCACCCGATTTCACTGGCTTCCGAATCGCAGGGAAACGGAGCGACGATCCGTTCGACGAAGCCGGTCCCGCACGACCCTACACCGTCGCCCAAAAATCCGGACGCCACTTCGAGCAGGAGTGGATGGACATGCTCCGCCGCTGGTCGCAGAACTCCAAACGCTAATCTCACCATGACCAAAAAAGCCATCATCCTCGCCGGCGGCGCAGGCACGCGCCTGTATCCACTCACGCAGATCGCCTGCAAGCAGCTTCTCCCGATTTACGACAAGCCGATGATC
>JAYTMG010000586.1:0-7917 GCA_043728745.1 Verrucomicrobiaceae bacterium
CTGCGGCAGCACGGGCGAATGCGAGAGCGAAGTGAACGTCGGCCCTGCGAGCGCGACGAAGCGGCTGTTCTGCGCGCCGGGCGTGCCGTTGTTTTGCGGCATCGGCAGCAGGCTCGTGCGGGCGAGGCGGTTGAAATACAGACGCGAGTTCAAGCGCGGCGAGCCACTGAGCCAGCGGGCGCGGAAGGAAACGGTGTACGTGTTTGCGCTGTTGAGCGTCACGAAGCTCGCGCCGTTTTTCAGCGTCGTCTCCAAATGATTGTGCATGTGCTCGGTCGCGCTGGTGGCGACAACTTTGAGCACTTTATTTCCGGGCGACGATGGATCATCCACGACCACCGTGAGGCCGTGGCTGCCGTGGTTGCCGATGTTCCGCCAAGCCGCTGCGGTGCCTGCGGAAAAGTTGCCGTTTTGGATGAGCTGGATGTTGCCGGACGTGACGTCGAGAACGCTCACGTCGTCGATGAGAAATTCGCCTTCGTTGATCAGACCCATCACGAATTCGTTGTATTGAGTCGGGTCGTTGCTGCCCGGAGGCGGCGCGCCGGTGCCGGTGTAGGTAAATGTCTGCCACGACGATTTGCTCGTCTCGTCGGACGCGGCCCACGCTTCGGGAACGCTGTTGTCCATGCCGGGATTGCGCAGCTCCAGACTACCGCCGCCACCATCCGCGCGCTCGTCCCAGCGTCCGCCTTCAAAATAGCGGACTTCGTTTACGGCGTTGTCGTTTGCGTCTTCGAGCGTGATGAGATCGTCGCTGTTCGAAAGCGAGCCGATGAGCGGACCGACGACGGAAATGCCGGGGAACTTCGCAAGCAACGCCGGTGCGTTATTTGAAACCACGAGATAACCGCCCGCCGGAATCGTCGTGCCCACCGCGAAGTCGAAGCTCACGCCGCCGCGCAACTTCCAGCCAGTGAGCGTCACGGGCGAAGCGCTCCTATTATAAAGCTCGATCCATTCCTCGGGATTCTGCGTCGCGCCAGTCGGGAGAAAGATTGGCGCGTGGTTGTACATGAGTTCGTTGATCACGATGCTGTCCGGGATGCTGAATGTATTCGCAGTTCCCGCAGTCGGCGCGCTCGGTGTGCGCCAGCGGCCCGAAGCGTCGCGGGCTTGCGCGGCGTTCTTGATTACCGCGCCTTCGACATTCGCGCCGGGCGCGGAGAGGAAGAGCTTTGCGCCATCCGGCGGACGCCATCCGAGCGTCGTTTGATCGATGGAAAACAGCGCCCCCGCTGCGACAGAACCGGTGAGCGAATACGTCGCGCCCGTCGAGGTGCTGAGCGTCCAGCCGGTGAGATTCACCGCCGCGCTGCTCGTATTGCGAAGCTCCACAAACCATGTCCCCGCCGTGGCGCTGGCAATTTCGTTCATCTGCACAGGAATCGTGAAGTTAAGCGGCGCGGGCGTCTCGATCATGTCGAGCTGCGCCATGAGAAATGCGTCCGCCGTCCCCGCCGGATGCTGGTGGAGTTCCACCGCGAGCACATTGGTTCCCGGCACCACGGCGGATGCGGGGATTTCAATGCTGCCGCTGAATTTCGGATACACGACATCCGTATCTGCGGGCGTCGTGCTCGTCGGCGTGCCGGTGATATTCGTGCGATAAACTTCGACGCCGTTGAGGTAAAAAACCGCACCGTCATCGACGAGCTGATTGAGCAGCAGCCGGTATGCGGAATTCGCCGCGCCGGAGTTTGTGAACGTCTTCCGGAAATACGTCGTGGTCGGGTTGCTCGCGAGCGCGGTCTTGGCGAGCAGCGGCTGGCCGGTCGCGTCCCATTTGATACGGAATCCACCGGGGTTCGGGTCAGGTCCGGCGTTCGTCCAGGCGAAATTGAGCGTGTTTAAACCATTCGCAAATCCAGTGATCGGGAACGGTCCGTTGAACGCGCCGAAGCCGCCGCCGGAGATTCCTTTCGACACGCCGTTGAGCAACACGCTGTCGAGCGAGTTGTCGGCGGCGTAGTAAAGCTGCACATCAAACGTGCCCGGCTGCCACGCGCTGAAATCCGCCGTCGTGCGCCACGTCCATGTGCTCGCCACGACATTCTCCGTCCCGTTTGCGGTGATGCCGGTCCAGTTCGAAACACCATCGGGACCAAACCACGCGGGGTGTCCGTTTTGCACGACTGCCGGGATTCCGTTAGTCACGTTTGTATAGTGCAAGTCGCCCGTGCCAGCCGTCGCGACTGCGCCGGTATTCGTCACGCCCGTGTTGAAAAGCGTGGAGATTTTCTCGCGCAGCGCGATCGGCTGTGCGACGCCGAGCACGCCTTCTTTGTAAAATTTCACTTCGCTGAGGCCCGTGTGCTGGCTGCCGTTGCCGTGGTTCGCGGTGATGTTGAATTTCACGTAGCGCACATTCGCGCGGTCGAGCTCGATGTGCTGGCCCGGCTCCGTCGCAAGGCCGCTCGCTTTGATAAATGTGAAAGTCCCCTGACTCGTGAACGGTCCGCCGACAGCCGATGCCGTCAGGATTTCCACCGTCTTTGCGCCGACGCTGTTGTCCGGCGTGATTTCGTTGTAGTTCCAAATGTGCATCGACGTGAGCCGCATGATGCTGCCGAGATCGAACACAATGTCCGCAGGCAACGCGTCCGTCGGCGCGCTGGCAAAACCGTTCGTCTGCCACATGTTCGCGTTCGCCGTCGTGCCGTGCGTTTGCCCGGAAACACCGCTTCCATTCACGCAGTTTGCAGCAGCGCGGGTGAAGCCCGCCGTGCGCTGCGACGAAAAGCTGGAGACGGTCACGCCCGTGGCCGGAACCTCGACTGGAAGCGCCACTGCGACTTCGTTGCTGAACGCGTAGTGATGCCAAGTGCCTGCATCGATCGGCGTGAAATCAAACGCGAAAGTCCCGTTGCCGCTCGCGGTGTAGTGATACTTTACGATGAGGCCGTTGCCGGACAGCGTCGCATTTTCATCCACGATGTGCCCGATGCCTGTATCGCTCGGCGTGATGAGATTGCGCCGGACCGGTGGATCGCCAAAACCAGTCGCGTAAAATGTCGCGATGTAGCTTTGATTCGGCGTGAGATTCGACAGCTCGATGCGCGATTTTCCGTTGAACGAATTGCCCCAGAAAAACTCCTGGCAGAGCTGAAAGCTTCCCGTGCCGCTGGGCAGAAGATTAATTCCGGCACCGCTGCCGTTGTTTGTAAACTGATTCGGTGCCCCGAGCAGCACCCAATTCGCACCGCTCGCCACGCCCGTGCCCGGCGAATCAAACGTCACGCCATTGATCGCCGAGTAAGCGCCCGCGCGGTTCAGACCGATCTTGTGCGTGTAGCTTTTGCCGCTCGAAATGTCCGAGGTCGCATCGTTCGTCCACGGCTTCACCGTCCAGATTCCGCCCGCGACGACCGGCGGTCCATCCATGTAAAGTGCAGGATTCCCGAAGTGCAGACCCGCCTGTCCGCTCGACCAAGTCGTGTCGTCAAAGCCCGCCGTATTCCAAGTTCCTGCCGGCGCAGTCTGCGTGTATTTCCAAGTCGTATCGCGAGCCACAGGCCGCGTGGAAACCGGCGGCGGCGGCGGCGGGAAATTCTCGGTCCCCGGAGTCCCTCCGACTTGCGCGCTAGAAGTCCACGACTGCGGACGCGCCGAGTTCGAAGACGCCGTGGTTTTTGACAAAGTCACGCCGCCGCCATCCGGCGCGATGGGCCATTCGCCCTTGTCGCCGTACGTGAGTTCGTCCATCGCGCGGTCGTTGTTGTCACGCAGCCGGATCGTGTCGCCGGAGTTACTCAACGCGCCGACGAACGGCCCCATCGAGCCCGCATACATCGCCGGAGTTTTCGCCACGACGATGCGCCCGCCACCGGGAATCACCGTGCCAGTTGGAAAATCGAAATTCGCCCCGCCGGAAACGCGCCAGCCCGACAGATCGACGCTGACCGCCATAACATTCTGCACCTCGATAAACTCCGCCGCCTCGCCGACGCCCGTCGGGTTGTAGTGGATTTCATTAAAGACGACGACGGAGTCATTCGGCGGCAGCGCGAAGAGCAGCGAGACGAAAAGTGTCAGGGCGAGAAGTGTTTTGCGGAGCATGGTGTCAGAGAGTGCGGAAACGATACGCGATTTCTTCAATTCGGATAGCTCGAAAATTGTCCGCAGAATAAGCGGGAATGGAAGCCGAACCGTGCTGACGCGTGTTTGCAGCGGCGGAGAATAGTTCGCCCATTTTTGCGTGTGATCTTTATGCCAAATCGACCCGCTCATTTGGCATAAAGATGTTGGGCAGAAAAATTGGGAGACTACGAAATTGCAAAAAACAGGGCATCATTTCACGCCGGGCGGACCTGGAGTGCCGTCTGCTACTTGGTCTCCGGCAAAAGGTTTTCCGGCAGCGCGACAAGTTCGCCCGCGGAACCATCAGGCCGCACGACCACGCGCCCATCTTCGAGCACCCGCACAATGATCCCGCGTAGCGAGCCGCCCAATGTCATCACCCGAGTCCCCGATACCAAATCCGCCGCCCGGCAAAGTGACTCGATGACCTGCACCATCGACTCGCGGTCCAATACGCCTGCGATGTAGTGACCCACAGATGACCCCGCCTCTCGTTTGCGGCTGGGCGGCAAATCGCTGAACAATGCCAACACCATTTCACGCCCGATCAGAGCAAACGTATTGCCGTTCAGGAAAAGAAACGGCGCACTCCTGTGACACGAACGGAGAAAGTCGAACGCCTCAATGAGCGAGATTATTTTTCCCCGCTGCTCTTCCCATCGAGCCGCGCACGCTCCTCCAGCTTCCGGGTTAATTCCGTGCTGTGCTCCACCTCGCGCGCACGCTCCTCGGTTGAAGCTGACGACAGACTCCCAACTCCGGTTTTTGAAAAAAGAGGCTCGGGCTTGAAGCGGTGAGTGTTCTCCACCACCGCCTTCAGGATGTCCTCGTCCGTCAGGTGCTCCAGCAGATCCAATCGTAGTTTCATCGGGCATAGTATGCTCTTTTCGTCGTGATTTCGCAAGGGACAGCTTCGCTCCGCGCGATGCCGGAAGTCTTTGTCTTTATAGACTGCGACTGCGACGGCACGGGCGCTGCGTGGTCATTGGTTTCCACGTCCTGTGTTCCTTCGATGGCTGTCATTCCCAAAGCCGATGGCGCATCCCGCTTCATTTCGTAAGTCACGGGATGCTGCCGCACATTGGCGTATTATCGCCAATGTTTGCTGGGCTGCCGAAAGGGCCTTATTCGCTGCGACGACGGCGGCGTAGGAAGGCGACTCCGCCAAGCAGGAGAAGGGCTGCGCTGCCGGGCTCCGGTGTGGCGTGGACGGTTACGTCTTTGCCCGCGTCGGCTGCGTAGCTGATGGAGAATTCCTGCGTGAATGCACCCGTGGTGACGATGAAGAGTTCGCCTTCGTCCAGACTGTTGCCACCGTAGCTGAAGCGACCGCCGCTTGCGTAGCCGTCGAACGGGCTCGTGCCGTCGATGAGCGTGAAATATGCGTCGTCCGTCGGGTCGCCGAGTAGCGAGAGATTCAGAGCGACGGTTCCAGAGATGCTGCCAGCTCCGGTGACGACGAGTTGATCGGCGGTGGAAACGCCGATTTCCATGCTGAAGATCGAGGTGTCGAGGAATGACACGGGGCCTGCGCTGAGCGTGCCGATGCTGTTGCCGGGCGAAACTTCCGCGCCGCCTACGACGAACACATTTGCTGCGGGATTGATGCTGCCGCTTCCGCCGAGTGTGCCGGCGTTGATGACGACGAGGTCGGTGTTCGCGAGTGTGCCGTTGATGAGCAGTTTGCCTTCCGACACGAACGTCGAGCCGGTGTTCGTGTTGGCACCGCTGAGTTCCAGCGTTCCGGCACCGGTTTTGGTCAGCGAAATTGGGCCAGTAATACTGCCGCTAAATGCCGAGTTCGACGCGTCGCCGACGGTCAGTTGAGTCGCGGCAGCCGCCGCCGCGACTTCGTTCGTCGCGCCATACCAGTGGTAGGTTCCCGCGCCGATTTGGGTCGTCGTGATGGATGCCGTTCCCGACGCATCCGCTGTGTAACGGAATGAGAGGAAGCTCGGCGTGGCGCTGGCGTCTTGATTAAACAGCAACGCTCCAGCAGCGGCTCCAGCATTGACTTGGAAGAGCTGCGTGCGGTCGCCGCCCCATTGACGATTGAAGAGATGCGCCTCGTAAGTGGTGCCGGGAGTCAGGCCGGAAAGGGTGAGGACCGCAGGGTTGCCGTTATAATAGAAATCGCTGAACAGCTTGTTCATTCCGGTGCCGTTCGCGCCGTCGCCGAATGTCGGCGAGGTTGGGGAGCCCGCACCTTCCGGAAGGAGAAAAGTCGCACCGCTAAGTGACCAGTTAGTTCCAGAATTTCCGGCAGCTTCAAATGCGACGCCGTTCACGGATGCTGCGGTGCCGTCACCGAAATCAAGCACGTGCGTGTATGTCTTGCCGGTGTCGATTCCCGAGCCCGCATTCGTGTTAAAGAACGCGGGTGCTCCGATGACGACGCCAGCGCTGGAAGTGACCGTTCCGGCACCCGAGAGATTGTTGATCGTCTCGTTGTTTCCAGCGAGGTCGAACGTTGCTCCAGCGCTCACGGAGACAACGCCTTTTCCGGCTCCGTGAGGGATGACTTCCGAGGCACCGAGCCGCAGCGTGCCGTTTGTGATGGTCGTGTTGCCCGCGTAGTCGTTAGCAGGATTGCTCAAAATGAGCGCGTTGTTTTCATCCACGCGTCCCGAGCCTTTTGTGAGTCCGCCGGGGCCGGTGATTTGGCCGAGCACACGGAGATTGTTCGTATTGTGACCGCTGATGTTGCTGGTCGCTGTGAGCGTCACGCTTCCCGTCATCAAATACTCGTTGTAGCCGCCGCCACCGCCGTCTGCGTAAATTGCGCTCTTCAATCCGTCGCCAGCGTCGCCGCCGAGTCCGTTGAGCGTGAAGTTGTGCGGGATGATGGGAGATCCGGTGTTGAACCACGGGAGGTAATTTCCGCCTGAGCCGATGTTCACCGGGCCTGTGCCGAGAGCCGCGACATTGAATGCGAAGACTGGTCCGCTCGAAATGGTCGTTCCACCGCCGTGGCTGTTGGTGCCGCTGAGGAATAATGGGGCCGCCCCGCTCTTCGCAAGGCTTGCTGTTCCGCCCGTGATGTTACCAGCGAAGCCGCCGCCGCCATTTACTGTGAGGCGCGAGAATGGCCCCATTTTGACTTCCGTGCCGCCGACGCCGTCGAGCGACGCGATGGTTTGGTTCACGCCATCGAGCTCGAACTTCGCGCCCGCTGTCGTGAGCGAAACGGGCGTCGTCGGCGCGAGCACGTTTGTTTTGAAATTGTTCACCGCGAGGTTGTCCACGCCGCCGATCATTCCGCCCGAAGAGCCAAACGTCACGTAGCTCGGAGCCATGCCGGTATTCAGCGCAAAGCTGCTGATGACTCCGCCGCCTTGAGTGATGACGAGCTTCGTGCCATTGCCCGCAAACGGCGAGCCCGTGCCCGCCGAATCCGCGAGATAAAATCCGAAACTGTCGCCGCCCGAGGTCGATGGGAAATCCTGCACCAGCCCGTTGTTGCTAAAAATCTGGATACCCGTGTTCAGCCGATAGAGAAAGCCAACCTCGCCCGAGCCCGCAATCGGGAAGCCTTGATTTGCCCCGCCGCGCAGTGTGAAGCTCGTCCACTCGGTTGCATTCCCGGAGTTTCCTTTGAACATGTCAAAATTGATCTTCACCGGCCCCGGAACAACGCCGGAAGTCAGCGGCCCGCCGACCGTCGCGCTCGCGCCAAAAGCGAGCAGCAAATAGTCGCCGTTCACGCCGAGCGGCTGCGTGACCGGGGTCGGGTTTCCGACTTGCGTATTGCCCGCCGGAGTCCAGCTTTGCGGCGCGAGCGAGCCCGTCTGTCGATTCGCGAGATTGAAGTTCAGGTCGCCCGTGTTCGGATTTCCC